>JAKAZA010000020.1 GCA_021816155.1 Pseudomonadota bacterium | reverse complement strand
GTATGCCCCGGGTGAGCGCGCCGAATGCGAAGCCGGCCACGAGCTCGCCGGGCGAAAGAGGCGGGGTGAGGAAGTCGCCGATCAACCCGTTCATCTTCGCCTGCAGCAGCGACGACGACGAGTTGGAGAACGCATTGTTCAGGATCTGCATCATGATCAGGCCCGGCGCGATGAAGGTGGCGAACGGCACCCCCTCGACGCTCGGCCGCACGCCGCCGACCGCGACCACGAACACCAGCATGTAAAGCAGCGCCGTGACGATCGGCGCTGCGAGGGTCTGCAACCCGACCTTCCAGAATCGGCGCACTTCGCGGACGTAGAGGGCCATCAGGCCCGCCCAGTTGATTCCGCGATAGGCGCGCGGCTCGGCCAGAGCGACGGCGCTGATCGGCATGTCTCGCATAGCGCAGATGTGCGCCGACGGCTCGCGACGCGCAAGGCGTGGCGGCACGGCGATTCAAGATATGGATTCTGTGGACATCTCCGTCAAAACGACCCGGCGCCTATTGTGGTCCTTCATCGTTTGTTTACGATATCTAGTAGGCCGATGTCGGCAGGCTCGGCCAGGGCTACAACATCTTGCGTCCCATTCCGTGGGGACGGACGCGACGCAAGTGGCTGGAGATGGCCATGGGCTGGACGGACGAACGGGTTGAAACGCTGAAGAAGCTCTGGCTGGACGGCCTCTCGGCCAGCCAGATCGCCAAGCAGCTGGGCGGCGTCACCCGCAACGCGGTGATCGGCAAGGTGCACCGCCTCGGGCTATCTGGCCGCGCGGCGCCCTCGCACCCGAGCCGGCCCGCCTTCAAGGCGCCCCGGCCGCCGAGGCCGATCCAGACGCCGGCCCCTCGCGCCCGGACCGCCGAGCCGCGCGCACATCACGCGCCCGTCGTCCGCCCGCCGGGGCCGTTCGTCGAACTGGCGGGCACGGCTACTGTGCTGACCCTGGGCGCGCATATGTGCAAGTGGCCGATCGGCGATCCGTCCAGCAACGACTTCACCTTCTGCGGCCGCCGCGCGAGCGACGAGGCGAGCCCGTATTGCATCGACCACGCCCGCGTCGCCTACGCTCCGCCGCAGGGCAAAAAGAAGAGCTCCGTCGCCGAGCTCACGCGCTCGCTGAGGCGGTACATCTGACGTTGCCCGTTCATGGGGAGGGATAGGCCGCGGGGCGGCCGGGGTGGATGCGCGTCGGCGTGTCGCGGCGTTCCGCCCACCCCGCCGGTCTCGCGACTGGCTGTCCCTCCCCAGGGACGGGGTGGTCGGCTATTTTCGCGTGATGTCTGACGCCCCGGCAGCCGAAGGCGCCTCCAACACTGAAGCCTACACGGTCTCCGAGCTCGCGTTCGCGCTGAAGCGGACGATCGAGGACGCCTTCGGCTTCGTGCGGCTGCGCGGCGAGCTTTCGAAGGTGACCTTCCATTCGGGCGGGCACGTCTACCTCGACATCAAGGACGAGCGGGCCAGCATCGCCGGCGTGATCTGGCGCACGCAGGTCCAGCGCCTGGCGATCAGGCCGCAGACCGGCATGGAGGTGATCGTCACCGGCCGGATCACCACCTACCCCGGCCGCTCGCAGTACCAAATCATCATCGAGACCCTGGCGCCGGCCGGCGTCGGCGCGCTGCTCGCACAGCTCGAAAAGCTGAAGGCTAAGCTTGCGGCCGAGGGTCTGTTCGAAGCCTCGCGCAAGCGGCCGCTGCCGTCGACGCCGGGTGTGGTGGGGGTCGTCACCAGCCCGACCGGCGCGGTCATCCGCGATATCCTCCATCGTATCCGCGAGCGATGGCCCTGCCACGTGCTGGTCTGGCCCTCGCTGACGCAGGGCGACGCCGCCGCGTCTCAGGTCGCCGCGGCGATCACCGGTTTCAACGCCCTGGCGCGAGGCGGCCCGATCCCCCGGCCGGACGTGTTGATCGTGGCGCGCGGCGGCGGCTCAGTGGAGGACCTGTGGCCGTTCAACGACGAGGCTCTGGTCCGAGCCGCCGCCGCCAGCGCCATCCCCCTGATCTCCGCCGTCGGACACGAGACCGACACCACGCTGATCGACTTCGTCTCGGATCGCCGCGCGCCGACGCCGACAGCCGCCGCCGAGATGGCGACGCCAGTGCTGGCGGACCTCGCCGCCGCCCTCGCCGATCACGAGCGCCGCCTGATCACCGGCGGCGCGCGCGCCATCGAGCAGCGGCGCGCGCGCCTCGCCGTCGCCGCACGGGGGCTGCCGCGCCCGCACGACCTGCTGAGCCTCGCCACGCAGCGGCTCGACATGGCCTCCAGCGGCCTGCGCTCGGGACTAGAGAGAAATGTCTTCCACCACGAGAAGGCCTTTGCGCGCGTCGCCGCGACCCTGAAGCGGACGCTGCTCGACCGGCCGATCGCCCAGCAGCGCCAGCGTGTCGCGGACCTCGGGGCGCGGCTCGGCCCGATCATCGCGCGCCGCCTGCAGCGCGAGCGCGAGCGGCTGGCGGCGCTCGAGCGCCAGCGACTGGCGCTCGACCCGGAGGGACCGCTCGACCGCGGCTATGCGCTGGTGAAGCGCGCCGACGGATCGCTCGTTCTTTCGGCCCGGACGCTCGACCCCGGCGAGGCGGTGACGCTGAAATTCACCGACGGCGAACGCGGCGCGATGATCGACGGCGCGCCATATCGCCGCAAGCCGCGCAAGGCGGCGCCCGACCCCAGCCAGGGCGATCTCTTCTAATCGGGGCGCCGGCGCGCTAGATTTGGCCCATGAACGCCTTCGACAAGGACCTCGGCAAGCTCGGCGACATCGCGCACGTCCACTACGGCGACGGCGAGATCATGGTGCTGCGTCCGGGCCACTATGTGATCTGCGCCGTCAGCGGCAAGAAGATCCCGCTCGAGTCCCTGCGCTATTGGAACCCGCGCCTGCAGGAGGCCTACGCCGGCCCGGTCCAGGCGCTGCAGCGATGGCGGGAACTGCAGGCCGGCGAGGGCTGACGCTTCGCCTCAGTAGCCCTGTGCGGCCAGTTCCGCGTACAGCGCGTCCGGCCAGCGCCTGTGCACCCACCAGTATTCCCACGGCCTCGCCCGCGCGCGCTCCTCGATGAACGCGTTGACGGCGCGCACGCCGGCCTCGACGGCCTCCGCCCCGCCCCCCTCCGGCAGCGGGATCGGCTCGGCGACGTAGACCTTGAACCGGGCCCCGCGCGTCCGCTCCACCCATCCAGGTTGCAGGTGCGCGCCGAAGCGCATCGCGAACCGGACTGGCGCATGCTGGGAGCGAGCGCCGTGTCCGAAGAACGGGACGAGCGGGCCTTCGTAGTATTTCTGGTCCGCCAGGACGCCCACGCTGACGCCGCGCTTCAGCGCCGCCATCACCCCGCGCCCGCCCTCGACGCCCTTCGGTGCGAAGAGGTTGACCCCGTAGCGTCGGCGGCTCTCGCGCATGCGCCTGTCGATGTACGGGTTCTCCACGCCGCGGTACATCAGCACGGCTTCGATGCCGACGAGCCGCTTGGTTGCGGCCATGACCTCGAAGTTGGCGAAATGCCCGCTGACGAACACCGCCGGCTTGCCTGACGACACGATCGCGTCCAGCCGCTCGCGCCCGAACACCTCCACGCGGGACGGATCAGCCATGATCCGGTCCATCAGGAAGAATTCGAACAGGACGCGGCCGAAGTTCTCCCACTGCCGGCGCGCCATCGCGCGCCGCTGGTCCTCGTCCCATTCAGGGAACGCTAGGCGCAGGTTGCGGAGCGCCGTCCGGTGCGCGCTGGTAAGCGGTCCGAGCGCCCGGCAAAGCCAGGCGCCGAAGCCCGAGGCCGCGTCGATGGGAACGATGCGCAGGATCCCCGCGATCAGGTCGTAGCCCGCCGCCTCGAGCCGCCATTCCAGATGCTGCAGACGCGCCGACCTCGTCATCGGCGCCTCCCTATTCGCCGCACCTCGCCACGGCAATGGCGGCACGCGCTTTGCGGCCGGGTGTGGCGAGCGTGCCGAACTGGCACGAGGTCCAACCCTCCAGGCGGGCGAGATGAGCGACGATATCGATTTCCATCTGGGCAAGCGGATGCGTCGCCGGCGGCGCCTGCTGGGGCTGACGCAGCAGCAGCTGGCCGACGCCTGTGGCGTGCGGTTCCAGCAGATCCAGAAATACGAGTGCGGCGCCAACCGCGTCTCGGCCGCACGACTGTGGAGGATCGCGGGCGCGCTCGAAGTGCCGATGAACTACTTCTTCGAGGGCCTCTCCGAGGCGCCGCCCGCGCCGAGCACGCGCGACGAATCGGCCGACCTGGTGCGCACCTACCACGCCCTCGGCGAGCGTCCGCGCCGCCGTCTCCTCGAACTCGCCCGCACGCTCGGCCGGGACACCGACGCGGCCTGACTGTTCCGGTCGCACGCTTCCAAGGCCCGGCGACGACAGGCTAAGGGAGCTCCATGCTGAACGACGCTAGGCTCGCCGAGCTGGAAACCTTCTTGCTCGAGCTCAACCGCGCCAGCGGCGCGGTCATCCTGCCGCTGTTCCGCGGCGACCACGGCATGGAAGGCAAGCCCGCGACGCGCGGCTACGACCCGGTCACGCTCGCCGATAGGGGCGCCGAAGCGGAAATCCGTCGGCGGATCGCCGACCGGTACCCGCAGCATGGGGTAATCGGCGAAGAGCTGGGCGAGGATCGCCCCGACGCCGAGTTCGTGTGGGTGCTCGATCCGATCGACGGCACCCGTGCGTTCGTCGCCGGCCTGCCGGTCTGGACCACGCTCATCGGCCTGCGCTTCGAGGGCGCGCCCGTGCTGGGCTCGATCGGCCAGCCCTATCTGGACGAGGTGTTCGTCGGCCACGCCGGCGGCGCGCGGCTGCTGGCGCGAGGCGCCGAACGGGCGTTGCGCGTGCGGAAGGGCGTCCCGCTCGCCGAGGCCATCATCGCCACCACCGACGCGGAGGGCTGCTTCGACGGCGCGGAGCTCGCCGCATGGCGCCAGGTGCGGGCCGCCGCCCGGCTCGCCCGCATGGGCTGCGACGCCTACGCCTACGCCATGGTCGCGGCCGGAGCGATCGACCTGGTGCTGGAGGCCGGACTGAAGAGCTGGGATGTTGAAGCGGCCGTGCCGGTAATCGAGGGCGCGGGAGGCTGCGTGACCGACTGGCGCGGCGAGCGCATCGGCCGTCACGGCGGCCAGATGGCCATCGCGGGCGACCGGTCGCTGCTTGACGAGGCGCTGGTGGCGCTCAGGCGGGCGGCGAAATAGTCAGCCGAGCGTCTGCGCCAGCGCGTCGAATTCGCGCCAGAAAACGGCCCGCAACGCATCAGTCTCCTGCAGTATCTCGTGCGAGGCGCCGGCGATCTCCACGCACCGGCCTCTCGGGAACCGCTCGGTCACCAGCCTGAGCTCGCGGTTGTCGACCAGCTTGTCGTCGCCCGCCGCAACCACCACGACCGGGATGCTCACCTGCCCGGCGCCCCGTCCCGACCTCAGCTCGCGGATCGCCGCAAATGCAAAGTCCAGCCAGCCCCAGGTCGGCGGCCCGAGCGCCAGTTCGGGACGCAACGTGACCTGCTCCACGTTGCGCGCATAGCGGCGAGGATCGTGGGTGAGGTCATTGGCCTCGAACGGCGGCGGTGGCGCGGCGAGGCTGGCGCCGGGCACGAGGCCGCCACCGAGACCGACACGGCTCTGGACGACAGCGAGAAACTTCACCAGCCCCGGCGGCAACGGCCGCGTAAGGATGCCGAACATGGGCGCGGACAGGATGGCCGCGGCGAACCGCCGCTCGCCTGTGGCCAGCGCGAGCGCGGTGAGAGCCCCGCCCATCGAGTGGCCGATGGCCAGCCAGGGCTTCGGCATCCGCGTCTCGAACCTCGCGATCAGCTCCTGGTAGTCCTCCAGCACGTCCCGGTAGCCCGCCAGGTGGCCTTTGAGCCGTTCGGGCAGCAGGCGCTGCGACAGCCCCTGGCCGCGCCAGTCGTGGCAGACCACCGCGAAGCCGCGCGCGTTCAGCTCGCCGGCGACCTCTAAATACTTTTCGATCGGCTCGGTCCGGCCGCCGCTCAGCACCACGGTCCCCCGGGCCGCTTCGGCGGTCGGGAAATAGGCTGCGCGAAGGCGGAGGCCGCCCGCGCCTGCGAACCATTCGGCGCTCGCTCCTGGCGGGACCGGCGCGGCGTCCGTGCCGAACAGCGGCGCTGGTCCCTCGCCACTCGCGCCAGCGGACACGGGCCGGCCAGGGCGAGCGGACGCGCTATCCACCTCGAGGCTACTGGAGCTTCGAGAAGAGCGCCTGCATCTTGCCCTGCAGCCCCATCGCGACGCCCATGTCGGAAAGACCGAGCCGGCCGGTCATCACCGCGGTCATCGGATCGAGCTTTCCCTCGCCGAGCTGGACCAAGTCGTCCATCGTGATGGTGAGGGTCAGGTCGGCCGGCTTGTCCTCGTTGGTCACCGTGCCGCCGTCGATGTAGACGAAGCCTTCGCCCTTGAGGTTGAACTTCAGCGTCTTGCCGAGGCCCGACTCGGCGCCCACGGCCGCCTTCATCCGCTCGGTAAGCTCTTCGAGGCGCGACATCGCTTCTCTATCCCTGTTGGTGTCTCACGCCCTGTCGGGCGAGGCTATTTGGCCGCCGCGCCGCGAAATGTAAACGCTGCTTAGGCGCGACGTCCTCGACTGCGAGCGCAGCGCTCCGTAACGTCCGCGCCGGATCACCAAGGAGGACTCCATGCGGCTTTCGGCGCCCAGAATCGCCCCGTTGCGCGACGCGGAAATGACGGACGAGCAGCGTGCGGCGCTGGCGCCGATGTCCGCCGCCGGTCCGCCGATCAACATCTTCCGCACCCTCGCCCGCGCCCCGAAGGCCCTGACCCGGTTCAATGAATGGGGCTCCTACGTGCTGTCGCGGCGCAACAGCCTGCCGGCGCGGGAGCGGGAGATCGTGATCCTGCGCGTCGGCTTCCTGTGCAAGTCGGGGTACGAGTTCGCGCAGCACACCCGCATCGGCCTGCGCGAGGGACTGACGGCGGACGAGATCGCGCGGATCAAGCAGGGCGCCGGGGCCGGCTGGTCGGAGGCGGATTCGGCCCTGATCCTCGCCGCGGACGAGCTGGTCCGCGACCATTTCGTGAGCGAGGCGACATGGGCCGCGCTCTGCCGTCATTTCGACGAGAAGCAGCGCATGGACGTGGTCTTCACCGCCGGCCAGTACACCCAGGTGTCGATGTTCCTGAACACGTTCGGCGTGCAGCTCGAACCCGGCGCGACGCTCGATCCGGACCTGAAGGCCTGACCCGCCGGGCCCTTGAACCCGCCAGCCGCGTCCCCACCTCATTCCTGAAGGCGCTGGACGACCGGGCCTTCCGGGTCACGCGCGAGGCCGCCTGAGGCTCGCGGACGATCCGTACACATCGTGCAACCTTGCTGTCCTAGGAGGATGCTTATGCGCACCGTCGATTTCTCCCCCCTGTATCGTTCCGTCGTGGGCTTCGACCGCCTGGCCGACCTGCTCGACGCTGCGGCCACCGAGACCGCCACCGGCTATCCGCCCTACAACATCGAGCGCACCGGCGATAACGCCTACCGCATCGAGATCGCCGTCGCCGGCTTCAAGCCCGACGAGCTGACCATCGAGGTGAAGGAAGCCGTGCTCACCGTGACCGGCCAGAAGGCCGCCAACGACGCCGAGCGCCGCTTCGTCCATCGCGGCCTAGCCGAGCGCAACTTCCAGCGCCGCTTCCAGTTGGCCGAATACGTGGTCGTCACCGAGGCGAAGCTCGCCGACGGCCTGCTGTCGATCGACCTGAAACGCGAGTTGCCGGAGGCTCTCAAGCCTCGCCGCATCGAGATCGGCGTCGGCTCGACCTCGCTGATCGAGGACAAAAAGGCGGCCTGAGGCCCATCCCGCCATGCTGGGGGCGGCGCTCGCGAGGGCGCCGCCCTTTTCTCTGTTACGGCAGCCCCACGGCCGCCGTCGTGTCCGCTCCGGCTAGGCTCGCGCCGACGAGCATCGCCCCGGTGAAGTCGGCCCCGCGCAGGTCGGCGGACGCGAACACCGCGGCGGTGAAGTCGGCGGCCTGCGCCTGCGCGTAGCGCAGACGGGCGGCCGTGAGGATCGCGGGCGCTGCGCGGTCAGGACCCAGCGGGAGACTCGCCGCCTGGGCGGAGCGCAGGTCGGCCTTGGTCAGGTTGGCCCTGGCCAGGCGCGCGCCGCGCAGGTCCGCGCCCTTCATGATCGCGCCGCGCAGATCCGAACCCTCGAGATTGGCGCCCTGCAGCTCGGCGCCGGTGAGGTCGAGCCCCACGAGACAGCAGTTCGTCAGATGTGCGGCGGTGAGCTTGGCGCCGCGCAGGCGACTGGCCAGCGGCCGCAGATCCTCGCCGTCGAGCCGGGCCGGGGCGCCCGTCCTGCCGCCGCTCGCACACCAGGCCTCGTGCGCCTCGAGCGCGGCCGTCAGGCGCGGCGCTTTGGCTTTCGCCTCCTCGGTCGGAGCGATCAGCGCTCCGGCGAGCCGCGCCCCGACCGTGCGCGCCCGCGAGACATCGACGCCGGTCAGAACCGCACCCTCGAGGTTGGCGTTCTCGAGGTTGGCGCCGGACACCTCCGCGTTTTCCAGGATCGCTCCGCCGAGGTTGGCGTCCTTGAGATTGGCGCCCGCGAGCTTGGCGCCGCGCAGCGAGCACTCGGTGAAATCGGCTGCAAAGGCCGACGCGCCGTCGAGGCGCGAGCCGTTCAGGGTCGCGCCCTTCAGGATGGCGCTGTCGATGACGCCGACGCGCATCTCGTGATGCACCGTCGCCAGGCCCGCCCTGCGATCCGGCAGCGCCACATGGCCTTCACGGAAGTCGGCGTCGGTCAGGTCCGCGCAAGTGAGATCGGCGCCGCGCAGGCAGACGCCGCGCAGGTCCGCGCGGACGAGCGAGGCGCCGCGCAGATCGGCCTCCCGCAGGTCCGAACCGAACAGGTTCGCGCGATCGAGCTTCGTCCGCGCCAGCCGGCAGCGATCGAGCAGCGAGGCCGAGAGATCCGCGTCCGCGAGGTTGCGGCCGCTGAGGTCCAGCCCGGAGAAGTCGACGAAGCGCAACGACGCGCGCCGTCCGCCGGGCCGCCCCGTCACGTAGCGCTCATGCGCGTCCATGATCAGATCCAGCTCGGCCTGGCTGAGGCGGCGGCGGGCGGTCGGCGGTTGGGCCCTCGCGAACATGGCTAGAGGACGTCCAAGCCTCGCACGCCGGTCCGGATCGCATCGGTCACGTCGACCCCCTTCAGCAGGGCGCCGGAGAAGTTCGCCCGAGAGAGATCCGCTCCGGTCAGGCGCGCCTGACGCAGGTCCGCGCGGGCAAGGTCGGCGATCTTCAGAGAGGCGCCGGTCAGGTCGCACGAGAGCGACCTGTCCGGCGAGATCAGCAGCGGGCCGAGCTGGGCGTCGCGCAAATCCGCTCCGTTGAGCTTCGCGCCGCTGAGGCGGGCGCCGCGCAGGTCAGCGTTGCGCAGGTTGCACGTCCGAAGGTCGCAGCCCTCCAGGCGCGCGCCCTGCAGTTGCACGCCCGACATGTCGAGCCCGTAGAACACCGCGCCCTTGGCCGACAGCGCCGTCAGGTTGAGCCCCCGGATCGACTTCAAGGCGCGCAGGTCGGCGCCGTCGAACACAGAGGGCTTGCCGGCGCGGCCGCTCGTCTCGCACCACACGGCGTGGGCGCGCAGCATCTCGTCGAACGGGATCTGAGAAACGTCCTTGCCCGCGGGAGCATCGGTGAGCACGCCGGCGAGATCGGCGTTCTGGACGTTCCAGGCGTAGGTCTTGGCGCCCACCAGCACCGCATCGCGCAGATTGGCGCCCGAAAGGTCCGCCCCGGAAAGGTCGGCGCCGGCGAAGTTGGCGCCGGACATGTTCGCCTGCTTCAGGTTGGCGCGGATGAGCTTGGCGTCCTTCAGGATCGCATCCGAGAAGTCCGCCTTCAGAGCGATCACGCCGGAAAGGCGCGATCGCTCGAGGTTGGCGCCCGCAAGGATCGCCCCCTGCGCATTCGCCTGCCGTTCCTGGTGCTCGACGATCCGCAGCCCGAGCGACCGATCCGCCGCGGCGATGGTGCCCTCGCGCAGGTCCGCTTCGAACAGATCCGCGCCGGTGAGGTCGGCGCCGCGCAGGCAGGCGCCGCGCAGGTCCGTGCGCCGCATCGAGGCGTCGCGCAGGTTGGCGTTCTGGACGTCGGCCCCGAACAGGTTGGCGTTGTCGAGCCGTGCGCCTTGCAGATTGCAGTCGGCGAGGATAGCGCCGGTGAAGTCAGCGTCGCAGAGATTGCGGTTCGACAGGTCGAGCCCGGTAAGGTCCTTCCAGGTGAACACGGCCCGCGCACCGCCGACGCGGGAAGACCAGAGCCGATCATGGCGCACGCAGATGGCGTCCACCTCAGCCTGCGTGAGGCGGCGATGCTGTACGGCTTGTGTGGCGGCCTCGCCCATGGGTTTCCGACGGGGCTGGTTCGGCAATTCCCATTAAGCTTAGGGAGCTTGGCTTAACGATGCCTTCACGGCGTCGCGCTCGGGACTCCAGGCGGCGAGGCCGCTCAGGCCGTGGCCGGCAGCCGCTCGGCGCGCTCGGCGTCAAGGTAGCACGAGGCCGTCGGCCTGAGGCCGGCGTCCAGCTCCACCAGCAGCGGATTGCCGGTCGGAATCTCGACGGCGGGGATCGCCTCGTCGGAAACGCCGAACAACAGCTTGACGATCGCGCGCAGGGAGTTGCCGTGCGCCGCCACCAGCACGCGATCCCCCGCGGACAGGCTCGGCGCGATTCGCGTCTCCCAGTATGGCCGCACCCGATCGAGCGTCGTCTTCAGCGTCTCGGTGGCCGGCACCGCAACACCCGTGTAGCGGCGGTCGGCCGACAGGTCGTAGGGCCCGCCGGCGGCCAGCGGCGGCGGCGGGATGTCGTACGATCGACGCCACGCCAGCACCTGTTCGGCGCCGTGCTTCTGCGCGGTTTCACGCTTGTTCAGGCCGGTGAGCCCGCCGTAGTGCCGCTCGTTCAGCCGCCAATGCTTCTCCATCGGGATCCACAGCTGGCCGGCGACCGCGAGCGCGATGTCGGCGGTGCGAATCGCCCGGGTCAGCACCGAGGCGAACGCGCGATCGAGCTCGAGGCCCGCGGCTGCGATCAGCTCTCCGCTGCGCCGCGCCTCGTCCTCGCCCCTGGCGGAGAGATCCACGTCCACCCAGCCGGTGAACCTGTCTTCGAGGTTCCACTGGCTCTGGCCGTGACGCAGGAGGACGAGTGTTGGCATGGGCGCGGCGACCGGGAGGGTTTTGCGGGCGCGACTGCTTGCACCTTGGACAGCGGGCGCGCAAGGCGCGTGAGGCGCTTTGAAGCCCGGCCTGGCCGGGCTATACGCGCGCTGAATGCCAGACAGCCTCGCGCTCCCCGTCATCGCCCTCGTCGCCGCGGCGCTTATCGCCCTGGCGATGGTGTGGCCGCAGGGCGAGGGCGCGCGCTCTCCGGCGCCGTTCGGTCGGCCACTCGCCTCGCTCCCCGCGCCGCCAGCGCGCCGGCCCGGCGCCCCCGGTCCGGCAAAGGTCACGCCAAGGGCCCACCCGGCGCCCGGCCCCGGCGCCGCCCATCCTCCAGCCTAAGAAGCCTGCTCCTTGTTCCCCAAGCCCTCCGCCGACCTGGCGCCGATGACGCCCGCCTATGAAGCGACCCCGCTCGTCAAGGCGACAGGCTTCCGAGAATACGATGCCCGCTGGCTCTTCGGTTCCGAGATCAACCTGATGGGCGTGCGCGCGGTCGGCCTCGGCCTCGGAACGTATTTCGCGGAACGGGGCGAGCGGCGCGTCGTGACCGGTCACGACTTCCGCTCGTATTCCCTCTCGATCAAGCAGGCGCTGACGCTGGGCCTGATGAGCGCCGGCTGCGAGGTGCTCGACATTGGGCTCTGCACGACGCCGATCGCCTACTTCGCCCAGTTCGACCTCGACGCGCCCTGCGTGGCGATGGTGACCGCCAGCCACAACGAGAACGGCTGGACCGGCGTGAAGATGGGCTGCGCGCCGCCGCTGACCTTCGGGCCCGACGAGATCGCCCGGGTGAAGGAGATCGTGCTCACAGGAGCCTGGAAGGAGGTCTCCGGCGGCAGCGTGACCCAGGCGGAAGGTGTCGCCGAGCGCTACATCGCCGACACAGCGACCCATTGCGTGCTAAGCCGGCCGATCCGGGTGGTCTGCGCCTGCGGCAACGGCACCGCCGGGGCGTTCGCGCCTGAAGCGCTGCGGCGGATGGGCGCCGAGGTGGTGCCGGTGGACTGCGACCTCGACTGGACGTTCCCGCACTATAATCCGAACCCGGAAGATCACGCCATGCTCAAGGCGATGGCCAGGGCCGTCCGGGACGCCCAGGCGGACCTCGCCCTTGGGTTCGACGGCGACGGCGACCGCTGCGGCGTCGTCGACGACACCGGCGAGGAGATCTTCGCCGACAAGATCGGGCTCATCCTTGCCCGGGACCTCGCCCCCGACCACCCGGGCTCCAAATTCGTGGTCGACGTGAAGTCGACCGGCCTCTTCGCCACCGACCCGGTGCTCAAGGAAGCGCGCGCGACAACAGTCTACTGGAAGACCGGCCACAGCTACATCAAGCGCAAGACCGCCGAAATCGGCGCCTTGGCAGGCTTCGAGAAATCGGGCCACCTGTTCTTCAACAGTCCGCTCGGGCGCGGCTATGACGACGGCCTCATCGCGGCGGCCGCAATCCTCGCCATGCTCGACCGCCATCCGGGCCAGAAGCTCAGCACTTTGAGAAAGGCGCTGCCGACCGCCTACACGTCGCTCACCATGTCTCCGCATTGTCCCGACGAGGTGAAATACGAGGTCGTCGAGCGCGTAGTGAAGGAATACCAGGCGCTCGGCGCGCAACACGCGACCATCCTTGGACGGAAGATCGTGGACGTTAACACGGTGAACGGGGCGCGCGTCTCGCTGGAGGACGGCTCGTGGCTGCTGGTGCGGGCTTCGTCGAACAAGCCGGAGCTCGTGGTCGTGGTCGAAAGCGTCAGATCCGAGGACGACATGCGCGCCCTGTTTCGCGAGGAAGCGAAGCCGCGACTCGCCCGACAGCCGGAGGTCGGCGCCTATAACCAGGAGATATGAGGTGGCGTACCCGGGCGCTCGGATTTCGACTGCGCGCCCCTCAGGCGGAGGGCGCGCCTTGCAGCCCGCGAGCACTAAGGGATTGAGCACATGCGCGTGGCGATGATCGGGACCGGATACGTCGGCCTAGTCTCGGGCGCCTGCTTCGCCGACTTCGGCCATGAGGTGACCTGCATCGACAAGGACGAGGGCAAGATCGCGCGGCTCAACGAAGGACAGATGCCGATCTACGAGCCTGGACTGGACGTCCTTGTGGCGCGCAACGTGGAGGCTGGAAGACTCTCGTTCGCGGTGGACGGGCGCGAAGCGATCGGCGCAGCCGACGCCGTGTTCATCGCGGTAGGCACGCCGTCGCGTCGCGGCGATGGCTATGCCGACCTATCGTTCGTCTACGCTGCGGCCGAAGAGGTCGCCTCGCTCATCGACGGCTTCACGGTGGTCGTCACCAAGTCGACGGTTCCGGTCGGCACTGGCGACGAGATCGAGGGAATCCTCAGGAGAGCGCGGCCCGACGCCCAGTTCGCCGTGGTCTCCAATCCCGAGTTCCTCCGCGAGGGAGCCGCGATCGAGGACTTCAAGCGGCCCGACCGCGTGGTCGTGGGCCTCGAGGACGAGCGTGCGCGCCCGGTGATGGCCGAGCTCTACCGCCCCCTCAACCTCAACGAAACGCCCATTCTGTGGACGCGCCGCAGATCCTCCGAGCTGATCAAGTACGCGGCGAACGCGTTCCTCGCGATGAAGATCACCTTCATCAACGAGATCGCCGACCTCTGCGAGGCGGTGGACGCAGACGTGCAGCAGGTGGCGCGCGGCATCGGTCTCGACAAGCGGATCGGGCCGAAGTTCTTGCATGCCGGCCCCGGCTACGGCGGCTCATGCTTTCCGAAGGACACGCTGGCCCTCGTGCGCACCGCGCAGGACGCCAAGGCGCCCCTGAGCCTGGTCGAGGCGACGGCGCGCGCGAACGACGCCCGCAAGCGCGCCATGGCCGGCAAGGTGGCGAAGGCGCTGGCAGGGGAGCTCGCAGGCAAGACCATCGGCGTACTCGGTCTCACCTTCAAGCCCAACACCGACGACATGCGCGACGCTCCCTCGCTCGAGATCGTGCCGGCGCTGCAGGCGATGGGCGCGAAGGTTCAGGCCTACGACCCGGAAGGACACGAGGCGCGGCAGATGCTGCGCGGCGTCGACTTCAAGGCGGGGCCATACGAAGCGCTCGAGGGCGCCGACTGCGCGGTGATCATCACCGAGTGGGACGAGTTCCGCGCCCTCGACCTGGAGCGCGTCAGGGAGGTGATGCGCCGCCCGCTGATGGTCGACCTGCGCAACGTCTACAAGCCAGAGGAACTGCGGCCACGCGGGTTCACCTACGTCAGCGTGGGCCGGCCCTGAAATCCGGCTCGGCTACCAGCCCAGCCAGGCCTGCGAGGCCCAGATCGTCCCTATCCAGAACGCCGCGCCCATGCCGGCCATGAACAGCATGCATGCGATTGCGCCTTTGCGCCTCGGCGCTTCGCGGGACGCCGCCTTCCGCTGCCACGCGGGCTCGTACGCCATGTCGCCTCCCGGGACGGGTATCGTTATCTGCACCGCGCCGGTCGAGCGACACGGATTGGCGTGAGGTTAACGCGCGTTCCAGAAATCTGTCCAGTCTGTAATAATCGCCGGCGGCGCCCGCAAAGCCGACGCGTCATCTTCAACGGCGCGGGGTGATATCGGCGGTCACGCCGTCGGGGCGCGCGCGGCAAGGTTCGGCGAAGCCGGGCGTCAGGGCGCTTGCGTCAACCGCGCTTCAACCGACGACCAAGACACCCCATCCCCATCTGCAAGTCTGGGGGACACCGTGACGCGGCCATAGCCGAGCCGGAGCAGGCCGCTGGCCTCCAGCTCCACGAGATGACGGTTCACCGACTTGCGCGACAGTCCGGTCATCTCGGCCAGATCGGCCTGAGCGACATCGAGGACAAGGGGTTGCTCGGCGGGACCAGGATGATTGGCCGCGAGCATGGCCAGCCTTGCGAGAATGCGCTGCCGGGGCGAGAAGGCGGTCGCCGCCGCGGCCATGCGGATCGTCGAGGCGAGTTGTTCGTAGACGAGCTCCGCAATCGAGCGCCAAGCGCCGTCCGATCGCTCGCAAATCTCTTGCAGGCCACGATCCGAGACCCGGAAGACATCGGTCGGCCGGGCGGCGCGCGCCGTGACCAGGCGGGGCCCGCCGCCGAGACGCGAGCTCTGCCCGACGACCGCGCCCATGGAGAGGATATTGATGAGAACCGTGCGGCTGTCGTCCACCGCGACCTCCAGCCGCAGGGCGCCGTCGATCACGGCGCACAGGCCGGTCGCCTCGTCCCCTTCCGCGAAGATCCACTCGCCCCTGGCGAGGCGACTGATGCGGCCGCGTTGCAGCAGAGCGTCCTGGAACGCGGCCGGCTGCCGGGCGAACCAGGGGTTGCCTGCCAGGACCGCTTCGGCACGGCTCTGAGCGGATGAATCCACGCCGAATGTTACGAACGCCGCAGTTCGACGGCAACGCTGGCGGCACGCTGAGGCTCGACCTTGCAAGGGGAGCCCGACCGCATGCCGCCCGCACGACGCTCCCGGCGCGCGATGACCGTGGCTTTGGCGATGCTGCGCGCGCTGGCCTTGCCGCTCTTCGCAGCTGGCGAAGCCACGGCGGGGCCCTACGCCTCCAACGCCACCCTCATCGCCAACGCCGCCACGGCGAAGTCCAGCGACGGACCGCGCGTGGGGGTCTGGGGTCTTGCCGGCACGGAAGGCGTCTCGTTCACAAACTCACCCATCAGCCTCGAGACCGACCTCGCGTATCTGAACGCCACTGGGCCGGGCTTCACCTCGCAGCAGTACGCGCTGGCCGAGAACCTCACCTGGGCCAGCCAGGCCCTGCGTCTCGGCGCGACTCTCGGCGGCCACGGCTTCGACAACCCCAGGGGGCGATCCGGCACGGTCAACTACGGTGTCTACGACATCTGGTTTCCGAGCCAGTCGGTGACGCTTGCGGCCAAGGCGGGGGCGTTCTCGGGCCACGCCCGTGGCGGCTACGCTGGCGGGGCCGGGTACTGGTACGCAACGCCGGACATCGGATTCTTCGGATCTGTTGACTGGAGCGGCTACGAAGCACGCTTCCAGGAAGCAGACTGGACCGCCTTGGCCCAGGTGCTGCCCTCGCACCGCCTGCCTGTGTCGGTCGTCGCAGGCTACACGCGCACGCAGGTCTCCGGGGCCATGAGTTTTCGCGCGAACACGGCCTTCCTCGCCCTGCGCTTCTTCTGGAACCGCAGCGGCGCGGTCTCGCTGGTGGGCCGCGAGCGCACCGGCGCGGTGGGCTGGCCCGGCGCTTTCGGACCCCAGGGCATCGGATTCTGACCTCAGGCGACGCGGCGCGCGCCGCCGCCAGCCGTTACGGCGTCGCCGCCTTCACGGCGCCGGCTATCTCCCGCACCAGCTGGCCGACGAGCTTCTCATCGTCGCCCTCGGCCATGATCCGGATAAGGGGCTCGGTGCCGGAAGCACGTACGAGGATGCGGCCCGCGCCATTGAGACGCTTCTCCGCCTCGGCGATCGCGCTCTTGACCGCCGAGTGCTCGAGCGGCCGGCCGCCGGCGAACCGGACGTTCTCCAGCTTCTGCGGGACGGGGTGGAACTGGTGCGCGAGCGCACTCATCGGCTTGCCGGAACGGACCAGCTCGGCCAGCACCTGCAGCGCCGCGATCAGGCCATCGCCGGTGGTCGAGAAGTCGGCCATGATGATGTGGCCCGACTGTTCGCCGCCGAGGTTGATCCCGCTTTCGCGCATCTTGACCATCACCGCGCGGTCGCCCACCGGCGTGCGGTGAAGCGCGAGGCCGCGCTCGGCCAGGAAACGCTCCAGACCGAGATTCGACATCACCGTCGCCACGACGCCGCCGCCCGTCAGCGCGCCCTTCGCGGCCCAGGAGGCGGCGATCAGCGCCATGATCTGGTCGCCGTCGACGATCTGGCCCTTCTCATCGCAGATGACGAGGCGATCGGCGTCGCCGTCCAGCGAGATGCCGATGTCGGCGCGGTACTGCCGCACGGCGGCAGCGATCGAGGACGGGAAGGTCGACCCGCACTCGTCGTTGATGTTGAAGCCGTCGGGCGAGACGCCGACGGGGACGACCTCGGCGCCGAGCTCGTAGAGCGCCGTGGGCGCCACCTTGTAGGCCGCGCCGTGGGCGCAATCGATGGCGACGCGCAGACCCGCGAGCGAAAGGTTCTTGGGGAACGTCGCCTTGACGATCTCGACATACCTGGCGCCCGCCTCGTCGATGCGCACGACGCGACCGAGGCTCTTGGGACCCGCGAGGCCTTCCTGCAGGCCTTCGTCCATGAGCCGCTCGATCTCGGCCTCGCGCTCGTCGGAAAGCTTGTAGCCGTCCGGTCCGAACAGCTTGATGCCGTTGTCGGCGAAATTGTTGTGCGAGGCCGAGATCATGACGCCGAGGTCGGCGCGCATCGAGCGCGTCATCATCGCCACCGCCGGCGTCGGCAGCGGGCCGAACGTGCGGACGTCCATTCCGACCGAGGTGAAGCCGGCCACCAGCGCCGGCTCGAGCATGTAGCCGGATAGCCGGGTGTCCTTGCCGATCACCACCAGGTGGCGGCGGTCGTCCACGCTGGTGAACAGCTTGCCGGCCGCCAGACCGACGCGCAACGCCACTTCGGCCGTCATCGGATGGACATTGGCCTCGCCGCGAATTCCATCGGTGCCGAAATAGCTGCGCGTGCTCATGATCCGCTGACCTCGAAACGTGAGGAAACCGAGATTTATCAGGCCGCTGGCAGGCGAGTGCTAAAGGCGCTCGCCGCAAGGCCGGCGAAGCAGTCTAGCCTTCCGTGCGACGAACCACAAAGGGACCGGACTTCATGTGCGGCATCATCGGGATCGCGGGCCAGGCGCCCGTGACCGAACGTCTCATCGAGAGCCTGAAGAGGCTCGAATACCGCGGCTACGATTCGGCCGGCGTTGCGGGGGTCGTGGACGGCCACGTCGAGCGCCGACGCGCCCCGGGCAAGTTGCGCAACCTTGAGGTCTTGCTGGAACGGGAGCCGCTCACGGCCACCGTCGGCATCGGCCATACGCGCTGGGCCACCCACGGCGCGCCCACCGAGCGCAACGCCCACCCGCAGAAGGCCGGCCGTGTCACCGTCGTCCACAACGGCATCATCGAGAACTTCGCCGAGCTGAAGGCGGAACTCGTCGCCGAGGGGCGCCGGTTCGAGAGCGATACCGACACGGAGGTCGTCGCCCAGCTCGTCGACCATTGCCTCGAGACCGGCCTCGCGCCGCTCGCCGCCTTCAAGGCCGCGCTGGACAGGCTGACCGGCGCCTACGCGCTGTGCGCGATGATCGACGGCGAGGACGAACTCATCCTCGGCGCGCGGCGCGGGCCTCCGCTGGTCGTCGGCTACGGGAGGGGCGAGATGTTCATCGGCTCCGACCCGCTCGCGGTCGGCCCGTTCACCAACCGGATCAGCTACCTGGAGGACGGCGACTACGTCGCCATCGACCACGCCGGCGCCCGCATCTTCGACTCCGCCGGCAAGCCCGCGAAGCGGGCCACGCACACCGTCGCCGCCTCCGCCACGCTGATGGAGAAGGGCAACTACCGGCACTTCATGGAGAAGGAGATCCACGAACAGCCGGACGCCGTCCAGCACACCCTCGCCGCCTACCTCGACCCCGTGGCGCGCCGCGCCGCGCCACCCGCCGGCCTGGACTTCTCGACGATCAGCCGCCTCCAGATCGTCGCCTGCGGCACCGCCTCGTACGCCGGGCTCATCGGCAAGTACGTGATCGAGCGCCTCGCCGGTCTGCCCGTCGACGTCGAGGTCGCGTCGGAGTTCCGCTACAGGCAGCCGGCGATCTCGCCGGGCACACTCGCCGTCGCCATCTCGCAGTCGGGCGAGACGGCCGACACGCTGGCGGCCATGCGCTACTGCAAGGAGCATGGCCTCGCGACGGCCGCTGTCGTGAACGTGCACACCTCGACGATGGCGCGCGAGGCCGACCTTCTGCTCCCGACCCACGCCGGCCCGGAGATCTGCGTGCTCTCGACCAAGGCGTTCGCGGCGCAGGTCAGCGCGCTGATGGCGCTGGGCGTCGCCACGGGCGTGGCGCGCGGCGTGATCGCGCCGGAAGAAGAGGGTCGGCTCGTCTCCAGCCTGCTGGAGGCGCCGCGCCTTCTGGCCGAGGCCATCCACATGGAGGACCAGATCCGCGACGTGGCGCTGCAGGCGTCCAAGGCGAAGGACGTGCTCTACCTGGGCCGCGGCCCCATGTACGCGCTGGCGCTGGAAGGGGCGCTGAAGCTGAAGGAGGTCAGCTACATCCATGCGGAGGGCTACGCCGCGGGCGAGCTGAAGCACGGGCCGATCGCGCTCGTGGACGAGGCGACGCCAGTGGTCGTGATCGCGCCGAGCGACGCGTTCTTCGAGAAGACCGTCTCGAACATGAGCGAGGTGATCGCCCGCGAGGGTCCCGTGGTCCTGATCACGGACGACGACGGGGCCCGGCGCGCGCCGGCGAAAGCCAGGGTCGTGGCCGGACCTGCGTGCGATCCGCTGATCGCGCCGCTCGTGTACGCGGTCCCGATCCAGTTGCTCGCCTACCATGTGGCCGTGCAGAAGGGCACGGATGTGGATCAGCCGCGTAACCTCGCGAAGTCGGTGACGGTGGAGTAGGCGCCGCAGAGCGTCGGCCCCGGGCGCTCCTCGCGGAGGCGCCTATTTTGTCGTCGCGTTCGTGGCGTTGGACATCGCCGCGGTCGAGTTGTCGGCCGCCGTGTCGATTGGGGCGCTGTTGGCTGGCGCCGCCGCCATCGCATTGCTCGCCTCGCTATTGGACGAGCCGCGGTTGCAGGCTGCAAGGCTCGCGGCCGCGAGAGCTGCGATCGAAGTCAAAGCCAAGGTTCGCACGCGCGTCATATGGGTTTCTCCCGCTCTTCAACCCGAACAGACAAGGTCGTTACTAGGAAAGTGCAGATCACCGAAAGCCACTGTCCCCAGCCCCCTCCGGGAGTCAATCGCGCGCCTGCGCGCTGGATTCGCCGGGCGGGCTCGTCTAGGGGCATGGCCGCATGAAAACTGTCCGCAAAGCGGTCCTGCCGGTGGCGGGGCTGGGCACCCGGGTTCTTCCCGCGGCGAAGACCACGCCCAAGAACCTGCTCAACGTCTTCGACCGTCCGATCCTGGCGCATGTGGTGGCCGAGGCCCGCGCGGCCGGGATCGAGCACTTCGTGTTCGTCACCGGCCGTGGCCAGACCGCGATCGAGGACTACTTCGACCAGCAGTTCGAGCTTGAGACGCAGCTCGAGGCCAAGGGCAAGTCGGAGATCCTGGCCGATATCCGCGCCGAGCTGGGCCAGCCGGGCGCGATGAGCTTCGTGCGCCAGATGGCGCCGCGCGGCCTCGGCCACGCGGTCTGGTGCGCCAGGGACATCGTCGGCGACGAGCCGTTCGCCGTGATCCTGCCCGACATGCTGATGCGGGCCCAGCCCCCCGCCCTGGCCCAGGCGATCGCGGCCTTCGAAGCCGTCGGCGGCAACATCGTGGTGGTCGAATCCGCGCCGCCGGGCGAGGCGCACAAGTACGGGATCGTCGCGCTCGGCGAGACGACGCGCGGCTTCGACGGCCGCCTCGCGCACATGACGGGCATGGTGGAGAAGCCGCCGCCCGGAACCGAGCCGTCCAACCTCTTCATCTCCGGCCGCTACGTACTGCAGCCGGAAATCTTCGAGCTCCTGGCGAACCAGGGCGCGGGCGCCGGCGGCGAGATCCAGCTTACGGATGCAATGGTCCGCCTGATGGCCACGCAGCGCTTCCACGCCCTCACCTTCGACGGGACGACCTACGACTGCGGCGACAAGATCGGCCTTCTCGAGGCCAACGTCGCCTTCGCCCTCGCCCACCCCGAGCTCGGCGCGGAGGCGCGCGCGGCGGTGGAGCGCCTGTTGCGTCGGTAGCGCACCTTTTTGAGGCGACCGTGGCGCCGGGCCTCGGATTTCGGTAGTCAGGCCGCAGGCGTGCGGATGAAGACCAGGACCATCGCGAAAGTACTCGTGATCAAGCTCGGCGGGGTCGGCGAGATGGTGCTGGCCTTCCCGGCGTTCGAGCGCATTCGCCAGGCGCACGCCAAGGCGCGGATCACGCTCCTCACCACCCAGCCTTTCGCGGCGCTCGCGGCGTCGAGCCCGTTCTTCAACAGCGTCGAAGCCGATGGCGCGCCCAAAGACCCGGCGTCCTGGACAGCATTGGTCCTGCGCCTGCGCCACGCCGGGTACGACCGGGTCTACGACCTCCAGAACGACGGCGGCACCAACCTCATCTTCCAGGCCTTGCGCCCCTTCGCCCCGGAATGGTCAGGCGTCGCTCTCGGCTGCGCCCTGCCGCATCGCAACCGTGAGCGCTCGAAGATGCACCCGCTGGAGCGCCAGGCCGACCAGCTGCGCGCCGCCGGCATCTGGCCGGACGCGCCGACGGGCCCCTGGTCGGCGTCGCCGCCGGACATATCGTGGATTCTGGCCCGCAGCGCCCACCCCCGCGCCATCACTGTCGCCGGCGGCCAGCGTCCGCTCGTGCTGCTCGCCCCAGGGTCGCCCCACAACGAGTTGTTTCGGCGCTGGCCGGCGGAGAAATACGCGGAACTCGCCAAGCGGCTCAGCCAGTCGGGCTACGACATCGTCGTGATCGGCGCGCTCGGCGAATCGCAGCTGGCGCACACGATCCAGCGCCAGGCGCCCCGCGCCCGCGATCTCACCGGCCGCACCGACTTCGCCCAGATCGCGGCGCTGGGCGCTCGGGCGGCGATCGCGATCGGCAACGACCTGGGACCGCTGCATCTGATCGCCGCGGCCGGGGCGCCGACGATCGCGCTCTTCGCCAGCGGGGACGACCCGACGATCGCGGCGCCGCGAGGACATGTGACTGTTTTGCACGCCCCGACCCTAAACGAGCTGCAAGCCGCCACCGTGGCGGAGGCTGCGTCCGTGCTGGCCAGCCGCCCGGCTTGATTGCGCGATGGCCGTTGGTCATATTTCAATCTAGTGGTGGCGTCGTCTGTATTCGCCGCCGCGCTTTCGCGAAAACAGCCCGAGGAGCTTAGCCTATTCGTCGTCCCATGCCCGCGCCCCCGTCCAAGGATGGGCCGCGCATCAACGAAGACATCCGTGTCCCCCGCGTTCTGCTGATCGACCAGAACGGAGAGAAGCAGGGCATCATGCCCACGTCCGCCGCGCTGGAAGCCGCAGAGGAGGTGGGGCTCGACCTGGTCGAAGTGTCGCCCGGCGCGGATCCGCCGGTGTGCAAGATACTTGACTTCGGCAAGTATAAATTCCACGAACAGAAAAAGAAGAACGAAGCCCGCAAGCGGCAGAAGCTGGTCGAGATCAAGGAGATCAAACTTCGCCCGAACATCGATCACCACGACTACGAGGTGAAGGCGAAGGCGATGCAACGCTTCTTTGAGGAAGGCGACAAAGTGAAGGTCACTTTGCGATTCCGCGGCGGCGAGATGCGGCATCCCGAGTTGGGGATGAAACTTCTGGACCAAGTCAAAGTCGACTTCGAGCCGGTGGCCAAAGTCGAGCACGAGCCGAAGATGGAAGGCCGCCAAATGGTGATGATCCTGGCGCCGCGATAGGTCCGTGCGGCCGGGCGCGGGACGCGGGTCATTGCCAGGCGTCGCGTTACGCGCCATGCCCCGCGGCATGACCCGGTTTACGCTCCTCGCCCTCGCGCTCTCAGCCATGGCTGCGCTGGCGACGGCCCCGGCGTCAGCTCGCAGCTTCGACCCCGAAGTGCTCTGGAAGATCGTGCACGGCAAATGCGCGCCGGACGAGGCGACCAAACGCGATCCCTCCCCCTGCCTCGCAGTCGATCTCTCCCGCGGCGACGCGGTGCTGAAGGACCGCAACGGGGCCACGCAGGTCCTGGTGATTCCCACCGAACGCGCCACCGGCATCGAGAGCCGGGTGGTGCTGGGGCCGGCCGGCGTCCGCTACATCCAGGACGCTTGGCGGGCGCACCGCTTCGTCGAGAAGCTGGCCGGCAGGCCGATCCCGCGCGACGACCTCGGCCTCGCCGTCAACTCGATGGACGGCCGGACACAGAACCAGCTCCACATCCACGTCGACTGCCTGCGCGCCGACGTCAAAGCCGCCCTGGCGACCGCGTCGCCGAGCCTCGGCGACGCCTGGACGACCCTGCCTCTCGCCGGACACGCGTACCGCGCCCGCCGCCTTTCGGCCGACGACCTGGGCCGCCTCAACCTCTTCCGCCTGATCGCGGCGTCAGATCCCGCGGCCCGGGCCAACATGGGCCTCGAGACGATGGTGGTCGCCGCCGCGACCTTCCCAGGCGGGGTTCCGGGTTTTGTTCTCCTGAACGACCGCTCCGACCCCGAGGCCGGAGATTACGCGTCTGGCGAGGAACTGCAGGACCACACCTGCCAGCTGCTCCAGCCGACGGCCCAGCCGTCCAGGTAGCCCCCGCGTCTTGCCGCCGCGCAATCGGGCCGGTTACGCTCGCGGGATAACAACAAGACAACGGGAGGCGACGGCGTGGACGAGGTTCCTGACGACCTGCTGCCGAAGAGTCTGGACGACATCGACCCAGCGTTCATGACCCGCGCGCTGCGCCGCTCCGGCGCGATCGGTCCTGACAACGAGGTGGCGTCGCAGAGCGAGAAGGGCGTCGGCATGACCGCGGGCTACTTCTCGGCGATCAAGAAGGTTTCCTGCGTCTTCAAGGAGCCGACCAACGCCCCGACCGACTACGTGGTCAAGGCCTGGCCGCCGTTCGAGCTCATGCCCAAGCCCGCCATCCAGGCCATGTTCCGCAAGGACATCGAGGGCTATCGCTGGCCGGCCAGCGCGTTCTATCCGCGGCCCAGGGCGCACCTCGCGGCGTTCGACGCCGACACCGACCGCTGGGTGCTCCTGATGGAGGACGCCGACGCCTTCGCCGAGCACAAGGTGCACGAGCACGAGCTGACCCTGGCCGAGGTCCTGAAGATGATCCCGCGCCTTGTGGACGTGGCGGTGGCCTGGGAGGGCGCCGACCGGGGCGAGAAAGCCCGGCGGCTCGACGCGCTCGGCGTCGACTACTGGGCGTCGCAGGCGAACCTCGCGCTCTACAAGGCGCAGATGCCCGGCTGCGCCAAAATCTTCGACAAGCTGGCCAGCATGGGCGGATGCGCCCTGATCGGAGAGCCGGCATGGGACAAGTGCCTCGGGCCGGGCCTCGTGGAAATGTTCACGCGCAAGATCGACGCCTTCTTCGCAAGGGCCGACCCGAAGTCCGGCGCGACGTGCACCATCAGCCATGGCGACCTGCGCGGCGACAACATCTTCTTCTGCGACCGGTCCGACTATCCGGACGGCTGGCTCTCGATAGACTTCCAGCTCGTGTTCCGCGGCCCCGTTCCCTCAGACCTCGCGTACCTGATGGGCTCGGGCTCGGTGCTGCCCGAGGTTTACGACGGCGCGGGCGCGCAGACGGTGATGCGGGCGTTCTACGACCAGTTCATGGCCAAGACGAAGGCCTACCCGGACTATACGTTCGAGCAATTCAGCGAAGAATACGCCGTGATGACGGCCGTGCTCTTTGTCTATTACGCGTCCATGGGCGCAGCATACTATCAGGCCGGCGCTTACGAGAACGCCATGGGCATGCAGATCGAGCTCGGCGGCAAGGGCGCCACGGCCGCCGACCTCAGCCCCGAGGACCTGCGCAAACGCATGTGGTGGACCAAGGCTTTCGCCAACTTCCGGGCCAACTTCCGCGCCTTCGACCAATACCGCCTGCTCCGGACGCTTCCGGAGAACCTGGATGGGCTCGGTCCGTGGATGGAGCTGCCGCCACACCTCGTCTAAACGCTGAGGCCACATGGCGGACGACGCGGACCAGTTGGAGGGTGAGTACGACTATATCGTGGTCGGCGCCGGCTCGGCCGGCTGCGTGGTGGCGAACCGGCTTTCCGCAGACCCGACGAACCGCGTGCTGCTGCTCGAGGCGGGCGGACGGGACGACTGGATCTGGTTCCACGTGCCGGTGGGCTATCTGTTCGCCATCGGCGATCCGCGCTCGGACTGGATGTACGAGACCGAGCCCGAGCCGGGCCTGAACGGGCGCTCGCTCAAGTATCCGCGCGGCAAGGTGATCGGCGGATCGTCGGCGATCAACGCCATGATCTCGATGCGCGGCCAGGCCGCGGACTACGATCACTGGCGCCAGCTCGGCCTCGCCGGCTGGAGCTGGAGCGACGTCCTCCCGGTCTTCAAACGGCTGGACGACCACTTCCTCGGCGAGAGCGAGCACCATGGCGCTGGCGGCGAATGGCGGGTCGAAGCCCCCAGGGTGAGCTGGCCGATCCTTGACGCCATAGCCGAGGCGGCCGTGGAGATGGGCGTGCCCCGCTCGCCGGACTTCAACACGGGCGACAACCTGGGCGTCGGTCCGTTCCATGTGAACCAGCGGCGCGGGATGCGCTGGTCGGCGGCGCGGGCGTTCCTGAAGCCGGTCCTGCATCGGCCCAACCTGCGGCTCGAGACCGGCGTGCTCGTCGAGAAGGTGCTGATCGAAGGCCGCCGCGCAACAGGCGTCCGCTTCCGGCGCGGCGGCCAGACGCTCGCCGCGCGCGCCAAGGGCGAGGTCGTCCTCTGCGCCGGATCCGTGGGCTCGACACAGATCCTGCAGCTTTCCGGTGTGGGGCCGGCGGACTGGCTGCAGCACGCTGGCGTCCCTGTCGTGCTCGAGCGGCAGGGCGTCGGGCGAAACCTCCAAGATCATCTGCAGCAGCGCGCGATCTACCGGGTGACAGGCGCCGAGACGCTGAACACGGCCTACCATTCGTTGTTCGGCCGGGCGTGGATGGGCCTGCAGTACCTGCTTTTCCGTCGCGGCCCGCTGACCATGGCCCCCTCGCAACTGGGGGTCTTCACGCGCTCGTCGCCCGACGAGGAGCGGGTGAACATCGAGTTCCACGTCCAGCCGCTGTCGCTCGACCGCTTCGGGGAGCCGCTGCACCGGTTTCCGGCCGTCACGGTCTCGGCCTGCAACCTGAGGCCCACCTCGCGCGGCACGATCCGACTGCGCGCCGCGAACCCGGCGATCGCGCCGGTGATCGCGCCGAACTACCTCGCCACCGACGCGGACAGACGCGTCGCCGCCAACGCCATCCAGATCACCCGCCGCCTGATGGCCCAGCCGGCGCTGCGTCCGTTCCACCCGGTCGAACACCTGCCCGGCCCAACCGTAGGAGACGACGAGACGGCGCTCGCCAGGGCGGCCGGCGACATCGGAACCACCATCTTTCACCCGGTCGGGACCGCGAAGATGGGCCTCGCCTCGGATTCCCTCGCGGTGGTCGACGCGCGATTGCGCGTCTTCGGCCTCGACGCACTGCGTGTCATTGACGCCTCGGTGATGCCGACGATCACGTCGGGCAACACCAACACGCCCACGATCATGATCGCCGACCGTGGCGCACGCTTCGCGCTGGAGGACGCGCGGCTGGCGCCCTCAAGTCAACAGCCATTGACATAGCCCGTATCCCCGACGATGGTCAGCCGTCGCGCTGTCTCCCGGCGGCGCGAAGGGAGACGACACGCCATGAACATCGCCGTGAAGCCTGCTGCGCAGGCCGAAGTGGACGAGGCCTGGGCCACCCCGCTGGCGGAGCTCAATCCGGCCCGCACCGACCGCTTCCGGAACGACACCATCTGGCCCGTGTTCGAGCGGCTGCGGCGCGAGGACCCGGTGCACTTCACGCCCGACAGCGAGTTCGGTCCCTACTGGTCGATCACCCGCTGGAACGACATCATGGCGGTCGACACCGACCATGAGGCCTTCTCGTCGGCGGATGGCATCGGCCTGGCCAACCGCAAGCAGATGGAGGAGCAGGAGGCGGCCCTGCGCGCGATCGGCCAGGAGCCGCGGCGGCGCGGCGGCGCCGGCTTCATCACCATGGACGAGCCGGAGCACAGCGTACACCGCAAGGCGGTGAGCCCGACCGTGGCGCCGGCCAACATCCAGAAGATGTCGCCCCTGGTGCGCGAGCGGGCCGGGCAGATCCTCGACTCGCTGCCGATCGGCGTCCCGTTCGACTGGGTCGACCTCGTCTCGAAGGAGCTGACGGCGATGACGCTGGCCACGCTCTTCGACTTCCCGTTCGAGGACCGACGGCTGCTGCCCTACTGGTCCGACATGGTGACGAACCAGCCCGGGCACGGACCAGTGAAGAGCTGGCCGCACAAGGCCCAGGCGATGATGGAATGCTTCGGCCGGTTCGAGGAGCTCTGGACTGAGCGGCTCGACGCCGAGCCGGGCATCGACCTCATCTCGATGCTGACCCACCACCCCGAGACGCGCACGATGTCGCGCGACCAGTACCGCGGCACCGTGATCCTGCTGATCGTCGGCGGCAACGACACCACTCGCAACACCATCTCGGGCAGCGTTTACGCGCTCAATAAGTTCCCGACCGAGTACGACAAGCTGCGGGCCAACCCCGATCTGATCGTCTCGATGGTGTCGGAGACCATCCGCTGGCAGACGCCGCTCGCCCATATGAGCCGCGTCGCCACGCGCGACGTGGAGCTCGGCGGCAAGACCATCCATGCGGGCGAGCGGGTGGTGATGTGGTACATCTCGGGCAACCGAGACGACGAGATCATCGACGACCCGAACGCCTACATCATCGACCGCGAGCGGCCGCGCCATCACATGTCGTTCGGTTTCGGCGTCCACCGCTGCGTCGGCAACCGGGTGGCCGAGATGCAGCTGACCATCATCTGGGAAGAGATCCTGAAGCGCTTCCCGCGCATCCAGGTGGTGGGCGAGCCGGTGCGCAGCTGGTCGTCGTTCGTGCACGGCTTCGAGAGCATGCAGGTCGTCATCCCCGAACGGCTCTGAGGCCATACTGACGCGCCGGCCAAAAGCGCGCTAAGAGCGGCGGCGATGGACGAGACCGCCACCCTGACGCGCGCAGCGCCGCCCCGGCGGCGCGACTCCGCGGCCACCCGCGCAGCGATCCTGGAGGCGGCCAAGACGCAGTTCGCGCGTCTAGGCTACGACAGCGCGCCGCTGCGCGACATCGCCGCCGGAGCCGGCGTCGACGTGGCGCTGATCAAGCGCTACTTCGGCGGCAAGGAGGGCCTGTTCACCGAGGCCCTGAAGGAGTCGATCCGTCCCCGGCTGGTCGAATGGGACCGCGCAACCTTCGCGCGCGACATCGCCGCCATGATGGCGGACGGGCCGGGAGTCGGCGACGCGCGCACGCATGGCTTTCAGTTCCTGCTGCGCGCCGCCACCTCGCCCACCACAGCGCCGCTGCTGAGCGTGGCGGTGCAGGAGCGCTTCCTTACGCCCATCCGCGACTGGCTGGGCGGGCCGGACGCCGAGGCCCGCGCCCGGGTGCTGGCCGCCGCCTTCATCGGCTTCCTGGTCGAGCGGCTGATCCGCGGCGAGCCGCTCGAGGGGCGCGAGCGCGACATCTTCGTCGCGCGCGCCTCGGCGCTTTTCGAGCGGCTGGTCGCGGACTGACGGCCGGCCACCGGCCGCCCTTGAACAATCTCGGGCTGTAGTGCAACGCTCGCATGCAGGACGACTTGAGCATGAAGCCTCTGTGTTCGATCTCGGCCGTATTCGCAGCCGCCGCTCTCGGCTCGCCGGCGCTGGCCGCCGCGCCTCTGGCCGCTTACGGCGTCCTGCCGGTGATCGAGGAAGCGGCCATCTCGCCGGCCGGCAATCTGCTGGCCCTCGACGTGGTCAAGGGCGAGACCCGGAAGATCGTCGTGGAGGACATCAGGGAGGGCCGCATCGTCGGGGGCGTCAACATCGGCCGGACCAAGGTCCGCGCCCTCGAGTGGGCGGGCAACCGCCATCTGATAGTCATGTCCTCCTCGACGTCCGGCATTCTCGGCGTCCTGGCCGATCGCAACGAGTGGTCCATCGCAACTGACTACGACATTGCGACGGGCCGGATGCATTCCCTGCTCGGCGACACGGAAATGGCCGGCAACATGATCTACGGCCTGCCGCCGGTCCGCATGCTGGCCGGCAAGCCCGTGCTGTTCGCCACGGGGATACGCTTCGTGGGCGACGACTCGGACACGACGCTCTTCCGCATCGACCTCGACACCGACCATTCGTACCCGGTGATGGACGACGCCGCATCGGAGGTGGACTACCAGGTAGGCCCGGATGGCGGCGCCGCCGCGATGGCGACTTCCGACGCGCTCTCGCAGCAATGGGAGCTGAAGCTCTGGTCGAAGGGCGCCTGGCGCACCGTGCAGACGCGCACCGCCGCGATCGAGACGCCGACTATTGCGGGTCTCGGGCGCAGCGGGGACTCGATTCTGCTCTCGATCTTCGAGGACGGTCGCACGCGGCTGCGCGAGGTGGGGCCCGACGGCGCCCTCGGCGCTCCGATCACGGGACCCGCCGCCGGAGGCGATCCGATACACGATCCCAAGGATCATCGCCTGATCGGGCTGACCGAACTGGTCGGCGACGAGCGCATCTACCAGTTCTTCGATCCAGGCCTCCAGGCGCAATGGAAAGCGATCCAGGCCGCCTTTCCCGGCGAGGCGGTCGAACTCGCCTCGTGGTCCGACGACCGCAAGGTGATGGTCCTGCGGGTCGACTCGCCGACTGACGGCCCAAGCTACGCGCTGGTCGACCTCGAACACGGCTTGACCAAGGCGACGCTCGGCCCGCTCTACCCCGCCCTGACGCCTGCCGACATTTCGCCCGTGACGCCGCTGCGCTTCAAGGCGGCGGACGGGCTGGAACTCAGCGGCTACCTGACGCTGCCGCGCGGCCGCGAGCCCCGCGGACTGCCGCTGGTCGTGTTTCCTCACGGCGGCCCGGCGGCCCGCGACGCGCCCGGCTTCGACTGGTGGGCGCAGGCCATGGCCTCGCGCGGCTACGCGGTGCTGCAGGTCAACTATCGCGGCTCGGACGGCTTTGGCTGGGACTTCCTGTCCGCCGGCTTCGGCCAGTGGGGCCGCAAGATGCAGACCGACCTTTCGGACGGCGTCCGTCACCTCGCCGCGGAGGGCATCGTCGACCCGAAACGGGTGTGCATCGTCGGCGCGAGTTACGGCGGCTACGCCGCGCTCGCCGGCGCGACGCTCGACACGGGCGTCTACCGCTGCGCGGTCGACGTGTCGGGACCTTCGGACCTCGCGAGGCTGATCAACTGGGACAAGAGCCGCGCGGGCGGCCGCAGCGGGGTCGGGATCGAGCGGTACTGGGCGCGGTACATGGGCGTCACCGGCGCCGAGGATCCGCGCCTCGCCGCGATCTCGCCGGCCCTGCAGGCCGGAAGGGCGACGATCCCGATCCTGATCATCCACGGCAAGGACGACACGGTGGTGTCGTTCGAGCAGAGCCAGATCATGGCCAACGCCCTGCGCCGCGCCGGCAAGGAGGTCGACCTGGTCACGCTCAAGGGCGAGGACCACTGGCTGTCGCGCAGCGACACGCGCCTGGAGATGCTTCGCGCCACGGTGAACTTTCTCCTGAAAGAGAACCCACCGGACTCGCCGCACGGCTGAGCCTTCGCACCCCCCGTCTCGCCCGCGACACACCGTTCTGCGAACAACCGCCGCAGGGCGGAGAGCCGCCTTGCTACGGAGCCCGATCCACCCTATCTGCGCCCGCATGACCGCCGAGCCGGATGCTTCGACGGGCGGGCGGTCGGCCGCCGCGCTCTACACCCTGCTGTCGGTGATGTTCATCAACATGCTGGGGTTCGGCGTGATCGTGCCGTTCCTCACATTCTACGCCAGCTCGTTCCACGCCGCACCGTGGCAGGTGGGGCTGGTGTTCTCGGCCTATTCCATCGGCTCGTTCGTGGGCGAGCCGTTCTGGGGCAAGCTCTCGGACCGGGTCGGCCGCAAGCCGATCTTGATCTCGACGGTGGCCGCGAACTGCCTCTGCTACGGCGCGCTGGCCTTCGCGCCCAACATCTGGCTCGCCATCGTGATCCGCGTGCTGGGCGGCATGGCCGCGGGCAACGGCTCGGTGGTGCAGGGCTACATCGCCGACGTGACGCCCGTGGACCTGCGCGCAGGGCGGATGGCCAAGCTCGGAGCGGCCTACAACCTCGGATTCATCCTCGGCCCCTTCGTCGGCGGCATGCTGGCCAAGCCGGGCGCCGGGCCGGCCGGGTACCACCTGCCGCTGCTCATGTCGTCCGGACTGGCGGCGTGTTCGGCGATCGGCATCGCGCTGATCGTCAAGGAAAGCCGGGCGCGGCGCCAGTACGTCGGACGCCAGCCGAGCCGCTGGGTGATGCTAGGCTACGCCGCGCGCCACCCGGTGGTTTCGCGCCTGATGCTGCTGACCTTCTCGGTCGGCGTCGCGTTCACCGCCATCGAGAGCACCTTCGCACTCTGGGCGCAGGCGCGGTTCAACTGGCAGCCGAGCGACGTCGGTCTCTGCTTCGGCGTGACCGGCGCGGTGTCAGCATGCTGCCAGTTCATGCTGACGGGCCCGCTGTCGCGCCGCTTCGGCGAGGCGACGATGCTCGCGGTGGGCATGGCCGGCTCGGTGATCTGCACCGCCTTGCAGCCGTTCTCACCCGGCGGCTTCGCCACCGTGGTCCTGATGGCGCTGATGGCGCTCTCGCAGTCGGTGGCGTTCCCGAATTCCGGCGCGCTGATGAGCCGAAGCATCGACCCGGACAACCAGGGCCAGATCATGGGGCTCAACAACGCCACCGGGGCGCTGGCCCGTGTGACCGGGCCGCAGCTGGGCCTGGCGCTGCTGGCGGTCAACATCAACGGCGCGTTCTGGCTCGGCGCGCTGATCGTGGCCCCCGCGATCTTCCTCGCCCTGGGCGCGGGCCGCGCCTCGCAGCGCGGCTACGCCGTGCTACGGCCGGCGCCGGCGGAGTAGGCCTCCCGATCCGCCTTTCCACGGCGCGAGCCTTCGCGCGTGGCGCGGCGTAGGCTGCTCTCCAACGGCGGGAGAGCCAGATGGACGACGACCTTGCGATGCTGCAGGAGGTGGCGAAGGTCGCCATCGCGCACCGGGCGGAAACGCTCGACGCCGAGCGCACCCTGGTCGCCGATTACCACACGATGCTCGCCGCGTTCGCTCGCCCGACGCCGGAGCGCGGCGCCGAGGGCCGCGCGGTCATCGACGAGCTGGCGCGGCTGGCCACGCCCGGCATTCGCGCGACCACCGGGCGTCGCTTCTTCGGTTGGGTGATTGGCGGCTCCGACCCGACGGGCGTCGCGGCCGACTGGCTGACCTCGATCTGGGGCCAGAACGCGGGCAACCTGGTGGCCGCCCCAGCGGCCTCGGCGGTCGAGGCGGTCGCCGCGGGGTGGCTGCTCGACCTGCTCCGCCTGCCGCCCACGGCCTCGATCGGTTTCGTGACCGGCGCGACGGTCGCGAATCTGGTCTGCCTGGCGGCCGCCCGCGGCGAGGTGCTGCGTCGCGTGGGCTGGGACGTCGAGGCGGACGGCTTGTTCGGCGCGCCGCCGGCGCACGTGCTGATCGGCGCCGACGCCCACGCCACGGTCTTCACCGGCCTGAAGTGCCTCGGCCTCGGGGCGCGGCGCGTGACGGTGGTCGAGACCGACGAAGTGGGCCGCATGCGCCCGGCGGCGTTCGAGCGGGCCCTGAGAACGGCGCCGGCGGGGCCGACGATCGCGATCGCCCAGGCCGGTCAGATCAACACTGGCGCGTCCGACCCGTTCGCCGTCCTGGCGCCGATAGCTGCGGCGGCCGGCGCCTGGCTGCACGTCGATGGGGCGTTCGGACTGTGGGCGCAAGCCTGCCCCGCGTTCGCCGACCAGACCGCCGGCGTCGAGGCCGCCGACTCATGGGCGGTCGACGGCCACAAATGGCTGCAGACGCCGTACGACTGCGGCTACGCGATCGTGCGCGACGCGGAGGCCCACCGCCGCGCGATGTCGATCACCGCGAGCTACCTGCCGCCCGCCGAGGGCGCCGAGCGCGACCCGTCGGCGTACGTCCTGGAACTCTCCCGCCGGGCCCGAGGGTTCCCGACCTGGGCCATGATCCGCCGGCTCGGGCGCGAGGGGATCGCCGCCCTGATCGAGCGCAGCTGCCGGCTCGCAGCCAGGGTGGCGGCCGCCATCGCCGCCGAGCCGGGCGCGGCGCTGGTCGCGCCCCTGGCGCTCAATCAGTTCATGATCCGCTTCGGCGCGGATGCGGGCGACGCGGCGGGCGACCGGCTGACGCTGGCGGTGATCCGCGCGGTGCAGGACGAAGCGGTCGCGTTCGTCGGCGGGGCCGAATGGCGCGGCCGCTGGGTGATGCGCGTGTCGGTGACCTCCGCGGCCACCACGGAAGCAGCGGCGGACGAGACGGCGGACGCGATGGTCAGGGCATGGAGGCGCGTGCGGGCCGCCGGCGTCTGACGCGCGTCATTCTCGTTTGGCTGACGCGGCGTCGCGGTGCTAACGGCGCGCATCCATTCTTCCCCCTCCCCAGGAGACTGAAAGACCATGGCCGAAGCCGCATATATCGTGGCCGCCACACGCACCGCCGGAGGCCGCAAGGGCGGCAAGCTCGCCGCATGGCATCCCATCGACCTCGGCGCCGCCGTGCTCGACTCCATCCTGGACCGCACCGGCGTTGACCCGGCCAGGGTCGACGACGTGGTCATGGGCTGCGTCGGCCAGGTGGGCGAGCAGTCGCTCAATGTGGCGCGCAACGCCGTTCTCGCCTCGCGCATGCCCGAGAGCGTGCCGGCCACCAGCGTCGACCGTCAGTGCGGCTCCTCGCAGCAGGCGCTGCAGTTCGCGGCGCAAGCCGTCATGAGCGGCACCCAGGACATCGTCATCGCCTCGGGCGTCGAAAGCATGAGCCGCGTGCCGATGGGCCTCTCGGTGGCGCTTCCGTCCCAGAACGGCTTCGGCAACCCCAAGAGCCCGCGGATGGAAGACCGCTATCCCAACATCCAGTTCAGCCAGTTCGTGGGGGCCGAGATGGTCGCCGAGAAGTACAAGCTGACCAAGGATCAGATCGACGAGTACGCCTACGGCAGCCACCAGCGCGCCATCGCCGCGACGCAAGCGGGCGCGTTCAAGGGAGAGATCACCGCCGTCAAGATCAAGGACGCCGACGGGAACGAGAGTCTCCACACGGTGGACGAGGGCATCCGTTTCGACGCCTCGCTGGAGGCGATCAAGGCCGTGAAGCTGCTGCGCGAAGGCGGCCGGATCACCGCCGCGAGCTCCAGCCAGATCTGCGACGGCGCCTCGGCGGTGATGGTGGCGTCCGAGCGGGCGCTGAAGGAGCACGGCCTGACGCCGCTGGCCCGCATCCATCATCTGTCGGTCTACGGCGGCGATCCCGTGATCATGCTCGAGACGCCGCTGCAGGCGACCGAGCGGGCGCTGAAGAAGGCCGGGATGAGCGTCGACGACATCGACCTCTTCGAGGTCAACGAAGCGTTCGGCTCGGTGCCCGTGGCGTGGCTGCAGTACAACCACGCGGACCCTGCCCGGCTCAACGTGAACGGCGGCGCCATCGCGCTTGGCCACCCGCTGGGCGCCTCGGGTACGAAGCTGATGGCCACGCTGGTCTATGCGCTCAAGGCGCGCGGCAAGAAGTGGGGCCTGCAGACGATGTGCGAAGGCGGCGGACTCGCCAACGTCACCATCGTCGAAGCGCTGTAACGCGGCGCCCCCTCCCCTCGTGGCCTCACGAGGGGAGGGGATCGCCTCAGCGCACTTCCTCGACCTGCCCGCGCACCTCCCCGCCAGGGTGCGCGGCGGTGTGGATGTTGAAGTACCACTTGCCGGCTTCGAGATCGCTGACCTGGGCCGCGGTGAGAGTGGCCTCGCCGCCGATCGGATCGCCAAGCGCCGACTTCGGCACCGGCAGCACCGGCGGGCCCGACACACCAACGGCGCCCTTGTGGAAATGGGCCATGGTGACCGCGCCGGTCAGGCCAGAATAGCTGACCTTGTAGGTGAACATCCGCGAGGTGGTGTCGAGCGTCGCCGCCAGATGGCCCGTCCCGGTGGTCGCGTTGGGCGGCGTCTCGGACGAGCCCTTCAGCGTCGCCTCGAACCGCAGCGTGCCGGCGTGCGCCGCCCCGCCGACCAGGACCGCGAGCGCCGCCGCGGCGCCGATCCACTTAGCTTGCATGGTAGTTCCTTCCTGAAACCCCGGCCTTGGCCCCGAGTCCCCCAACGCGGCAGACTATGACGCGTTCCGTCGAACGCCAAACGGCGGCCTCGGCCGCGCCGCGGGGTGCGCGAGTCCTCGAGGCCGCAGCAAGGGCCGTCAGACCGTCTGTGTCCCCCGGCTCAGGCCGTAGAACTTCCGCGCGAACGGCCCGCCGAAGAGCACTTTGCCGGCTCCGCGCGCGACGCGGTCGAACATGAAGGCGCGGTCCGGCGCTCGGATCGCCCAGAGGACCGCCGCCAGCGCGCCGTAGACCAGGGTCTGGCCCGCCCCGATCGCCATCCAGCGGGCGACGCCCGGCCAGTCGGGCGGCCTCGATGTGGCGCACTCGTAGGTGGGACCCTGGCCGAAGGCGAAGGCGCGCGCCAGCGCGTAGTCCAGCGTCAGGCGGGCGGCGCCCGGATCCTCGTAGACCAGCGCCGCTGGATTCCAGGCGAAGCGCGCGCCGGCGCGACGCATCTCGCCGAACAGGTGGTCGTCCTCCCCGCCGACCTGGTTGCGCTCGGGCGAGAACGGCCGCGCGGGGTCGGGCAGTGCGGCGCGGCGGATCAGGCTGTCGCCGCAGCCGTAGGAATGGGCGATGATCCCCGCGGCGTCCGGCCCCTCGCGCGAGAAGAACTGGACCAGGTAGCGCCGGTGCGCGACGACGCCGGCGGGCGCGCGCGCCCGCACCGGGCCGAACACAACGTCGGCGTCGCAGACCGCCTGCGTCTCGATCAGCGCCGCAAGCCAGCCGGGAGCGGCCTCCTCGTCGTCGTCGATGAAGGCGATCAGATCGCCAGTCGCGGCCGCCACGGCCGCATTGCGGGCGTTGGCGACGCCAGGCGCGCCCTCATGGACATAGCGGACCGGGAAGGGCGCCTCGACGGCGAGCGCCTCGGCGATCTGCCGGGCCGAGGGGACCGCATCGTTGTCGACGATGACCAGCTCGAGGCGGCGCGGGTCCACCCCCTCCTGGCGGAAGGTCGACCGTGCGGCCGCCGCCAGGCCATCGGGCCTCCGCTGCGTGGGGATGGCGATGCTGACGGTCGGCGCGCCGCCGGCCGCCGCGCGCGGCGCCGCCGGCTGATCGTCAGCGAGCCGGAGGTAGGCGGCGGGGGCGAGGGAGCGGCGTTCGAGAAGCGACAGCATGGGCCGATTGAGCGGGCGACTGCGCCCGCGTGACGCGAGCGCTGCTTAAAGCTAGAGGAGCGGTCCTTTAATTCCGGGTAACGCTGCTTCGGGGTTCTCAATTGCGCTTGCCCAGGGCGAGGCTCGACCAGGTTCTGAACCGCTTCCAGGAGGTGGAGGCGCGCATGTCCGCGGCCACGGACGGCGCCGAGCTCGTGCGCCTGGCGAAGGAGCACGCAGAACTGAGGCCTGTGGCGGAGGCCGTAGAGACACTTGAGCGAGCCTGGACCGAAAGGCGGGAAGCCGAGGAAATGCTTCAATCCGGCGACCCGGGTCTCGTGGACTTGGCCCAGGACGAGATGCAAACGCTCGATGCCCGGCTGCCGGATCTGGAGCGGGAGGTCGCCCTGCTGCTCGCGCCGCGCGACGCCGACGAGAACGCCTCGGCCATCCTCGAGGTGCGCGCCGGGACCGGCGGCGACGAGGCGGCGCTGTTCGCCGGCGACCTCTTCCGCATGTACCAGCGCTACGCCCAGAGCCGCGGCTGGAAGGTGGAGGTCGAAAGCGCCTCCGAAGGCGAAATGGGTGGCTACAAGGAGATCATCGCCTCGATCGAGGGCGAAGGCGTGTTCGGCCGCCTGAAATTCGAAAGCGGCGTGCACCGCGTGCAGCGCGTGCCCGCGACCGAGTCGCAGGGCCGTATCCACACGTCCGCGGCCACGGTGGCCGTGCTGCCAGAGCCCGAGGACGTCGACATCGAGGTCAACGAGGCGGACCTCCGCATCGACACCTACCGATCGTCCGGCGCCGGCGGCCAGCATGTAAACAAGACCGACTCGGC
>JAKAZA010000149.1 GCA_021816155.1 Pseudomonadota bacterium | reverse complement strand
GCCCATCTCGGACAGCGAGGGTGGACCCAACGCGGTCCACATGGACCTGCCGCACGCCAACCTGCCGGGCAGCGAGCAGTGGAAGCCCGGCGAGGAGCATCACTTGGTGGTCCGGGTGAAGGTGCAGGCCTCGATGCCAGACGAGCTCAGGGAGTTCATCGTCGAGGGCCTCGCCGCGGAGCCGCAGGATGTGGTCAAGGTGGACGGCAAGCTCGGCCTCGCCCAGCTCGAGCAGCTGGTCCCGCCGGACCTGCCGGAGCTGAAGTTCCCGCCCTTTCAGGCCCGGTTCCCCGAGCGGATACGCGACCACGGTGGCGACTGCTTCGCGGCCATCCGCGAGAAGGACATACTCGTCCATCACCCGTTCGAAAGCTTCGACGTTGTGGTGCAGTTCCTGCGCCAGGCGTCGCAGGACCCGAACGTCATCGCCATCAAGCAAACGCTCTACCGGACCAGCAAGGACAGCCCGATCGTGGCCGCACTCATCGAAGCAGCGGAGAACGGCAAGAACGTCACGGCGCTCGTCGAGATCAAGGCCAGGTTTGACGAGGAGGCGAACCTCAAGTGGGCACGCGACCTCGAACGCGCCGGCGTCTTGGTGGTGTTCGGGTTCGTCGAATACAAGACGCACGCCAAGCTGTCGGTCGTCGTCCGGCGCGAGGGCGATGGGCTTCGCACCTATTGCCATTACGGCACCGGAAACTACCATCCTGTCACCGCCAAGATCTACACGGACCTTTCCCTGTTCACGACCGATCCGGCGCTAGGTCGCGACTCGGCGCGGATCTTCAACTACATCACCGGCTACGCCTTGCCCGAGAAGATGGAGAAGATTTCCTATTCGCCGGTCACGATGAAGCACGATCTCTGCGCCCTGATCGAACGCGAGATCGAGCATGCGCAGGCCGGCCGGCCGGCCGCCATCTGGGCGAAGCTCAATTCGCTCGTCGACCCGGAGGTGATCGACGCGCTCTACCGGGCGAGCCGCGCTGGCGTGCAGATCGATCTCGTCATCCGAGGCATCTGCTGCCTGAGACCGGGCGTCGCCGGGCTGTCGGACCACATCCGCGTCAAGAGCATCGTCGGCCGCTTCCTCGAGCACGCGCGCATCGTGGTGTTCGCCAACGGCCATCCGCTCCCGTCGAACCAGGCCAGGGTCTATATCTCGTCGGCCGACTGGATGCCGCGCAACCTGGACCGGCGCGTCGAGGTTCTGGTGCCCGTGGAGAATCCCACGGTCCACCAGCAGGTGCTCGACCAGATCATGGTGGCGAACCTCAACGACGAAGCGCAGAGTTGGCGCTTGGACGGCGAGGGCCGCTATCGCCGTATTCCCGGATGGGACCGCAAGCGCGCTTTCTCCGCACACGAGTATTTCATGACCAACCCGAGCCTCTCCGGACGCGGTCACAGAGTGAAGGACATGCCGCGCGCGTTCGATCACGTGGGCGCAGGGGGCTGATCGGATGACCCCCTGGGACGCCGCGGTCATCGACGTCGGCTCCAACTCGGTGCGTCTCGTTCTCTACCGCGTGGAGGGCCGCGCGGTCTGGACCGTGTTCAACGAGAAGATCCTGGCTGGTCTCGGCCGCGATATCGCGCTGAGCGGACGCCTCTCGCCGGAAGGGGTTGAGGCGGCGCTGGCGGCGCTGCGCCGGTTCGCCGCCCTCGTCTCCGCCGCCGGTCTGACGCGCGTCTTCGCGGTGGCCACCGCGGCTGTGCGTGACGCCGAGGACGGCGCGGCGTTCTGCCGACGGGTGCGCGCCGAGACCGGACTCGACCTGCGCGTGCTCTCCGGCGAACAGGAGGCGCGGTACGCGGCCCTGGGTGTCACGGCCGGGGCTCCGGACTCTGTGGGGCTTGCCGGCGACCTTGGCGGCGCAAGCCTCGAACTGATCCGGCTGGAGCGACCCGACGAGGGCGTGACGCTGCCGCTGGGACCTTTCTCTTTCAAGGAGAAGGACCGCTTCGATCCGGACAAGGTGCGCGCGCAAGTGGAGCGACGCCTGCGGCCCCACGCCGAACGTCTTCAGACGCGCGTGTTCCATGCCGTGGGCGGCGCCTGGCGCAACCTCGCCCTGCTCTCGATGCGAATGTCCGCCTATCCGCTCGAGATCGTACACCAGTACGAGATGACCCGGCGCGAGGCGTTGGAGGCGGCGCGGCTGATTTCGCACCAATCCCCGAAATCGCTGGAGCGGATCGAGGGCATCTCCAAGCGCCGCCTCGAGACGTTGCCGCACGCCGCGGCGGTGCTCGAGGGACTGATCGAGACGCTCGGGATCGAGCGGGTCGTGCTCTCGGCGTACGGGCTGCGCGAAGGCGTGCTCTTCGAGGCGATGCCGCTCGCAAGCCGCGCGCTGGATCCGCTGGTCGAGGGATGTGCGGCGTGGAGCAACCGAGAGGGCGCCAATCCAGCCCTCGGCGCGGCGGTCGAGGACTGGGTCACGCCGAGCTTCGCGCGCCTCGAGCCGCTGATCGGGCCGCGAGAGTCGCTGGTGGCGAAGGCGGCCTGCCGGCTCGCCGACCTCGGCGCGCGGCTGCACCCGGATCACCGCGCCGACCTCGTCTTCCACCAGGTGCTGCGCGCGCCGATCGCCGGAATGAACCACGCCGAGCGGGTATTCCTGGCGACAGCGCTTTTCGCCCGCCACACGGCCGCCGCGACCGTGCCCGAACCTGACCTGATCGCGCGCCTCCTCACGCATGAGGCTGTGCAGCGCGCTCGCGCCGTGGGCGCCGCGGTGCGCCTCGCGTGCGATCTGTCCGGACGCAGCCCCGAACTCCTGGCCCGCTCCAGTCTCGACATCCGCGACTCGTCCGTCGTCCTCGAAGCGGAGAAGCCCTCTGTTCCTATCCTTTTCGGCGAACAGACGGGCAAGCGCGCCGCCACGCTTGCGGCTCTGCTGGGGCGCGAACTCCGACTGTGCGCGGCGCAGAGCTCCAGGCCGTTGCGCCGCGAGTCCGCGGCCTAGGCGGGAGGCCGGGCCGCGCGGCGCACGGGCACGACGCGGACGCGGTCCCCGTCAAGCACGAGCGCCAGCTCGCCGCGCTTCAGCTTCAGTGCGTCCTCGCCGAACGCCTCACGCCGCCAACCGTGCAGCGCGGGCGTCTCGGCCCGGTCATTGCTGGCGATCTTCTCGAGATCCGCGACCGTCGCGATCAGCTTGGAGGCCACTCCAGCGTCCTCCGCCCTGGCCTTCAGCAGCACCTTCAGCAGTTCGACGACCGCGCCGGCGGCGGGCGTCACAGGCCCCTGTTCGCGCTCGACCTTCGGCGCGTAACCTTCGGGGTCCTTCAGCGCGGTGCGGATAACCTCCAGCAGTTCCGGTCCATAGCGCGAGCCGGAGAAGCCCTTGGGCACCGAGCGCAGCCGGTCGAGGCCGGCCGCGTCGATCGGCGCCTGCGAGGCGAGCTCGTCGATCGCCTCGTCCTTGAGGATGCGCCCGCGCGGCTGGTCACGCTGCTGGGCGGTCCGCTCGCGCCAAGCGGCTGCGGCGCGGAACACGGCGAGATACTTCGCCGCATGCCGCTTTGGCTTGAGACGGCGCCAGGCGTTCTCGGGATCGGTGTCGTAGAGCGACGGATCGCCCATCGCCCCCATCTCCTCGGTGACCCACGAGAGCCGCCCGGCAGCCTCCAGACGGGCGCGGAGGATGGGATAGAGCTCCGCCAGGTGAGTGACGTCGGCGAGCGCGTAGCTGAGCTGAGCGTCGGTCAGCGGCCGGCGCGCCCAGTCGGTGAAGCGGTGGCTCTTGTCGATCTCGACCTTCAGTGTCTTGCGCACCAGCGCGTCGTAGGCGACCTGCTCGCCGAAGCCGGCGGCCATCCCGGCGATCTGGGTGTCGAACAGCGGAGTCGGAACGGCGCCCAGGTTGTAGAAGATCTCCACGTCCTGACGCGCAGCGTGGAACACCTTGAGCAAGCGCGTATCTCGCATGACATCGAGGAAAGGGCCTAGATCGAGCCCCTCCGCCAGCGGATCGATCGTGGCCTCGATCCCACCGGGCGCCGCCGCCTGGATCAGACACAGCTTCGGCCAGTACGTCGTCTCGCGCATGAACTCGGTGTCCACCGCGACAAAAGCCTGGCCCTCCAGCCGCGCGCAGAACGCCGCGAGGTCAGCGGTGGAGGTGATCGGCATCATCGGCTAGCTATAGCCCCGCGCCGGACCGAGTCTGCAAGCGTCTCACGAGAACGCCGCCAGCTTTTCGGCCGCGCGAGGAGCAGCTTTTTGATGTCCGACCCCGACAACGGCCTCACCTACGCCGCCGCTGGCGTGGACATCGACGCCGGCAACGCGCTTGTCGAGGCGATCAAACCGCTGGCGCGCGCCACGCGCCGACCGGGCGCCGACGCCGCGCTGGGCGGCTTCGGCGCCCTGTTCGATCTGAAGGCCGCGGGGTACGCCGACCCCCTGCTCGTCTCTACGACGGACGGTGTCGGCACCAAGCTCAAAGTGGCTATCGAGACGGGGCGCGTGGACGGCGTCGGGATCGACCTCGTCGCCATGTGCGTCAACGATCTCCTCGCCCAGGGCGCCGAGCCGCTTCTGTTTCTCGACTACTTCGCCACCGGAAGGCTGGACGTCGCGCAGGCGACCCGCGTCGTGGCCGGCATCGCGGAGGGCTGCCGCCAAGCCGGCGCGGCGCTCGTGGGCGGCGAAACCGCCGAGATGCCGGGCATGTACGCCGGCGCAGACTTCGACCTCGCCGGCTTCAGCCTCGGGGCTGTGGAGCGCGGCGCGGTGCTTCCCAGGCTAGACCGCCAGCGTCCGGGCGACCTGCTGATCGGGCTTGCATCGTCGGGCCCGCACTCCAACGGCTTCTCGCTGATCCGCCGCATCGTGGCGCTGTCCGGCCTCGCCTGGGACGCGCCAGCCCCGTTCGCCGAGGGACAGACGCTGGGCGAAGCGCTGCTGGCGCCTACGCGGATTTACGTTCCGACCGTGCTCCCGCTCGCCAAGGCGGGGCTTCTCGCCGGTTGCGCCCACATCACCGGCGGGGGCCTCGTCGAGAACCCGCCGCGCGCGGTTGCGCCGGGCCTCGTGGCGCGCTTCGACTGGAACGCCTGGACCCAGCCGCCGGTGTTCGGCTGGCTCGCGGCGAGGGGCGGCGTAACCGCGGCCGAGATGCGCCGCACCTTCAACTGCGGCCTCGGGTTCCTGCTCATCGTTTCGGCCCGCGACGCCGAAGCCGTGCTGACTGCGCTTGTCAACGCTGGCGAGCCGGCGTTCGTTTGCGGCGAACTGGCGGCTGCCTGAGCGATTGATGGAGGGTGCCATGGACGGACTTGTCTCTACCGAGTGGCTCGCGGCGCATCTGGGTGATCCCTCGCTGCGCCTCTTCGATGTCACGGTGCATCTGCGGCCGTCGACGCCTGGCCCCTACCGCATCGAAAGCGGACGGGCGGACTACCAGGGCGGCCGCATCCCGGGAGCGGCCTTCCTCGACCTCGGGAGCGAACTGTCCGATCGGAACGCGCCCCTGCCCTTCACCAGGCCTCCGCTCGCGCAGATCGCGACCGCGCTTGGTGCGGCGGGAGTCGGCCCCGACTCGCAGGTGGTGGCCTACACGACCACCACCCCGATGTGGGCGACCCGGCTTTGGTGGATGGTGCGCGCGGCGGGCTTCGACAACGTCGCCGTGCTCGACGGCGGCTTCGCCAAGTGGGCGGCCGAGGGACGGCCGACCGAGACCGGCGAGCGGCGCTATCCGGCCGCCAGCCTCGCGCTCGGCAACGAGCGCGCCGGCGCCTGGGCCGACAAGGCCGACGTGCTCGCAGCGATCGGAGACGGAGCGGTCTGTACGATCAATGCGCTGTCGCCCAGCGTGCATCGCGGTGACTCGGCGACCAACTACGGGCGCAAGGGGCATATCGCCGGCAGCCGCAACGTCCCTTACGCGGCGCTCACCAATCCCGACGGAACGTATCGCGACGAGGCGGAACTGCGCGCGCTCTTCGACGCGGTTGGCGCATTCGAGCGTCCGCGCGTGATCTGCTATTGCGGTGGAGGCATCTCGGCCACGATGGACGCCCTCGCGCTCACCCGCCTCGGCCACCCTTCGGTGGCTGTATACGACGGATCGATGAGCGAATGGAGCCGCGATCCGACGCTGCCGATGGAAACCGGCGCGTAGGTCCCCCGCCGTCGGGGCGGCGATGATCAGATGTGCAGCGCGCGGCCGTACGCGTCGAGAGCGGCCTCATGCATCGCCTCGCTCATCGTCGGGTGCGGGAAGACGGTGGCGAACAGCTCGGCCTCGGTGGCTTCGAGCGTGATGGCCAGCGCGTAGCCCTGGACCATCTCGGTCACCTCCGCCCCGATCAGATGCGCCCCGAGCAGCGCGCCGGTGGCGGCGTCGAATACGGTCTTGACGAAGCCGTCGACCTCCCCCGACGCAATCGCCTTGCCGTTGGCGCGGAACGGGAAGCGTCCGACCCTCACCTCGCGGCCGCCGGCCTTCGCCGCCGCCTCGGTCAGGCCGACGGACGCGATCTGCGGCGTCGAGTAGGTGCAGCCCGGGATAGGCGCCGTCAGCCCGGCGGACGGGAAGCCGGCGATGTGCTCCACGCAATGCACGCCTTCATGCATCGCCTTGTGTGCGAGCCACGGCGGGCCGGCCACGTCGCCGATCGCATAGAGCCCCGGCACATTGGTCGCGCCGTGGACGTCCGTCGCCACGTGGCCGCGTTCAAGCTTCAGACCCAGCGCCTCAAGGCCCATGTCCTCGACGTTGGCGGCGATGCCCACCGCGACGATCGCGCGCTCGGCCTGCAGCGTCTCGGCCTTGCCGCCGACTTCGAGATCGAGCGTCACGCCCGCCTTCGTCGTGGCGAGCCTCGTGACCTTGGCGCCGACCCTGAAATTGATCCCGCGCTTCTCGAACGCCTTCTGCGCGGCCGCGGACACCTCATCGTCCTCGACCGGAAGGATGCGCGGCAGCGCCTCGACGACCGTCACCTGCGCACCTAGCGCCCTGTAGAAGCTGGCGAACTCGATCCCGATCGCGCCTGAGCCCACCACCAGCAGCGAGCTGGGGCAGGTGGCCGGAACCATCGCCTCGCGATAGGTCCAGACGCGGTCACCATCCGGCGCGAGGCCGATATCGGGAAATGTCCGGGCGCGCGCGCCGGTGGCGAGGATCACCGACTTCGCCGTCAACCGCCGTTCGCCGCCGTCCTTCAGCGCCACCACGACCGCCGGCGCCGGCGCGCCTTTCTCCAGCCGCGCAGCCCCGTCCACCACGGTGATCTTGTGCTTCTTCATCAGGAAGGCGACGCCGCCCGAGAGCTGCTTGGCCACGGCGCGGGAGCGGGCGATCACCTTGCCGAAGTCATAGGCCCGCTCGCCCGCCGAAAGGCCGTACGGGTCGAGGCGCCCGAGCTGGTCGTAGACTTCACCCGACCTGAGCAGCGCCTTGGTCGGGATGCAGCCCCAGTTGAGGCATATGCCGCCGAGCGCCTCGCGCTCGACGATGGCTGTCGCGAGGCCGAGCTGGCTGGCGCGGATCGCGGTGACGTATCCGCCCGGCCCTGCGCCGATCACCACCACGTCGAACGCATCGGTCATCTTACAACACCGCCTCGATCGCGCTTTCGAGCGAGGCGGGAGTCGCGGTCGGCGGAAACCGCCCGACGACCTCGCCCCTCCGGTCCACCAGGAACTTGGTGAAGTTCCACTTGATCGCCGGACCCAGCAGGCCGCCGCCCTTCTCGCGCTTCAGCCAAGCGTAGAGCGGGTGCGACCTTGGACCATTGACGTCGACCTTGGCCATCATCGGGAAGCTGACGTCGTACGTCAGGCGGCAGAAGCTCGCGATCTCGTCGGCGTCGCCGGGCTCCTGGGCGCCGAACTGGTTGCATGGAAAGCCCAGCACCACGAGACCGCGGTCCCGGTACTTGCGCCACAACGCCTCCAGCCCCTCGTATTGCGGCGTGAATCCGCACTTGGAAGCAGTGTTCACGATCAACATGACCTTGCCTCGGTAGTCGCCGAGCGGGACCGGCGCGCCACCCAGCGTCTCGGCGGTGAAATCGTAGACGTTCATGAGCGTTTCGCCTGCGAGCGATAGGCCAGCGTGACGAGAGTCGCACCATTCTGCGGCTTAGCATTGACGATCAGGAGGCGCGGGCCAGCGGCGAATGCGACCTGCTGTTCGCCTGTCTTGGCGTTGGCGTGCGTCTGTGACGGCTGCGGCCCCAGCCCGTCTGACTGAGCGCGCGCGCGGTAGTAGGCCACCACATCCGGGATCGACGCAGACGTCTGATAGACCTCGGCTTTCATCGGCCCCATGTCCATGGTCATCATCTGATGGGCGCCGGGCATGATCGTCACGTAGGGCGGCAGATTGGTCGGCAAGGTGTTCGATATCTTGATGCAGCCGCCGAGGACCAGCGCAGCGGCGGCCGCCGAAGCGGCGATGACCTTATTCACCGGGGCCCTCCTTCGCTTCCGCCGCCCGTGCGTCGCCGACGCTAGACGATCATGGTGATCGGATCTTCGACAAGCTGCTTGAACGCCGCCAGCCAGCGAGCGCCGATGGCGCCGTCAACCACGCGGTGGTCGCAGGTGAGCGTCACGGTCATCACCGTGGCGACCTGCAGCGCCTCGCCGCGCGCGACAGGACGCTTTTCGCCGGCGCCAACCGAAAGGATCGCGCCTTGCGGCTCGTTGATGATCGAGGCGAAGCTCTTCACCCCGAACATGCCGAGGTTTGAGACCGAGAA
>JAKAZA010000148.1 GCA_021816155.1 Pseudomonadota bacterium | reverse complement strand
CGAATACGCCCGCGATGGCCGCCACGAGCTGCGCCCACGCGCCGACCCCCGCCACGATCGCTCCCGTCGTCGCCCAATCAGTGTGTTTTGGATCGAGCGTCCACACGCCGGCCAGCCCGCAGTTAGCCAACTCGGCCACCACGCCGAGCAGGAAGAGCACAGCCGCCACAATCAGGGCACGTCGCAGCACGGCCGCAACCATCACACGATTCTCATTCGCGCGGCGCCAGCCCCCCATGCCCCGTGACGCCCTGGCCCGCGCGCGCCATCACCCGGCGCCGGCCGACTGGGCCGACGACGACCCGATGACGCTGGTCGAGGCGATCGCCGTGTTCTGGCCCGAGGGGCCGCTCACCGTCGCCAGTCTGCGCACCGAGATCCGCAAGGGCCGGTTGACGCCGGCGCGGGTGGCGGGGAAGGATTTCGTGACGCCAGCGCAGATCCGCGCCCTCTTCCAGCCCCAAGCGCGCAAGGCCCCGCCATGCCCCGCCGATCGAAGGGACCTCGCCTCTACCTCCGCACGGGCCGAGTCGACGCCCGCAGCGGCCGGGCGCTCCCCGAGCTCTACTACATCCGCGATGGAGCGCGTGAGGTCGGCACAGGCTGCGGCCCTGATCGCCTGCGAGACGCTGAGCAGGCGCTCGCCGCCTACATCGCGCAGAAATGGACGCCGCCGCAGCGCGCCACCGGGGACGGCCCAAGTCATCCGGCCGACGTTCTCGTAGCGGACGTCCTCGCCCTCTACGTCCGCGAGCGCGCGCCCCAGCTGGCCGACCCGGTGTCGACGGCCGGGCGCGTGAAGGCGCTGCTCACCTGGTGGGGCGACAAGACCGTCGCCGACGTCAAGCGTTCGACCTGCCAGGCCTACGCCGCCGCGCGCGCCGGCCAGCCGTTCGCCCGCGCCACGAAATCCGAGGCGCCGCGCCTCGTCACCGAGCAGGGCGCGCGCCGCGAGCTCGAGGATCTCTCGGCCGCCATCGGCCACTGGCACGGCGAGCACCCGCTGACCGTGCGGCCGAAGGTGTGGCTCCCGCTGAAGCCCGAGAGCCCGCGCGACGCCCTGACGCGCGCGCAGGCGGCCGCGCTGCTCAAGGCGGCCCTCGGCTGGCGCAAGGGCCCTGGCGGCCGCTGGCGGCGGCTGCTGGGCTCGGCGCGGGCCAACCGCGACCACCTGCGCCGGTTCGTGCTGATCGGGCTCTACACCGGCACCAGGCCCGGCCTGATCCCTCGGCTCGCGTGGTCGGAGTCGGCGCACGCGCCTTGGGTCGACCTCGCAACCGGCGTCATCTACCGCCGCGGCCGCGCCGAGCGCGAGCACCGCACGAAGCGCCGGCCGCTGGTCAAGCTCCCCCGTCGCCTCGCCGCGCACATGGCCAGATGGAAGCGCCTGGACGAGGCCCGCGCCGCCCGCGCCCTGGCGGCCGCCGAAGCCGCCGGCGACGCAGCGCCCGCCATCCCCAACACGGTGCTCCACCACGGCCTCAACCCGATCGCCGGCCGCATCCGCCGCGGCTTCCGCCAGATCGCCGCCGACGCCGGACTGCCACCCGACGTCACCCCGCACTGGATGCGCCACACCTGCGCCACCTGGCTGATGGACGCCGGCGTCCCGATCTGGGAGGCGGCGGCTTTCACCGGCATGACCCCGAGCACCCTCGAGCGCCACTACGGCCACCACAGGCCGGAGCACCAGGAACGCGCGCGGAAGGCGCTGTCCCACTGAAGCCTCGTCGGCTTCGCCGTGGCAAAGACTGAGACACCTGCCGCTCGGCCCTGCCGCGCTCCTTTAGGTCGGCGCAAGAACGAAAAGCTCTGCCCAGGCCTGCGCGGCTAGTAACTCGAACAGCTCGTCGTTATCGTTTCGGAACTGTCGGACGCCTGAGTGCGCCTCGAAGCCCGGTCGCGGCTCTCGGGTCACTCTCACGCGCTGGCCGTGTTCCGAACACGCTGCCTTGATGGCGGCGACGTTGCCCTTCGCGTAGCGATCCTTCGGTTTGACGCGCAGGACTTCGCCGAAGTTCTTGATGGCCGCCTGCACAGGATCTGCCGCGTCCGCAAAGTACTCAAGCCACGACGCTGACAAATAGTCCTCACCGTCCCGCAACATGAACGATTGCGGATTTAGCCCCAGAACGTTTCCATTCTCATCACGCCTCACCAGCGCCCATTTCACGTGACGGAGCAGGTGATGACCGTCCTCAACGTACTCTGTCGGCATCAAACCAAATCTCGGGCTTATATGGAGCCAAGAAGTCGGGCAATTGCGAGACGCTACAATGCTGGGCGCCGCTAACTTTGCCGGTATCCAGGTATCTCGTCACGATCCACTTCAAACGATCCATGGGCTGGCACTCGATGGTGAGACGATTTGGGCCGACGGTCCATGTTGCCAGGACATTGCCTGGCTGAACACAGCCGAGACCTGGCCGTCGCGGCTTTCCTAAAAGGATTAGGAGTCGGAGGAATGTTCTATACGATAGAAGCGACGGTAATTCATCAGAGAAGTCCCAGTTCTCGGCATCGACAAGATCGTCCAATTGCTGAAAGAGACCGGCGCGCCAAGCGCTCTCAAGGTGCATCGCAAACTGCGCCGTCTGCACCTTCAGTTCAATGAGACGGTTCGTGGCAGCTGCAGCCTCGCCTTCCTCCACGGAGGTTACGCGCTCGCCCTTGCCGACGGCAGTGGCCACGGTCGTTGCGGGCTCTCGCGCAGCACGCTCGAAGTCGCGCCAAGCATCGCCGATGGTGAGACTGACGGCCGTCGAGGCCAGCAGGTCCCCGAGCTCGGTCGAAGGGAGCGGATCCCAGAGCTCCGTCGAGGAGGGCAGGTCGCCTAGCCCGAGAGCGGCGCCGGACCGGGAATTCGACGGCAACGCCGCCCACTCTGTGAGCGAGTACCCGAAGCGTGACGCTTCCACGAAAGGAGAAACTGGGCTCATGCAATCAGTTCCCTTGCGCGGTCCGTAATGCAGGCTTCGAAAATCTCATTCCGACGTGCGCGCATTTCTTCAAGAACCGAGAAGGCATCTTTTTGAGTCCTAGGCAACGTTGCCGCGTCTTGGTCGAAGATGTCCATGTCCAACAGCACCGATGTATGATCGACGAGAAGCCCTTGCCCGCCGGCACCGCGGAGAACCACACCGAAGCGGCCACCTTCGATCATCGTCCCGATATTGAAGCTCAGTGTCCCTATTGCGTCATGCGCGAATGGCAGATCAGACACGCCAACGCGGAGGTAGTCTTCGTACCTGATGGGCTCACGGGTGGCGGGAATGTCGAAGCGGTTGATGAACCGTGTGGCTAGCCTCGTTATCCGCCGCCCCCGAATCAGCGGAGCCGCACGTCTCAACGTGATCCGCACCTGCTCAGCCAGATCGAGCCAGCCAGCGTAAGGAGCCAGCTTGGCAACCACGACAAGATCGGACCGAAGCTGCACGACCCGCGTCCCGTCTCTCGACGTGAACTTGTAGCCAACAAAGGCATCCCGAGAGTCGCGCTGGGGCAGCGGGATCATCCGCAACTCGTCGACCTTCGGATAGTCGACCGCAAATGCACGGCGCGCACGCTCTAACTCGTCGCGCGCATCTTTGCCGTCGCCGTATCGAAACTCGACGACCGCCTCGACGATAGGTGGATGCTTGTAGCTATCGGCCATCTACGCTGGCCCAAGGGCGCGCCCGCACAACCACCTCCTTCTCGTCCAGGGCTTCGCAAACCAGCCAAGTTCGAACGTTAGCACACTACCCTCAGGGAGAAGCTAACGGTATCCGGGATGTATGCCGGGATGTTCGGCGGATGCCAGCCCTGCAACCCATTGAAAAGGCTGGTGGACGCGACTGGGATCGAACCAGTGACCCCCACGATGTCAACGTGGTGCTCTCCCGCTGAGCTACGCGTCCGGCCGGCAGGCGACCTGCGGGGCGAGGGGCCGCTAATAGCGTGACGCGCCTCACCGGACAAGCTGCGACGGCCTGAACGCGGGCGACGCGATGGCCGCGGCCGCACTCTCCGCGGAAACGCCCGCCGTCGCGAACGACGGCGGGTGTCCGATGCCTTGCGCCGGCGACGCGGAACGCCGCGCGCCCTATTGCCAGCGATACTCGAATTCCAGCCCGAACGTCCGGGGCGGGGTCAACGTCGCCTGGTCGAGGATGTCCGGCGTCTGGCCCACCGCCTCGGCCTGCATCAGCGTCCCCGCCGCGCCTTCGTAGCCCAGCGTGTTGAAGAGGTTGTTGCAGTAGGCGATGATGTTGTAGCGGTCGTCGGCCGATGTCCAGGTGACGTTGAGGTTCACCTGCGTGAACGACGGCTGGTACGCGTAAGACCGGTTGAACACGTTGGCGTAGGTCGCATCCTTCCAGATGAACGTGCCAGACAACGCCAGCTTTCCGGGATTGAAGTCCAGCGTATAGAGCGCGTTCACCGAAACCTTGTTCGGCACAGCTTCCGGAATCTGCTGTCCCTTGAGGTTCTGCAGCTGGACGCCGCCTTTGGCAGGGCCGCATCCGGACTTGTTCGCGCCCGGCAGCAGCGCCATCGGGTCGACCACGTCCTCCACGCAGGGACCGGCGTTGGCGATCGTTGCGTTCAGGTACGAATAGCTGACGCTCAGAGTCAGGGGATCGATCGGCCGCCAGAGGCCGGTCAGCTCCAGCCCGTAGTCGTGAACCACCGGCACGTTGTAGAGGATCGGGATGAGCTGCCCCGTGGCGCCGTTGGCGACGGTCAGCGGCACCTGCTCGTTGTAGTAGTTGTAATAGAACACGTCGCCGTTGACGGTGAATGTGGACGTCGACTTCTTGGCGCCCATCTCGAAGGCGTCGACGTATTCCGGCTGGGTCTCCGGCTGCGCCCCCAGAGTGTACGTCGACCATCCGCCCGACTTGTAGCCGCGGCTGTACTTTCCGTAGACGAGGACGCTCGGGTCAGGCGTCCAGTCGACGTCGGCCTCGCCTGTCCACGCCCCCCAGCTGGCGTCGAGGGTGCGCTGGGCGAAGCCCGTCTGGGGGTTGATGAACGCCGGCCCGGCGCCAGGATAGGCGACCCCCAGGCTGCTGGCGGTCGCCAGCCGGGTGAGGTCGATCGCCGGGGTCGCCGAACCGTAGGTCGACGAACTGAACAGCGGCCCGAGCGTGCCGCCGTCGAACGCCACGAAACGCCACTCCTGGTAGCCCTTCTTCTGGTCGTAGGTGTAGCGGACGGCGCCCGTGACCTTCCACTGGTCGTTGAACTTGTAGATGCCCTGATAGAAGCCCGCGAGGCTGTCGTAGTTGACCGCGGTGTTTTCCGTAGACCCGGCGAACGAGGAGTTGACCGGCGCCGCCGTCAGCGCCCCCGTCGCGAAGTTCAGGTAATCAGGCGCGCCCATCTGCGCCTGGTTCGGGTCCACGCCGGCCCATACCGGCTGGTTCCACCGTTCGTGGTACCAGTAGAGACCGCCGACGTACTGGAACTTGGAATCGGTGGTCGAGGTGAAGTCCAGCTCGTGGCTGAACGACTGGTCGTATTCGTTGAACAGCGTGTGGGTGCCCGTCGTGTTGTTGACCAGCGGCGCCTCGCACTGGGCGAGGGAGAAACCGCCGGCCGCGCAGAGGCCGGCTCTGGCCCCGAACAGAGGATCGGTCGGGCTGAGGCCGCCCTGCGTGTAGGACGTGAGGCCGGAACCATAGGTGTCGGGGAAAAGCAGCACGTAGTGGAACTGCTGGTACCCCCCGAGGTAGGTCACGTCGAAAGTCGGGAAGTGGTAGGTCGCGTTGATCGAGAGCTGTACGTTCCTCGACATGTCGTTGATGGAGTTGAACTCCTGGATGAACGTACGGGGATTGAGGATCCCCGGGTTGTTGCCGGGGAAGTTGTTGGCGGTGATCGGCAAGGTCCGGGCGGAGAGCACGGGCGCGTAACCGCGGGCGACAGCCGCGCCGCAACCGGCCGCATTACGCGCGTTGACGAGGCTCGGCGCGCACAGGCCGTAGAACTCGTTCGGCAAGTAGCCGCCGTACAGCACCGGCGAGACCGGAATGTTACCGCCGATCGTGTTCCCCTGCATGGAGTTGGCGGCGAAGTCGCCAATTGAGAGCATCGTCCAGAAGTCGAAGTGGTCCCAGTGGCCTTCGAGCTGGCCCTCGAGGTACTCGGTCTGGCCGCTGCCGCCGAGCACGCTGTCGCCGCCCTGCGGCGGACCGTCGAAGTTGTTGTAGTAGCCGCCGGTCATCGAGGTGAAGTTGCCGCCCAGTCGGAACTTCAGGTGGTCGTTGATCGGACCTGAGACGACGCCTTCGACGTAGTAGCGGTTGTAGTTTCCGAGGCCCGCCCGAATTTCGGCATAGGGCGTGGAGGTGGGCTTCTGCGAAGTGAACTGGACGACGCCGCCGTCGGCGTTGCTGCCGTGCAGGGTGTTCTGCGGGCCGGCGTCGACCTCGGTGCTGGCGATGAACAGGTCGTCCTTCTGCAACTCGATGGCGGCGCTCGCGCCGTAGTAGATACCGTTGTAGTAGAACGCGACGCCAGATGTATTGTTCAGGTTATCGCTGTTCCGACCGATCCCGCGGATGTAGATACGGTCATTCGACGTGGTCCAGCTCAGGCTTGGCACGTAATTCGTCAGGTCCTGAACTGACTGGATACCCAGCAGCGCGCGCTGCTTGGCGCTGAAAGCCGTAACGGCCACCGGGACACGCTCGATGCTCATCTCGCGTTTCTCGGCGACGACGATGAGTTCGCCAACGGTGCCGGCGTTTGCCGCCGCCGCGGAGGTGGCGGCGCCCGCTGCAAGAGCTTGCGTCGAGCCGAAGCTTGCGGCCACCGCCAATGCGGAGCCAGCGCACAGGAATGCGTACTTCACAGGGTCTAGCCCTCCCCTTCCGGTTTCCTCGCCGCTTGGCTCTTTGTCTCGGCCAAGTCGTGCAAGGCTAGGTTAGGCAGCACTGCTTAGGCTTGGCAAGCCGCTCATGCGCGCAACAATGCAACCCGGAAACCGGCGAGCCCCGAGCGATGCAGCGGCGCCACATCCAAGCTTATCTCATTGATTCTAAGAGGCGTTCTCACGCCCTCGCGGTCAGGCGGCCGCCATCATCCGCTCAACTTCCGCGACAATCTCGCGCAGATGTATCGGTTTGGAGAGGACTTTCGCCCCCGCCGGCGCCCGGTCGCTGGAGAGGGCGACGGCGGCGAATCCGGTGATGAACATGATGCGCAAAGCCGGGTGCCGCTGGGCCGCGAGCCTGGCGACCTCGATGCCGTCCATGCCGGGCATGACGATGTCGGTGAGCAGGAGGTCCCAGGCCTCGTCGAGCGCGGCGACGGCTTCCTCGCCATCCGCGCAGGCGGTGACGTCGTAGCCCGCACGCTCGAGTGCGCGGGTCAGGAACCCGCGCAGCGAGTCGTCGTCCTCGGCGAGCAGGATTCGCGGCATGAGGCGGCTTTCGGCGTTCCGGCGCAGTTGGCGTAGGGCGCGCACCGTAGCCGCTGAGCCGTAAATTGGCGATGAACCGTTTGACCCGGGACCCGCCCGCCGAGAATACTGCCCGCCATGGACGATGCCGCGCCGATTTTGGCGGAAGCGCAGGTTGAGCGGCCGCAGCCGTTCCGGCTGATCCGCCCGGCCGGGGCGGCGACGCCGCTGATCTGCGCCTCGCCGCATTCCGGGCGCATCTACCCGGCGGCGATGATGGCCGCCTCGCAGCTCGACCGCCGCGCCATCCGCCGCTCGGAGGACGCGCTGGTCGATCAGCTGATCGCCGATGCGCCGACCCACGGCCACACGCTGATCGCGGCGGAATTCGCGAGAGCCTACATCGACGTCAACCGCGAGCCCTGGGAACTCGATCCGGCCATGTTCGAGGACGAGCTGCCGCCGTTCGCCCGGGCCCGCACGGCGCGGGTCGCCGCAGGGCTGGGCGCCATCGCCCGCATTGTGTGCGAGGGCCAGGAGATCTACGCGCGCAAGCTGACCTTCGCCGAGGCGGAGGCGCGTGTGCGCCAGGTGCACCAGCCCTACCACGCCGCGCTCGCGGCGCTGATCGGCGAGATGAAGGCGCAGTTCGGCCTCGCCGTCCTGATCGACTGGCATTCGATGCCGGCCGCCGCCGCGTGCGGACGGGGTGGCGAGCCCTGCGACATCGTGCTGGGCGACCGCTTCGGCGCCGCCTGCTCGCCGCACGTGTCGGGCTTCGTCGAGCGCGCGCTGGAGGCCATGGGCTACCGCGTGGCGCGCAACACCCCCTATGCAGGCGGCTACACGACCGAGCATTACGGCCGACCCGGTCGCAGGATCCACACGCTGCAGATCGAGCTTTCCCGCGCGCTCTATTTCGACGAGACCGAGCTTGCGCCGACCGCCGGGTTCGAGCAACTTCGCGCCGATCTCGCGCGCCTGTTCGCCACGCTGGCGGCGCAGGACTGGTCGCAGATCTGACGGCGACCGCACAAAAAAAAGCCGCGCCCGAAGGCGCGGCAGTTCATTAGGGAGGAAACGCCCAGGAAGGGCAGAGGCGTCAGCGACGCCTCACGAACGCAATCTACGGTGCGGCGCACAATCGATCAAGGGAAAAAGCGCCGCGGCGCACCAAAAAAAAGCCCGCACAAGCATTTGTTGCGAAAAATCAACGAATTCCCATATAGTTCCACCGAACGGAACCAATGTTGCAACGCAGCGTCAGCAAGCGTCGCTACATCGGCCGAGCTAACGAAATCATAGGGTTGTCCAGCCTCGGCGTTTGCAACATGAGCGTGCGGCCCCGGCGCGCCATGGCCATCGGCTGGCAGTTCAGGATAGAAGCGCGCCCAAAATGTCCCTTCGCAACATCGCCAT
>JAKAZA010000019.1 GCA_021816155.1 Pseudomonadota bacterium | reverse complement strand
GCGCCGTGATCTGGCTGAATCCCGAGCCGGAGACTTACTGGGGTCAGGGAGATTCGCGGATGGACCAGTACAGGCGCTTCTGCCATGTCGCGACGGTCTGCAATACGCTCTCGCAGCTCGAGCGCATCATCGAAGAAGTGCTGCGAACCTACATGCCGCATTAGCCCCGGCGACGCGACGCGGGACGAGGAGGCGCCTGGGGCCCGCCTGAGCGCCTGCGAAATCAAAGGGGGTGGCCGCGGGCAACAGGACTGCTATGTCCTAGCTGGGTAGTCGGGCCGGGCGGCCGTCTGGAGATCCTTGGATGTCAGGACGAGACGAAGAACTTATCGACCTGATCGCCGAAGAGGCCCTGATCGACAAGGCGAAGCTCGACCCGTCGGCCAAGCTCGAGGACATCGGCCTCGACTCGGTCGATCTGGTGAGCGTGATCTTCGCTATCGAGGAGAAGTACGGCATCGAGATCGCCGAGGACGCCTTCGACCGTTCGGACACCCTCGGCGTCGTGATCGGCAAGATCGAGGCGCTGATCGACGCGAAGGCCGCCTGAGGCGTCTATAGTAGAAAGCATGATCGAACCCATCGTCGTCACGGGCGTCGGTTGCGTGTCCGCCCTCGGGCTCACCGCCGACGAGTGCTGGGCCGCGGCGCGCGACGGCCAGACCGGCATCCGCGTCACCGAGTTCGACACCGGTCCCAACGGCCCGGGTGCGCGCAGCTATCCGGCGGGAATGGTGCGCGGCGACGCTACGGCGGCGCTCGAGGCGGCGCTTGGGCGGCGGATCGGCGGTTCGCTCGACCCGTTCGCGATCTTCGCACTGAAGGCGGCGCACGAAGCGCTCTCCCAGGCCGGCCTCTCGAGCCAGCGCCTCGGCGACCGCGCCGCCTGCGTCATGGGCAACGGCATCGGCGGCCTGGCGACCCTGGAGAAAGCCTACGAGCGACTGTTCGGCCTCAAGGCCACCAAGGTGCATCCGCTGACGATCCCGCGCGTGATGGTCAGCGCGCCGGTGAGCTCGGTGGCGATGGAGTTCGGCATCACAGGGCCGGTCTTCACCACCTCCAGCGCCTGCGCCTCGGCGGCGCACGCCGTGGCCCAGGGCGCGGCGTTGATCGCGGGCGGGCTCGCCGACGTGGCGGTGGTCGGCGGCAGCGAGGCGATGGCGACCCCCGGCGGCATGCGTTCGTGGGAGGGCCTGCAGGCGATGAGTGAAACGGCCTGCCGCCCGTTCTCCAAGGACCGAGACGGCATGGTCATCGGCGAGGGCGCCGCGGCGATCGTGCTGGAGCGCGCGAGCCGGGCGGAGGCGCGCGGCGCCCGCGTGCTGGCGCGCTACCTCGGGGCCGGCATGTCATCGGACGCGTTCCATTGGACCCAGCCGACGCTGGAGGGGCCGATCTCGGCCATGCGCCAGGCCTGCGAGGCGGCCGGGATTCTGGAGGCCGACGAGATCCTGATCTCCGCCCACGGCACCGGGACGCCGCTCAACGACAAGAATGAAGCGGCCGCGATCCGCGGGCTGTTCGGCGCGCGGGCCGCCGCTCACCCCGTGATCGCCACCAAGAGTGCGCACGGCCACGTCATCGGGGCGACGGCCGCCGTCCAGGCCATCCTCACAATCAAGGCGCTGGAGGCTCGCGTCGCCCCGCCGATCCTGGGCTACCTCGGCCCTGACGAGGAATGCGGCGGCCTAGCTCTCGTGGTTGGCGAGAGGCGGCCGATCAAGGCGACGAGCGCGCTCGTCAACGCCTTCGCATTCGGCGGACTGAACTGCTCGCTGGCCTTCGGGGCGTAGCCCGACATCGGCCCGGCGGTGGGTGTCGCGAACAGCCTTACCGCGACTTTCACCAGGAAACTTCACCGGATGGAAGGGCCGGCGCGACAAGCTCGGTCGCGTCGAAAGGCTGCGACCGATCTCCCCATGGAAATCTCCCGCTTCTGCCGCGCGCTCCTGGCGATGCCTGGCCTGTCGTTCCGCACCAAGGCCCTGGCTCTGGCGATGGCGGCGACGCTCGCGCCGTTCGCCGTGCTCTTCCTCTTCACCATCGGGCCGGCGCGCGCCGGCGGACGCTGGCCCGAGCTCGCGTTTCTTGCGATGGCGCTGGCGGCGAGCCTCCTGGCGCTCGTCGCGCTTCGCGCGCTGCTCTCGGCGATCGAGGCGGTAACGGAAGGCGCGCGCGCCAACGCCCTGCTCGCCGGCGGCGAGACGGCGGGCGGCCGCACGGACGAGATCCTCGCCGCCATCGGCGACATCAAGCACGTCGCCGGGCGCCTTGAGACCGTGCGCCATCGCCTCGCCAACCGCCATCCGGTCACTGGCGTCGCCACCCGCGAGCCGCTCCTGGCCACAATCGCCAAGGACGTGGCGCGGGCCGGCCGAGGGTCGGCGCTGCTCGGCGTGATCCGGCTCGCCCAGTTCGAGCGGCTCGCCGCCGTTGACCGCCCCAGCGCCGAGGCGGCGCTCAAAGCGTTCGCCGGCAGGCTGGTCCGCTCGCTGGACGGCGCGCGCCCCCTGGCGCAGGTGGACCGCGACGCCTTCGCCCTCTGGTTCAACGATGGCGCCGGCCCCAAGGGCGCGGCCGAGCAGCTGCGGCGGCTCGCCGCAGAGCTTGGCGAGCCGGTCGCCGACGGCGACGTGTGCTTCACTCCGGACGTCCGGGTCGGCGCCGCGCTTTTCCCGGACGACGGCATCGACGGACCGACGCTGCTCGCCCGCGCGCTCACCGCGGCCGACAAGGCCGAGCGCATGTCGGCCGGGCGCATCGCCTACTATTCGGAGGAGAGTTCCGCCGGCGCCGAGGCGCGCCACGCGATGGAGCAGGCGCTGCGGCAGGCGATCTTCCGGCGCGAACTGGCCCTCTTCTACCAGCCGGTGATCGACCTCACCGCGGGCCGCGTCGTCGGCGCCGAGGCGCTGCTGCGCTGGCGCCATCCAGAACTCGGCTCGATCCCGCCGGCGCAGTTTCTGCCCGTGCTGGAACGGAGCGGTCTCATCGACGAGGTCGGGCGCTGGGTGATGGACGCCGCCTGCCGCGACGCGCGGAGCTTCGAGGGGCTCGGCCTGCCCGGGTTCAAGATCGGGGTGAACCTCTCCGAGCGCCAGTTCCGCGATCCGGCGCTGACCCCGATGGTGGCGGAGACCCTGCGGCGGCACGACATGAAGCCGCAGCGCCTGGAGCTCGAGCTCACCGAGGCGGCGCTCATGCACGATCTGAAGCGCACCCGGGCGACCTTCCAGGCGCTCAGCGACATCGGCGTCGGCATCGCGATCGACGACTTCGGCGCGGGCGCCTCCAGCCTCGGCGACCTCAAGGACCTCGCCTTCTCGAAGCTGAAGATCGACCGCGCCTTCGTCACGGACGTCGCTTCCCGTCATGACAGCCAGGCGGTGTGCGCGGCCCTGATCGAACTCGGCCGCAGGCTCGACATCGCAGTGCTGGCCGAAGGCGTCGAGACACGCGAGGAGGTCGAGGCGCTCCGCGTCCTGGGCTGCTCGCTGTTCCAGGGCTTCTTCTTCGCGCGGCCCCTTCCGGCCGACAAGTTCGTCCGCAAGGTTGCGGACGCCGACTGGCTGGCGCTCATCGCCTCCCCGGCGCCGCGGGGCCTGAACGCCCCCGGCGAACGGCTGGCGAGCTGACACCGCGCAGCCGGACGCTGCTGGCTTCCGCTGCGGTCTTCCGCTTCAATACGCCGTCTCGATCAACGGAGGACGGCCATGGTTCGGGCGAGCCTGGGGCGGCGGCCCTATCGCGTGGATATCGAGGCCGGCGGTCATGCGCTCGTCGCCGATGAACATCCGGCGCAGGGCGGCGCGGACGTCGGTCCCAACCCGTTCGATCTCGTGCTTTCGGGCCTTGCGGCCTGCACCGTGATCACGCTGCGGATGTACGGCGAGCGCAAGGGGTGGCCGACGCTGTCGATCACAGCGACGCTGCATCACCGCGTGGAGGACGGCCGCCACCTGATCGACCGCAGGGTCGAGGTCGCCGGCGCGCCGGACGAGGCGGGCCTCGCACGGCTGCGCGACATCGTCGAGCGCACGCCGGTCACGCTGGCGCTGAAGGGCGGGTTCGCCATATTCACCGAGCTGAGCCCGGCGGGAGCCGCCGCATGAGCCATGTCACCTATCACGTCGTGCGCCACGAAGACGGCTGGGCCTATCGTGTGAGCGGCAGCTATTCCGAGACCTTCCCCACCCACGACGCCGCCAAGGCCGCCGCGCGCCGGGCCGCCGGCGAACAGCGGGTCGGCGGCGACACCACCGGGATCGTCTACGAGGACGCAGCCGGCCGCTGGCGCGAGGAGCTGGCCGACGGTCAGGACCGGCCGTTCACCGACGTGGTCGAGGGCTGAAGTCACACGCGCCCTGGACGGTTGCCGGCCGCGCCCGGTCGTGTCTTTGCTTCCCGAAAAAGCAACGGGAGGAACGATGGCGGAGGACTTCCGCGCGCGGGCCAGGCTCTGGCCGAAGGGACGCCTGTTCGAGGACTTCGAGGTGGGCGAGGTACGTCAGCACCACTGGGGCCGCACGATCGCGCTCTCCGATACGCTGCTCTTCACAACGCTGACGCTCAGCTTCAACCCGCTCTACTCGAACCGCGCCTTCGCCGAGGCGCACGGCCACCGCGACATCGTGGTCAACCCGCTGCTGGTCTTCAATGTCGTGCTCGGCATGAGCGTCGAGGACAACAGCGAGATCGGCGGGCCGTTCGTCGGCGTCGGCGCGCTGACCCACCACCTGCCGGTCTATCCCGGCGATACGCTGACCGCGCGCTCCACCACCAGGGCGGCGCGGCTCTCGGCCAGCAATCCGGCGAACGGCATCGTCACCTGGCTGACCGAGGGGTTCAACCAGCGCGACGAGCTGGTGATCGATTTCGAGCGCTCCAACATCGTCCGCCTGCGCCATCCGCCGGCCCGCAAGGAGGCGACGGCGTGAAGATCTCCGCGCTCACTGGGAAGCACAACTATTTCGAAGACTTCGAGGTCGGCCTGGTCATCCGCCACGCGCGCGGCAAGACCATCGAGGGGCTGGAGAACGTCCTGATCACCAACCTCGTCATGAACACGGCCCAGTCGCACTTCAACGAGCACGCGATGAGGAACAGTCCCTACGGCGGGCGGCTATCGTACGGCGGGGTGAACTTCTCGGTCGCCATGGGCCTCACGATGCAGGACTGCGGCGAGAACGCCCTGGCCGAGCTCGGCATGGACAACATCCGCCTGACCCACCCCGTCGTGCACGGGGACACGATCTACGCCTATTCGGAAGTGCTCCGCATCGAGGACGCTGATCGCGAGGACGCCGGAATCGTGACCTTCCGCCACTACGGGGTGAACCAGGACGACAAACTGGTCTTCCAGGGCGACCGGCGGATGCTGATCAAGCGCCGCAGCTACTGGGGCGAGCGGTGAGCGGTCGCCCAGCGAACGGCGGCGGAACGGGTCCCCTGGCCGGCCTCAAGGTGCTGGACTTCACCCAGGCGCTGGCCGGCCCATTCTGCACCCAGCAGCTGGCCGACCTCGGCGCCGAGGTGGTGAAAGTGGAAGGGCTCGACGGGGGCGACCTCACCCGCCAGTCCGGACCGTTCCACGAAGCCGATTCCGAGCATCGTTTCTCGGGCTATTTCCAGTCGATCAACCGCGGCAAGAAGAGCATCGCGGTCGACCTGAAGACGACGGAGGGCGTGGCGCTCGTTAGGCGGCTCGCGGCCGACTTCGACGTAGTGGTGGAGAACTTCCGCGTCGGGGTGATGGACCGCCTCGGGCTCTCATACGAGACCCTGGCGGCGCTGAACCCACGCCTGGTCTACGCCGCGATCCGCGGCTTCGGCGACCCGCGCACGGCGGCGAGCCCTTATGCCGACTGGCCGGCCTACGACGTGGTCGCCCAGGCCATGGGCGGAATGATGGGAATCACCGGGCTCGCGGGCGGCGCGCCGATCAAGATCGGGCCCGGCGTCGGCGACACGATCCCAGCGCTCTACGCCGCGCTCGGCGTGGTCAGCGCCGTGCTGCACGCCCGCGAGACCGGCCGCGGCCAGTTTCTCGACGTCGCCATGACCGATGCAGTGCTCTCGGTCTCCGAGCGCATCGTTCACCAGCACTTCTTCGGCCATCTGACTCCCGGACCAGAGGGCAACCACCACCCGTTCCTCCTGCCCTTCGGCGTCTATCCGGCGGCGGACGGCTGGGTCGCGCTGGCCTGCCCCGGCGACAACTTCTTCCGTCCGCTCGTCGCGGCGCTGGACGCGGCCGAACTGCTGGAAGACCCCGCCTTCGCGACGCCGAAGGCGCGCGCGGTGAACCGCGAGGCCGTGATCGCCAAGCTCTCGGAGCTGACAGCCCGCCACACCAAGGCCGAGCTGCAGGGTCGTCTCGGCGGCGTCGTGCCGTTCGGTCCGGTGCTCAACATCGCCGAGATCGCGGCCGATCCGCATTTCGCAGCGCGTGGCATGTTGCCCGCGATCGAGCTGCCGGGATTTGCGACGCCCGTGCGTGTCGCAGGCCAGCCGATCAAGCTCGCCGGGACGCCGTCGGCTGTCCGCGGCCGCGGGCCCGAACTCGGCGAGCACACGCTCGACGTGCTGCGCCAGCACGGCGCCACCGACGACGACATCGCGCGCTGGCGGGCCGCCGGCGCGATTGCCTGAGGAGACCCCGCAATGACCCAGCGCCCGATGCGGCTGCGCCGTTCCCAGCTCTCGGTGCCCGGCGTCAGCGAGAAGATGATCGCCAAGGCGGTGCTCTCGGAGGCCGACCACGTGTTCCTCGACCTGGAGGACGCCGTGGCGCCGTCCGCCAAGGAGGGCGCCCGAAAGACCATCGTCGAGGCGCTGAATGGGCTCGACTGGGGTCGCAAGACCCGCTGCGTGCGGATCAACGACGTGACCACGCCCTGGTGCTTCGAGGATGTGATCGAGGTCGTGACCGGCGCGGGCAGGAACCTCGACACGATCATGCTGACCAAGGCGACGCGCGCCGCCGACGTGCAGTTCGTCGACCTGCTGCTCTCGCAGCTGGAGGCGAAGCTGAAGCTCGGGCGGCCCATCGGGATCGAGGTGCTGATCGAGGAGGCGGCCGGCCTGCAGAACGTCGAGGAGATCGCCGCCGCCTCGCCCCGGCTCGAGTCGCTGATCTTCGGGATGGGCGACTACTCGGCGAGCCAGCAGATGAACCTGCGCGGCTGGGGCGGCGAAGGCTATCCCGGCGACGTCTTCCACTTCGCCCGCTTCCGAATCGCGATGGCGGCGCGCGCGGCGGGCCTCGACCCGGTCGATGGTCCCTTCGCCAACTTCCGAAACGAGGACGCCTACCGGCGGGAGGCGCGCATGGCCTTCATGCTGGGCTTCGTGGGCAAGTGGGCGATCCACCCGGCGCAGATCGCCCCGGCGCTGGAGATCTTCTCGCCGAGCCAGGACGAGGTCGATCGCGCCCGCGAGCTCGCGGCGGCCTATGACAAGGCGCTGGCCGAGGGCCTGGGCAGCGTCAACCACAACGGCACGATGGTCGACGCCGCCTCGATCCGCATCGTCATGAACACCGTGAGGAAGGCCGAGCTGATCGGCATGTGAGGAGGATCCGGCCATGGCCGACGATGCTGGTTCCGCGGCCGCCGAGGGCTACCTGACGCCCGAGCGGATGATGATGCGCGACGTGGCGCGGCAGTTCGTGCGTGACGAGGTGCTGCCGGCCGCCAACCGGCTCGATCCGGTCAAGGGCGACATGCCCCGCGAACTGATCGACAAGATGGGCGAGCTGGGCTTCTTCGGCATCCTCATCCCCGAGGAGTACGGCGGCCTGGGGCTCGGCGCGTTCGAGTACTGCCTGGTGGCCGAGGAGCTGGCCCGCGGCTGGATGAGCGTCGCCTCGATCATCGCGCGCGGCAACTCGTTCTACCGCTCGATCCCCGGCGAGGGCGACGAGCGGCGGCGCAAGATCGAGCTGATGGCCAGGGGCCGCTATCTGGGGGCTGCGGCGCTCTCGGAACCGGGAACCGGCTCGGACCTCTCCGGCGTGCAGTGCCGCGCCCGGCGCGACGGCGACGAGTGGGTGATCACCGGCTCCAAGTACTGGTGCACCTTCGCCGACGGCGCCGACTACATCAGCGTGCTCTGCCGCATCGACGATCCGGCCGCGCCGGCCGGGCGCGGCGGCACCATCTCGGTCTCGGTGGAGAAGCCCAAGGGCGAGCTGCCGAGGGGCTGCTCCGGCAGCCCGATCCCCAAGATCGGGTATTTCGGCTGGAAGACCTGGGAGCTGCATTTCGATCAGGTGCGCGCCCCGGTGCGGCGCGACGCGGCCGGCCACGACGAGGCGGGGGGCAGCGCCCATCGCGCGGTCGCGTTCGGACTCGGCCTCGCCCGCGCCCACACAGCGGCCCGCTCGATCGGCCTCGCCCGCGGCGCCCTCGAGGACGCCATGGCCTACGCGAAGGAGCGCATCCAGTTCGGCCAGCCGATCAGCGATTTCCAGGCGATCCGGTTCAAGATCGCCACCATGGCGACCGAGGTCGAGGCCGCGCGCCAGCTGATGTACTATGTCTGCTCGGAGATCGACGCCGGCCGCGCCGGGCGGGTCGAGACCTCGATGGTCAAGTACTTCGCCTCGGAGATGGCCGAGCGCGTGACGAGCGAGGCGCTGCAGATCCTGGGCGGCGCCGGCTACACCACGCTGCACCCGATCGAGCGCTACTGGCGCGACGCCCGCCTGACGAAAATCTTCGAAGGCACCAGCGAGATTCAGCAGCGGATCATCGCCGACGCCCTCCTCGGCAAGCCGACGGTCCGCGGCTCGAACTGAGGCGGCGGCGGGCGCCGCGACATTCCCAACCTTCGCCATTAACCAATCGGAACCCCTGGCCCTCTAACCTCGCGAACCGTTGTCAGGGGTTTCTGGAGGGCGCGTTGGCGCTCAGTCCGCGACTTGAGTTACGGCAGGGCCAGGGGCTGGTCATCACGCCGCAGCTGCAGCAGGCCATCAAGCTGCTGCAGCTGTCGAACCTCGAGCTCGAGGCGTATGTGGACGCCGAGCTCGAGCGCAATCCCCTGCTCGCCCGCGAGGACCGCGAGGCGGAGGGCGGGAGCGACCCCGATCCCGCCAGGGCGGAGCCCGACGATTCAGGCGACGACTTCGCTTCCGACCGGGTGAGCGATGTGTCCGCGGCCGCGGAGCTCGACGCCCGCCATGACGATCTCTACGACGGCGCCGCGCCCGGCGACCTCGCCACCGGCGACGCCGGTCCCGCCGCGGGGGCCGACGCAGGCGGCTCGGTCGACTGGTCGAAAGCGAGCCGAGGCGGCGGCTTCGAGGACGGTGACGGCGAGCGCGAAGGCGGCGGCGTCCGTGAGCTGACGCTGTCCGAACACCTGCACGCGCAACTGTCCGTGGCGGGCCTCGCCGACGCCGAGCGCGCGATGGCGGTCGTGCTGATCGACGCCGTGGACGAGGGCGGCTACCTGCGCGCCGACATCGCCGACATCGCCGCGCGTCTCGGCTGCGACCCGGCGCGGCTCGAGGGGGTGCTGACGCACCTGCAAGGGTTCGAGCCGACCGGCGTCTTCGCCCGCGACCTGGCCGAGTGCCTGACGCTCCAGCTCCGGGAGAAGGACCGTTTCGACCCGGCCATGGCCGCGCTCGTCGGCAACCTCGAGCTGCTCGCGCGCCGCGACATGGCCGCGCTGAAGCGCATCTGCGGCGTCGACGACGACGACCTGAAGGACATGGTCGCGGAGCTGCGCGCACTGACCCCCAGGCCCGGCGCCGCATTCGGCGGCGAGCCGGCGCAGGCCGTCGTGCCTGACGTCTTCGTGCGCGAAGGGGCCGGCGGTCTCTGGCACGTGGAACTCAACACCGACACGCTGCCCAAGCTCCTCGTGGACCACCGCTACCACGCCCGGGTCTCGGCCGGCGCGCGCAGCGACTCCGAGAAGACGTTCGTCTCCGATTGCCTGGCGAGCGCCAACTGGCTGGTGAAGAGCCTCGACCAGCGCGCCAAGACGATCCTGAAGGTGGCCAGCGAGATCGTGCGCCAGCAGGACGGGTTCCTGGCCTTCGGCGTCGAACACCTGCGGCCCCTCAACCTGAAGACCGTGGCCGACGCGATCGGCATGCACGAGTCGACCGTCAGCCGGGTGACGTCGAACAAGTACCTTGCCACGCCGCGCGGCGTCTTCGAGATGAAGTTCTTCTTCACCTCCGCGATCGCCTCCAGCGCTGGCGGCGAGGCGCACTCGGCCGAGGCCGTGCGCCACAAGATCCGCCAGCTGATCGACGCCGAGCGCGGCGAGGGCGACGTGCACTCCGACGACTCGATCGTCGACCTCCTCAAGGGAGCCGGCGTGGACATCGCCCGCCGCACCGTCGCCAAGTACCGCGAGGCGATGCGCATCCCCTCGTCGGTGGAGCGCAAGCGATTGTTACGCGAGGTGTCCTGAGGGGCCGCGAACGGCGGCTTGACACTTTCGCCCGGCCAGCGCGTTCATCTTCGCATGCAAGTCCAGGTCTCCGGCAAACACGTGGATGTCGGCGAAGCGTTGCGTACGCGCATATCCGACGACCTTCTCTCCAGCATCGGCAAGTACTTCGGGCGCGGCGGCGACGCCGAGGTCACCTTGTCACGCGACGGCCACGGCTTCCGCATCGACTGCGTCGTCACGCTTGCGTCGGGCCAGCAGCTGCAGAGCCACGGGCTGGGCGGCGACGCCCACGGGGCTTTCGGCCAGGCGCTCGCCAAGATCGAGGCGCGCATTCGCCGCTACAAGCACCGGCTGAAGAGCCACTCGAGCGCCGCCGTGGCCAAGGCGGCCGAACTGGCGTCGTCCTACGTGCTTCGCGCGCCGGAGGATGCGGACGTGCTCGACGATTGGGACGAGTCGCCGTCAGCGGACCCGCCCGCCGCCATGGTGATCGCCGAATCACAAGCCGAGCTCGAGACGATGACCGTCGCGATGGCGGTGATGCAGCTCGACTTGACCGAAAGGCCGGCAATCGTGTTTAGGAACGCCGCCCACGGCGGGCTGTCGGTTGTCTACCGGCGCGCCGACGGCAACATCGGCTGGATCGATCCGGAGCGGACGAAGACCAACGGTGCGGGCGCCGACAGACTTGGGGCTCGCGGTCACTAGAAGGTGTGTGGACGAACCGCGGTGGGCCGCGCGGCGCTGGAGCCAGCGGCTGTCGCGGCGGCGTATCAGGGCGGACGTTCGAGTGGAAGGCCTCAGGCTGTTAGATGAACATCGGTGATCTGGTCGAGCGCGCTGCGATCGCGCCGCGCGTGACGGCTCAGGGCAAGCGTCAAGCCCTCGCGGTGATCGCCGAGATCGCCGCCCGCAACTTCGGTCTCAAGCCAGGCGATTTGCTGGACGCGCTCCTCGATCGTGAGGCGGCCGGCTCGACCGGCGTCGGCTACGGCGTGGCCGTGCCGCATGCGCGGCTGGCCGGCCTCACCCAGCTGCGCGGCGTATTCGTGCGGCTGGCCGAGCCGGTGCCGTTCGATGCGGTGGACGATCGCCCGGTGGACCTGATCTTCGCCCTCTTCGCGCCCGAGGGCGCGCACGGCGAGCACCTGCGGGCCCTCGCCCGGGTCTCGCGCGTGCTGCGTCAGGCCGATCTTCGCGAGCAGCTTCGCAAGGCCAGCGGCGCCGATGCGATCCTGGCGCTGCTCGTCAAGGAAGCGCGGCCGAGCGCGGCTTAGCTGGGGGAGGCGGCGGCGCGGCCGTCTGAGCCGGGGCGGCAGGCTGAGCCGCGGACTGCGGGGACGCCAGCACCAGCCTGATCGGCAGCACGATATACGCACCGTCAACCGGATCCCCTTGCGGGGTCCAGGGATTCATCTTCATCACGGCGGCGATGCTGAGCGCGGCGGCGCCGAAGCCGAGCCCAGCCGGGTCTTCCGACTGAACCGCGCACCCGGTGAGCGAGCCGTCGTGCGCGATGCCGCATCGAATCTTCGCCCTGCCGTCCTGAAAGCCGGCTTTGGCCGCTTGCGGCGGAAACAGCTTCAACGCAGCGGCTGGATCGATACGCCGGAGCCAGAGGGCGCTGTAGATCTCGAGCGGCGGAGCCTGCGCGCTGGGATCACGGAAGTCGAACGGCACGTCGACGTCGAGATCTCTGATTTGGTCGTGCGGGCCGACGATCGCCCGGAAATCCCGCGCCAGTGACCGCGCCGCAACGGCGAACCCGTGGTCGGCGGGCGCTTCGCTGACCGTCTGGCAGTCCACGAGTCTGCCATCGCTGTGAAGGCCGCACCGCAGCACGACGCGCGCGGAAGGCACCTTGCCGATCGCGCTACGAGGGAACGCGGCGGACATGTCCGCGGCGGTAGGGGTCGCGCTCCACGGCGCCGCCGACATCACATGTATCAAACGGCCGCCGGCTTCGTCGGGCGAAGCGGGCGCGCGCTCGAAGTTGACAGGGATGATCCACCTTGCCGCCACCCACCGGCAGGCCGTCGACCGTCATGGGCCGCATCTCGAAGAGCTGGGACATCGCGAGCGCGGCGCCGCCGAAGCCGTGACCCGGAGGGGTTTCCTTCACGACGGAACAGTCGTCGAGAAGCCCTCGATTGCTAACGACGCACTCGATCACTGTCTTCCCGCCCTCGCCGCGTGCAGCGGCGGGAATGAAGTCGACCGCCTCTTGCTGCGTGGGCTGGCGTAGCCAGTCCGGGTTGGTCATGATGTGAGCCGGCTTCAAGACGCTCGGCTCGAACTTCACCGGAACTACCAGGCTGCGGCCGGCGACGGGTAAGCCGTGGGCGTCGGTCGCCTTCAACTGCATCTCGGACGCCAGCGACAGCGCCGCGGCGCCGAAACCATGCGCGGCGGGGCTCTCGGAGATCACCCGGCAGCCGTCCAACGATCCCCTCGCCGTCGCCGTGCAGCGCAGCTTCACGTTCCCGGGGGTTCCCGCCGCGGCGGCCGCGGCCGGGTATGCCTTGGCCCATTCGCTCCGGCCGGGCGCCTGAGCCCAGACCGAATCCGTCAGATCCGCGGCATGTGCGGCCCCCACAGCCGCGAAACCTAGGATCAATACCGCAATCGCCGCCCGCATGCCTTCCCCCGGTCGCCCGTGCGGGATTATCGTTCGAATTGCGGCGACCGCAACCTGACGGTGAGGCGAGCCTCAGTGCACCGAGACGACCGCCAGCTCATGCTCCTGCGCGGCGGCGATGGCGGATGCCTTGTCGGTCATGACGGCCAGTCGCTCGCCGTCGGCGCCGTGGAGCGCGTAAAGCACCTGCTCCGGCTCGATATGGAAGCCGCGGATGGACTCGACGGGCGTGCTGGCGATGATTTCGGCGCCGGTGACGGGGCGCACGTAGACAAGCTCGGGCGCGCCCAATGCGGCGAAAGCTTCGCTCGACAGATGTTCAGGCGTCATGATGACCACCTCCTTCGTTCGATAAGACGCGCCGGAGCCGCGTCGGGTTCACCGGTTCAGGGCGCCGTGCGGATGGGAATCCGCTTCACCAGGCGCTCCGGTTCGGGCCGGACGAGGTCGATGTGGAGCAGGCCATGCTCCAGCACCGCGCCATCGACCTCCATGCCATCGGCCAGCACGAAGCTGCGCACGAACCCCCGCGCGGCGATGCCGCGGTGCAGGTAGGCGCGCTCGCCGTCGAGGCCTTCGCGCTTGCCGATCACGCTGAGCTGGCCGCCTTCGAGCGTGACGTCGAGCTGGGCCGGGGTGAAGCCGGCGACCGCCAGCGTGATCCGCACCCGCCCACCGTCGAGCTCCTCGACGTTGTACGGCGGATAGCCCTCGACCGCGGCCTTCGTCGCACGCTCTATGAGGGCGCGGGTGTGGTCGAAGCCGAGCAGGAAGGGGCTGTCGAAAAGCGGCGAACGGTTCATCTGGCGAGCCCTCGCGGTGAAGCGACTCAGCCTTCCCGCGCCCCTTGGAGCGGCGACGCGGAACGGCTCGCTCCGTTAGGTGGCGATTGCCGGGCCGCTGCGCAATTCCCCTGCGAGGGCGGCCGCGCCGGCGCCCGCGATCCGGCCGAACACGGCGCCGGCCATCAGGCCCGAGCCGCCTGGATAGTTGTTGTAGAAGAGCCCGCCCACCAGTTCGCCGGCGGCGTAGAGCCCGCGGATGGCCTCCCCCTCCTGGTCGACGACGCGCCCGGCGCGGTCGATCTTCAGGCCGCCGAAGGTGAAGGTGACGCCGCAGGTCACGGCCCAGGCGTCATAGGGTGGCGTGTCGAGCGGATTGGCCCAGTTCGACTTCGGGATCGCCAGGCCCCGCGCGCCGCGACCGTCCTTCGTGTTGGGATCGAACAGAACCTCGGTCATCACCGCCGCATTGAAGGCGCGGAGCGTCGCCAGCGCGGCGGCGGCGTCCACGTCCTCGAGCTTGCCGACCAGCCCCTCGAGCGTGTCGGCGCGGACGTGCGTCATGTGTTTGAGGCGATATTCGTCGCGCAGCAGCGGCTCGACCTTGGCGTCGAAGACCTGCCAAGCGAACTGGCCGGGCTGGGCCAGGATCGCGCGGCCGTACTTGGCGTAAGTGAAGTTGCGGAAGTCGGCGCCTTCGTCGACGAAGCGCTCGCCGCGGGCGTTGATCATCACGCCCAACGGATAGGAGTGCTTCTGGAACCCGTCGCCGACGGCGAGGTCGCCGAAATCGGGGGCGTTGCGGTCCCAGCCAACCGCGTGACAGCCAGACCAGTTGCCGTGAGACGCCGCCCCGATCGCGAGCGCCATGCGGATGCCCTCGCCAGTGTTGAACCGCGTGCCGCGCACCTTGGCGAGGTCCCAGCCGGGGCCGAGGTAGCGCGTGCGCCATTCGGCGTTGGACTCGAAGCCGCCGCAGGCCAGCACCACGGCCTTCGCCCGCACCTCGCGCGTCTCGCCGCCCTGCCGCACCTTCACGCCATGCACGCCGCTGTCGTCGGCCACGAGGTCGGTCACCTTCGCGCCGAAGCGGATCAGGACGCCCGCTTGCCGCGCGATGCGATAGAGCGCTTCGATCAAGCCTGGACCACCGCCCCAGGCCTCGACCGTAAGACCGCCCCAGAACCTGAACCGGCCGTCCACGCGGTACGCCTGGCGACCCCAGATCGGCAGGAACCTCACGCCCTTGCCGCGCATCCAGCGCATGGTGTCTCGCGAGCGGGTGACGAGCAGCTCGCAGAGTTCCGGGTCGGTCCGGTACTCGGTGATCCGGCCCATGTCGTCGAAGAACTGGCCTTCCGTATATGTCCCGAAATCGGCTCGCCCGACCTCCGCGTCGGTTAGATCCGGCATCAGCGCGCGCAGGTCGTCCACGTCGTCGTAGACGCAGCGGAAGGCGCCGGCGGTGAAGCGGCTGTTGCCGCCGCTTTCGGCCTCGGGCGCCCGTTCGAGCACCAGCACCCGCGCACCCTGCTCGGCCGCCGCCAGCGCCGCGCACAGCGCCGCGTTTCCCGCGCCGACCACCACAACGTCGAACGGCTCGCTCATGGGGGTTGGCTACGCCTTCTCTCGCCGAGCGAGAAGGGGCCCTACGCGGCCGCCGCTTCGCCCGCGTCCTCGAGCGCCGCCTGCAGCGTGGCGAACAGCTCTCCGAGTTCGATCGGCTTGGCGACCACCCCGTCCATGCCGCCGGCCAGATAGCCGGCCGCCTGGTGCGACATGGCGTTGGCGGTGAGCGCGATGATCGGGGTGCGCCGCCGGCCGCTCTGGGCCTCGCGCTGGCGAATGATGTGCGTGGCGGTGGGCCCGTCCATCCGCGGCATTTGCACGTCCATCAGGATCGCGTCCCAGTCGGACGCCTCCCAGGCGGCGACGGCGGCCTCGCCGTCCCCGACGATCGTCGGCTGGATGCCCAGCTGGCCGAGCAGGGTTCTCAGCACCAGCTGGTTGATCTCGTTGTCCTCCGCCGCCAGCAGCCGCAGGGACGGCGCCTCCGGATCGACCGGCCTGACCGGCTCGCTCACGGCCGGCGCCGCCGAAGCGACGGCTCGCGGCAGCCGCAGCGTGACCACGAAGCTGGTCCCCCGCCCGAGCCGGCTTCTCACGCTGATCCGTCCGCCCATGAGCTCGGCCAGCTGCCGGCAGATGGCGAGCCCGAGACCGCTGCCGCCGTAGCGGCGCGTCGTCGAGGCGTTGGCCTGCTCGAACTTCTCGAAAAGCCGCCCGAGATCCTGCGGCGCGATGCCGATGCCCGTGTCCCTGACCTCAATCCGCACCATCGCGCCACGACGCGACACCCGCACCGTCACTTCGCCGCGGTCGGTGAACTTCAGCGCGTTGGAGATCAGGTTGTAGAATATCTGCCGCACCCGCGTGGCGTCGCCGAGCGTGTAGCCGAAGGCGCTCGGCGAGACGTGCAGCCCCAGCTCGATGTCCTTGCTCTCCGCCAGGGCGGTGAAGGCGTGGCGCGCGCTCTCGGCGATGGCGACGAGATCGAATTCGACCGCCTCCAGCTCGAGCTTGCCGGCCTCGATCTTCGAGATGTCGAGAACGTCGTTGAGGATCGAAAGGAGGCCCTGGCCGGATTCACGCAGTATCTTCAACCGCGCGCGCTGCGGCGGCGTGAGCTCGTTGGCGTCCATCGCCTGCGCCATGCCGAGCACGCCGTTCAGGGGGGTTCGGATCTCGTGGCTCATCGTGGCCAGGAACTGGCTCTTGGCGCGGTTCGCCGCTTCGGCGGCGGCGATCGCGTCCATCAGGCGTCCCTCGGCGAGCTTGTCCTCGGTTACGTTGCGGATCGCGCCGACGAGGCGCAACGGGCGGCCGCTTGGATCGGCGAAGAACCGCACCACGCCTTCCGCCCACACTTCCTTGCCGTCGCTCCGGTTGATGCGATAGCGCGGCTGGTAAGGCGCGCCCTCCTCCACATGCCGCCGCCACGCTTCGCGTACGTCGTCGCGGTCGCGCGGATCGATCGTCTCGAAGATGTCGCGGTCGAGGTCGTGATACGTCTGCGGGCGCTCGAAGAAGGTGTCTTCGGCGCCCGCCTTGAACAGCTCGCGCCGCAGATAGTCGAGCTCCCAGACGTGCACGTGCGACAGGGTGAGGGCGAGGTTCAGCCGCTCCTCGGAGCGCTCGGCGGCCGTCAGCGCCGCCTTCAGGTCGCTCACGTCGATGCCAGTGATGACGAGGCCGCCGATTTCGCCCTCGGCGTTGCGCCATGCCGAGGCCTGCACCTGAATCCAGATCCTCTGGCCGGCCCCGTCCAACATCTCGATCGGCGCGCCGACGGACGAGCGGCCGGCAAGCGCGCTCTCGCACTCCGCCCGAATCGCCTCGAAATTCGGCGTCAGCTCGGGCAGCAGGCGACCTGCGAGCGGCGTGTCCTCGACGCCCAGGGTCGTGCGCAGCACGCGGCTCGTGGCCAGGATCCTCAGCGTGCGGTCGGTCATGACGAGGGCGATCGGCATGGTCTCGGCCAGCGCCTGGAGCCGGATCTGCACGTTGTCGCGTTCGCGGGCCGCTTCGCTGTGCGCCTTGGCCGCGCTCGCGCGGTCCCACTCGTCGGCGACGAAGTCGGCCAGGTCCTGAAGGCGGGCGGCGCTCACGGCGTCATACGGCCTCGGGACGGTCGCGGCGACGACCAGCACGCCCGGAGTCGTCCCATCGGCGAGCCGGATGGGTGCGCCGACATAGCTGCGCAGGTAGGGCGGCCCGGCGACGGACACGTCGTCGGTGAAGCGCGAGTCGTTCCGCGCGTCCTCGATCCAGAGCAGCTGGCCGGTGCCGATCACAAGGTCGGCCGCCGGATCGGACGCGTCGAACGTCTCGTTGTAGCCGCGCGTGCGCCAGGCGACGCCGTCTTGCATGAGGGTGATCAGCGCGTCGCCGCCGGGCAGCAGGGCGCGCGCCAGCCGCGTCGCCCGGTCGAACACGTCGATCGACAGGTCAAGCCCGAACGGACGCTCGCGCGTCGCTCCTTCGGTGCGCTGGGCCGGCAGCTCAGCCTCCCCTTCTTCGCTTCCAGCGCGCTTTCGGCGCAGCTGTGCGGAAGTCAGGGTACGCCAAGGGTGTTAACCGCGCCTTCCCGAGACAAACGGGGGCGGCGCCTCGGGCCGCTGGCGTCCCGCCGACCTAGGGGCCGGCGCGCGGGCTCGCGTACGCCGACGACATCCAGCCGCGGTTGCCATTCTCGTCGTCGACTTCCATCCAGACGCCGTTCCGCTGCCCGGTCGGATAGACCAGCGCGCCGGCGTTCAGCTGCAGCACGATGTGCGAGCTGCGGTCGGGCTGGCTGTAGAGCGCGGTCGGGCGCGTCACGGTCTGGGCGGCGATGGGCGCGCTGGCCTGAGCCGCGCCCGGCGCCTGGGCCTGCATGTAGCGCACGAGGTCGACAAAGGCGTTGTAGTACGCGGCCATGATCACCTTGCCGATGTCGGTGTTGGTGTAGCCGCTGCCGGCGAGCGCCCCGAAACCGGCCCAACCTGCGAACCCGCCGCCTCCGCCGAAGCCGACGTCGGTCTTCTTGGCCGCGCCTTCGGCGATGTAGAGTTGCTCGGTGGTCCGCGCGTTCACCAGCGTCAGCACCGCGCTGGCTTCCTGGCTGTGCACCGTCACGCCCCCGGCCAGCGCGCCGAAACCTCCGGGCAGGAAGTGGCCCAGCGCGCCGGCGACGTTGGACCCCCCCGAGTTCTGGTTGGCGCGTGAGATGTCGGGGATGATGTAGTAGTCGGCGGCGACCACCTGGCCGAGGCCGACATTGGAGCCCCTCTGAAGCTCGCCGGCGTTATGCAGCGCCTCCTCCTGACCGTGCATCGCCAGGCCCTGGTTCATGTCCACGAGGCGCAGGCACCCCGATCGCAGGGCGAACAGCTTCAGCACGGCCTCGGGATTGGAGAGCCCAAGCGGACTCCACCAGTCCCGGTCGGGCTCCTTGATCGCCGCGACGCCGATCGGTCGGTCGCAGTGCGGCGGCTCCGGCGCCGACTGGTGGCCCGCGTTGCGGTCCATCCCATAGGGCTGGCTGGGGTCCGCGGCGGCGGAGGCGGCGGCGGCCACCCAGCCGGCGGCGAAGAGGACGGCGAGAAGCCTGCGCATCGGGCGTGCTCCAGAGGGTCAGGCTAGTTCCCTGGCCGTCAAAGCCCCTGTGCGCCTTGACCTGACGCAAACGCGGCGGTCCGCCCTCGTGCTTTCCCGGGAGCGAGGCGCCGCCGCGCGACGCCCCTGAGCCCGGGACGCGTGCGCTTCAGAGGTCGGCGAAGCGCTTTCCTTCGGCGGCCAGCTTCTCGAGAAGCGCTGCGGGCTTGTAGGTTTCGCCCATCTGCGCCTCGAACGCCTTCATCTTCTCCAGCACCTTGGGCAGACCGACGTGGTCGCCGTACCACATCGGGCCGCCGCGATAGACGGGCCAGCCGTAGCCGTTCTCCCAGACCACGTCGATGTCGGACGCCCGGATCGCCTTCTTCTCCTCGAGGATCTTCGCGCCTTCGTTGATCATCGGGTAGATGCAGCGCTCGAGGATCTCCTCATCGGAAATCTTCCTAGGGTTCGCACCGGACTTGACGATGAAGTCGTGCAGAATCTTCTCGGTCACCGGCGACGGCTTGGCCACGCGGTTCTCGTCGTAGTCGTACCAGCCCGCGCCGGTCTTCTGGCCGCGGCGGTCCATCTCGCAGAGCACGTCGCGGATCGTCTCGCCTTTCGAACGCTCCTTGACCCAGCCGATGTCGAGGCCGGCGAGGTCGCTCATCGCGAACGGGCCCATCGGAAAGCCGAAGTCGTAGAGCACCCTGTCGACGTCCCAGGGCATCGCGCCTTCCATGATCAGCTTGTTGGCCTCGCGCTGGCGAGCGCCCAGGATGCGGTTGCCTACGAAGCCAGGGCAGACGCCGACCAGCACCGCGATCTTGCCGATCTTGCGGGCCAGCTTCATCGAGGTGGCGATCACCTCCTTGCTGGTGTGGTCGGCCCGGACCACCTCCAGCAGCTTCATCACGTTGGCCGGCGAGAAGAAGTGCAGGCCAATCACCGCTTCCGGCCGCTTCGTGGCCGAGGCGATCTCGTCGATGTTGAGACCGGAGGTGTTGGTGGCGAGGATCGCGCCGGGTTTGCAGATGGCGTCAAGCCTCGCGAAGATGTCCTTCTTCACGTCCATCCGCTCGAACACCGCCTCGATGACGAGGTCGCAGTCCGCGAGGCTCGCGAGGTCAAGCGAGCCGGTCAGGCGGCTCATGCGCGCCTCGGTCTCTTCCGGCTTGGCGGTGCGCGAGCGCTCGTAGTTGCGCCGGATCGTTGCGATGCCGCGGTCGAGGGCGTCCTGCTTGACCTCCACGATGGTGACGGGGATGCCGACGTTCATGAAATTCATGGCGATGCCGCCGCCCATTGTGCCGCCGCCGATGATCCCGACCTTGTTCACCGCGATCGTCGGGGTGTCATCCGGCACATCCGGAATCTTGGCGGCCTGGCGCTCGGCGAAGAAGGCGTAGCGCTGCGCGGCCGACTGCGAGCCGGCGATGAGCTCGCCGAACATCTTGCGCTCGGTCTTCAGGCCTTCCTCGAAGGGCTGGTTCACAGCCGCCTCGACGCAACGGATGTTGTATTCCGGCGCCAGGAAGCCGCGGAAGCGGCGGGCGTTGGCCTTGCGGAAGTTCTCGAAGATCTCCGGGCGACCGCGGGCGGCGGCCATCTTCTCGTCCAGGTCGCGCACCTTCCTGAGCGGCCGGCCTTCCGCGACGATCCGGCTGGCGAAGGCGGCCGCCCCCTCCCGGAGCTTGCCTTCGTCGACGATCTCGTCGACCAGACCCATGGCTAGGCATTCCTTCGCGGGCACGTGCTGGCCGCTGGTCATCATGTCCAGCGCTTTCTCGACTCCGACGATGCGCGGCAGCCGTTGCGTCCCACCGGCGCCGGGCAGGAGCCCGAGGTTGACTTCGGGTAGGCCGCAGCGCGCGGACGGAACCGCCACGCGATAATGGCAGCAGAGCGCCACCTCCAGGCCGCCGCCGAGCGCCGTGCCATGGATAGCCGCCACCACGGGCTTCGAGGCGCCCTCGATCGCTTCCTGGACGTCGAACAGGCTTGCGCCTTTCTGCGGTCCGCCGAACTCGGTGATATCGGCGCCGGCGATGAAAGTGCGCCCCTCGCAGATGATCACCACCGCCTTGGCGCCGGGATCAGCCAGCGCCGCCGCGACGCCACCGGCCAGGCCGTCGCGCACCGGCGCCGAAAGCGCGTTCACCGGCGGCGAGTTCAGCGTGATCACGCCCACGTCGCCCACGAGGGCGTAGTCGGTCACTTGATTGATGGCGGTCATGGACGTTTCCTCTGGGCAGACGCTTCGAGGGCGCGCGGGCCTGGTCCACGCGCGCCGTATTTCAAACGCTTGTATAGGCCGAGGTTCCGCCGTCAATGCCGCGGGGGCGGGCGTGGCGGCGGCGGGCGTGACGATAGCCGCGCTTGCCGGTAATGATTGGCTTGGCGGACGTGGCGGGCTTCGAGGGGCGGCGGCGTGCCTGAGCAGACGTCTGGCTACCGCATCCCCCATCCGCGGGGCGAGCTCGCATTCCACGTGCATGGGCTGACCAAAGTCTACCCGACGGCGGCCGGCGACGTGCGCGCCCTCGACGGCGTCGACCTCGACATCCGAAGAGGCGAGATCCTGGTGCTGCTGGGGCCTTCCGGCTCCGGCAAGTCGACACTGCTCAACATCCTCGGCGGGCTCGACCGCGGCACTGGCGGCGAGGTCGTCTTCGAAGGCCGGGACCTGGTCAAGGCGAGCGACGCCGACCTGACGCGCTATCGGCGCCACGCAGTCGGTTTCGTGTTCCAGTTCTTCAACCTGACCCCCAGCCTGACCGCCCGCGAGAACGTCGAGCTGATCACCGAGATCGCCGAACATCCGATGAAGCCGGAGGATGCCCTGGAGCTGGTCGGGCTTGCGGACCGGTTGGACCACTTCCCCGCCGAGCTGTCCGGCGGCCAGCAGCAGCGTGTCGCGGTGGCCAGGGCCATCGCCAAGCGCCCCGAGGTGCTGTTCTGCGACGAGCCCACCGGCTCGCTCGACAGCGCCAGCGGCGTCCAAGTCCTGGAGGCGATCGTCAAGGTTGCCGAGGAGACCGGCGCCACGGTCATGATGGTCACCCACAACGCCGCGGTCGCGCAGATCGCCGACAGGGTGATCCGCTTCCGGGACGGCAAGGTGGCCGAACTCACCGTCAATGCGGCGCGCAAGGCGCCGGCGGAGATCACCTGGTGAGCGTGCTCGACCGCAAGCTGGTGCGCGACCTGCGCCGCCTCGCGCCTCAGGTGGCGGCCATCGCCCTGCTCGGCGGGATCGGGGTCGCCGTCGCGGTGATGGCGAACGGGGCGCTGACGGCGGTCGTCGTCGCCCAGCAGCGGTACTACGCCCGGACCCATTTCGCCGACGTGTTTGCTTCCGCGGTGCGGGCGCCGCGGTCGCTGGCCGCCGCCCTCCGCCGCATCGACGGTGTGGTCGCCGTCGACACGCGCGCCACCGGCGGCGGGCTGCTCGACGCGCCCGGCCTCGACCGGCCGGCCCACGTCGAGCTGATCTCGCTCCCGCCGGAGGGTGTCGCCGCGCTGAACCGGCTGGTGCTGGCGGCGGGGCGCATGCCTGCGCCCGGCCGATCGAACGAGGCGGTCGCGCTGAAGGCGTTCCTCGACGCCGCGCACGTCAGCCTGGGCGCGCGGCTCACGGCGACGATCAGCGGGCGCGAGGTAACCTTCACCATCGTCGGGGCCGTGCTTTCGCCGGAATACGTCTACTCGCCGAGCGAGTCCTTCCTTCCGGACGACGCCCATCAGGCGGTGTTCTGGGCGAACAGGGACATCGTCGAGGGCGTGACTGGCGAGGTCGGCGCGTTCGACCAGGTGTCGCTCGAGCTCTCCGGAGACACGGATCCGGTTCGCGTCCTGCCTCAGGTCGACCGCCTCTTGGCGCCCTATGGCGGCGCGCCCGCGGTGACGCGCGCGAACCAGCCGTCCAATCGGTTCCTCGACAACGAGGAACGCCAGCTTCGCACGCTCACCCTGATGCTACCGCCGATCTTCCTGCTGGTGGCCGCCGGCCTCACCCACATGGTGATGGCGCGGCTCGTGGAGACCGAGCGCGAGCAGATCGGGCTCCTGAAGGCGTTCGGGTTCACGGCGCTCGAGGTCGCCGTCCCCTATCTGCGCCTAGCCGCCGTGATCGGGCTGATCGGCGTGATCGCCGGTGGCGTCGCCGGCGTCGCGCTGGCGGCGGCCCTGACACGCCTCTACGCGCAGTATTTCCGGTTCCCTGCGTTCGAGCCGCAGATCGACTGGGGCGTCTACGGGGCGACGAGCCTGATGGCCATGGCCGCCGCCGTGGCCGGGGCGGGCCTTGCGGCGGGCCGCGCGGCGCAGCTGCGTCCGGCGGCCGCGATGCAGCCCGCACCGCCCGTCGCCTACCGGCGGGGCCTGCTTTCCGGCGCGCGCCTAGGCGGCTTTCTCGACCAGCCGACCCGCATGATCGTGCGGCGCATCGGACGCTTCCCGGCGAGGGCCGCGCTTACCGTCGGCGGCCTGGCGCTGAGCCTCACCCTGCTGGTCAGCACCCAGTTCCTCCGCGATTCGCTCGATCAGGTGATCGACCGCGCCTACTATCGCGCCCAGCGTTGGAGCGCCGAGCTGACGTTCTTCCACCCTCGCGACGCCCGCGCAGTGACCGAAGCGGCGAGGCTGCCTGGCGTGATCGACGCCGAACCGATTCGGGCCGTCATGGCCTGGGCCGTCGGCCCCGCCGGCCGCAAGCAGATCGCGATCATGGGCTTGGGGCCGCAAGCCGTCCTGGCCCGCGCCCTTGACGCCGGCGGGCGGCCGATCGCATTCGCGGGCGACGGCGTGACGCTCAGCGCGGCTCTGGCCGAACGACTGGATCTGCGGCTGGGCGACAAGGTCGAGCTCGATACGCTCGAAGGCCGCAGGCCCCGGCTGCTGCTGCCGCTCACCGGCCTGGCCGACGACTATAGTGGCCTCTATGCCTACATGGACCGCCGGGAGCTGAACCGGCTCATGGGCGACGGCGACCTTGCGTCCGGCGTGAACCTGCTGACCGCCTCCGACCAGACAGCTGGCCTCTACGCCGCCGTCGAGCGCCGGCCGCAGATCATCGGCGCGGTGTCACGCGACGCGATGGTGTCGAACTGGCGCGCCCAGATCGCCAGATCCTTCTCGACCAGCATCCTCTTCTACCTGTTCTTCTCCGGCGCGATCGCAATCGGCGTGTCCTACAATATGGGGCGGATCACCCTGGCCGAGCGGTCGCGGGACCTGGCGACGCTTCAGGTGCTGGGCTTTACCCGCGGCGAATGCGCCTACATCCTCTACGGCGAGCTCGGGCTGCTGGCGTTCGCCGCCGCGCCGCTCGGGATGGCTCTCGGGATCGCGTTCTCGCACGCGCTCGCCGCCGCGTTCGCCCAGGAGGAGCTCCGGATTCCGGTCACGATCAGCGCCCGAACCATGGCTTTCGCGGTCACCGCCTACGGCGCCTCCGTCGCCGTCGGCTGCCTGATGCTGCAGCGCCAGCTCTGGCGGCTGGACCTCGTCGCAGTCCTGAAGACGAGGGAGTAGATGCCCACCGCCGGGAAGCTCCGCAGCCGTCACTTCATCATCGCCGGGGCCGTCGCGGCGGTGCTGGTCGTGCTGATCTTGTTGTTCCTGCCGCGCCCGATCCCGGTCGACGCCGCGCAGGTGACCCGCGGCCCCATCGCCGAGACCGTGTACGACGAGGGCCAGGCCCGGGTCCGCGACGCCTATGTCGTCGCCGCGCCGGTGTCGGGCCAGCTGCGGCGCATCACGCTGACGGTGGGCGACCGGGTGAGCGCCGGCCAGGTCGTGGCGACGATCGCGCCCGCCGCTGCGCCGCTGCTTGACCGCTCGATGCGCGCCCAGCGCGAGGCGGCGGTGGCCGCAGCCCGGGCCGAGCTGGGCCGGGCCCTGGCGGAGAAGACCCGCACCGCGCTGGTGCTCGAGCGTACGCGGCCGCTGATCGCGAACGGCGCGGCGTCACGCCAGTCGCTGGACGACGCAAGGGCCGCGGCCGACCAGGCCGCCCGCGCCGCGGACGCGGCCGCGGAGAACCTCGCCGAGGCCAGGGCCGCGCTGATCGGACCGGGCGCGGCCGCCGGCGCGCCCGTGGTGGTCACCGCGCCAGCTTCCGGTTGGGTGACGCGAGTGCTGGAGCCGTCGGCGCGAACCGTGCCGGCCGGCGACCAGCTCATCGAGATCAGCCCCGGCCACGGCCTGGAGGCGGTGGTGGAATTCCTCTCCGAGGACGCGGCGCGCATGCGGCCCGGCATGGCCGCCGAGGTCTACGACTGGGGCGGGCCGACGCTGAGCGCCCGGGTGCGGCTCGTCGAGCCCGAAGGCTTCACCAAGGTCTCGGCGCTGGGGGTCGAGGAGCAGCGCGTCTACGTCTGGCTGACCATCACCGATCCGCCGTCCGAGTGGTCGTCGCTGGCGCCCGGCTACCGGATCTGGGGGCGCGTGTTCCTGCATCGGTCGGCAGATGCGGTCGTCGCGCCGTTAGGCGCCCTGCAGCGCCACGCCGGCGGCTGGGCGGTGTGGCGCATCGAGGCCGGCCGCGCGCACCGCGCGCCCGTCCAGACCAGCGCGATGACCGACAGGGAGGCGGAGATCACCTCAGGGCTGACGGCGGGCGATCGGGTGATCGTGTTCCCGTCCGACCAAGTGAAGGAAGGCGTCGAGGTCGCGGTGCGGGCGCCGTCCTAGCCGTCCGGCGGCGCCCGCAGTAGGCTGCTCTCGATTGGTTCAGCCCATTTCGAGAAGGCGCACCCGACATGATCGAGCTCTATTTCTGGCCCACCGGCAACGGCAAGAAGGTCGTGATCCTGCTGGAGGAGGCGGGGATTCCCTACGAAATCAAGCCGGTGAACATCGGCCGCGGCGACCAGTTCGACGCGGGCTACCTCAGGATCGCGCCGAACAACCGCATGCCGGCCATCATCGACACAGAGCCGATGGGCGGCGGCGCGCCCCTGTCCATCTTCGAGTCCGGCGCCATCATGATGTACCTGGCCGAGAAGAGCCGGAAGTTCTGGCCGCAGTCGCCCCGCGAGAAGTACGAGGTTGCGCAGTGGTGCTTCTGGCAGACCGGCAACCAGGGTCCGAAACTCGGCGAGCAGGGACATTTCGCGCGCGCCGCGCAGGACCCGAACAACGGCGATCTTCACTACGCCCTGCAGCGCTTCAACAACGAGGCGCACCGGCTTTTCGGCGTGATGAACCTCGGCCTGTTCGGCAAGGAGTGGCTCGCTGCGGGCGAATACACGATCGCCGACATGATCTGCTACCCGTGGGCGACGGGCTGGAAGATGCGCGGCATCGAGATCGACGAATTCCCGAACGTGAAGCGCTGGCTCGACGCGATGGGCGCGCGGCCCGCGGTGCAGACGGCGATGGCGCTGGGGCCGGAGTTCCGAGAGGACCCCTCTACGATCACCGACGAAGAGCGCGCCCGCCGCGCCGGCATCCTCGCCAACCAGCGTGCATGGCCTGTGCCGAAGGAGTGGGTCGCCGCGGCGGCGCGATAGCCCGCCGCCGGCCTCGTGAATGGCGACGCCTGTGAACGACGGACGCGGCGAACGCGTTCTCGTCTCGTCGGGGTCCGCTGACGAGGTCCACGGCCATGAACGCCACCCGCGAGGAGATCGCAGCCCACGCCCACACCTACCATGGGTTCCTCATGGGCCTGCGCTGGGTGGTGCTTTGGATCGCCGCCTCCGTCACCACCGTCATCCTGATCTTCGCCCGGGTGGGAATCCCGGCCGCGTTCATCGGGGGCTCAGTCGCTTTCGTCGTGCTCGCGCTCATCACCAAGCACATCTTCCTGAACCCCGACGAGCACGAGGTGGAAGACATGGCTGATCAGGCGGATCGCTGAGCCCCAACCTGGTGGAGCCGAGGGGAGTCGAACCCCTGACCTCCTCATTGCGAACGAGGCGCTCTACCAACTGAGCTACGGCCCCACTCCGCCGCTGGGGCGAAGGGCGCGGCACATAAGGATTGGGCGCCTTGGCTGTCAAGCGCGAGTCCGGCGAGGCGCGTGTGTCTTCGCGGGCGCAGGGCGGTCGCGGCGCGCTCGCCTTGCCGCCGGTCGCGGCGCGCTATAGCTAGCCCCTTGTCGCTTCATCCGTTTGGGGACCGCCGCATGGTGACGACCCTGATCACTTTCGCCATCGTCATCCTCCACTACCTCTTGCAGGCGGTGATCTGGGCCGTGATCGCCAATGCGATCGTCAGCTGGCTGATCGCCTTCGAGGTGATCAACATGCGCAACCATCTGGCGCGCCAGGTGGTCGGCTTCCTGGATGCGGTGACGCGGCCGTTGCTTGCGCCGTTCCGCCGCATGGTCCCTCCCCTGGGAGGAATCGACATCACGCCGGTGATCCTGATCATCCTGGTCGAGGCGACCGATCAGGTGCTGCTGCCCGCCCTGGCCAACTGGGCTATCGGCCTGGGGCAGTAGCGCCGGGCGTCTCGCCCACGCCTGGCGCGGCGCCCATCGGCCGGCTCGCGCGTTTCTTTCAGCATGGCCGAACCGCGCCCGAGACCTCCGTCCGAGCCGCCGCGCCAGCGCGCTGGCGCGAGCGGACGCTCCGATCGCACGGGCTCCCACCGCGCCGCCGGCGCCCGACAGACCCCGGCGCCCGCAGCGTCGCGGCGCCCCCGCGGGCCTGCGCTGAGGTTGGTGGGCTGGACGCTTGCGACCCTGGCGCTGATCCTCGCGGCCGTCGCCCTGTTCATCGCGCTCTTCCGGTGGAACTGGCTGCGCGAGCCGATCGACGCCGTCGTCAGCGCGCGTCTGGGTCGACAGGTGGTGATCCACGGCGACCTTTCCGGCCACGTGCTCTCATGGACGCCAAGCCTGACCGCCGATGACGTAACGGTGGCCGAACCGGCCTGGACCCCCGGGCCGCCACTGGCGAGGTTCCCGCGCCTCACGGTCGCCCTGGACCTCAAGGCGCTGCTGGGCGGGCGTCCGGCCCTGGCTTTCGTCGACGCCGATCACCCCGCCTTCCACCTCATCCGCGACGCCCGCGGCCGCAACAACTGGACGTTCGGCGCGCCCGACGCGCCGCCCCAGCCCCTGCGCCCACCCGCGATCCGCCGCCTGGCGATCGAAAGCGGCCATGTGGACTTCCGCGACGCGGGGCGGCGGCTGCGGTTCAACGGGGTGATCACCTCTCGCGAGCGCATCCTCGGCTACGGCCACGGCCACTTCGAGCTGACAGGCGCCGGCAGCATCGACGGCGCGCCGTTCACGGCCCGCATCGACGGGGGCGTCCTGCTCGGCGTCGACCCCGGCAAGCCCTACCCCTTCGAGAGCGACATCCGCGCCGGCGCGACACACATCGTGGCGACCGGCGATATCCGCCGGCCGTTCGACCTCGGCGCCTTCGAGGCCCGGGGGCGGATCAGCGGCGCGGACATGGCGGACCTCTACCGGCTGACCGGCCTGGCGCTGCCGGACACCCCGCCCTACGCCCTCCAAGGCGAACTCGTGCGCCAGGGAACGCACTTCGAGGTCCGGCGCCTGAGTGGCCGCCTCGGCTCGAGCGACATCGCCGGCCGCGTGACCGTAACCGAGCCGCCCGGCGGGCGGCCGTACCTCACTGCGGACCTCGCTTCGCGCAGGTTGAGCCTGGCCGACCTCACGGCCGTCATCGGCGGCGCGCCCACGGCGGCGATCCGCGGCGCCGTGGTCTCGCCCACGCAGCGCGCTGAGGCCGCGCGGCTCACAGCCGAGCACCGGCTGCTGCCGAGCGCGCGGCTCGACGTCACGCGCATCCGCCGGATGGACGCCGACGTGCGGTATCATGCCGAGACCGTGGCCGCCGGACCGACGCCGGTGCGCAAGGTGGCGATCCGCGCACGGCTCGCGCACGGTGTCCTGACACTGGACCCGATTTCGCTGACCCTGCCGCAGGGCGCGCTCTCGGGCGACGTCCAGCTCGACGCGCGCGGCGCGATCCCAGCCACCACGCTGGACCTCACCCTGGCCCACGCCGAGGCCCAGGAACTGCTGCCGGCGATGCGTGGCGAAGCGCCCGCCGAGGGGCCGCTGCTCGCCGCAGCGCGGCTCGAAGGGAGGGGCGCCTCGGTGCGCGACGCTGCGGCCACCGCGAACGGCGTCGTCACAGTGGCCATGCCCGGCGGCCGGCTACGCAGCCTGCTGGCCGAGGCGATGGGCGTCGACGTCGCCCGCAGCCTCTTCCTCTATCTGACGCGGAGTCGGGCGACGACCCCGATCCGCTGCGCCGTGGCGGACTTTCGCGCACGCGACGGGGTGCTCAGCCTGCGGCGAATGGTCATCGACACCGGCGCCGTCGTCGCAACGGGCAAGGGCGAGATCAACCTGCGCAACGAGACGATGGACATCGTGATCAGCGGCAGGCCTAAGCACCTGCGGCTGCTGCGGATCGCCGCGCCGATCACGCTGACCGGGCGGCTCGACGATCCGCATGCCGGCATCGAGATCGGCAAAGCCGCGCCGCAGCTGGCCCTCAGCGCCGCGCTGGGCGCGCTGGTGGCCCCCGCGGCCGCCATCGTCCCCCTGGTGGGCATCGGCGCCGGGCGCCGCGCCGATTGCAGCGCGCTCCTGGCCGAGGCGCAGCGTCTCGGCGCGCCGCTCGGTGCAGGCGCGCGGGGCCAGCGTCGGCCATTGAACGGCCGGCTTTGAGGGCGCTTTATCAGAGTCTCAAGGCAGCCCGCGCACACTCCACTCCGTGCCCCTGACGTTCGAATCCACAAAGCCCGCGCCCGCCGCGCCGGGCCCACCTTCCGGGCGCGGGCGTCCCTCGCGGCGCGCGCTGCGCGTGGTGCTCGCCGGCCTGATCGGCCTTTTCGCGCTGATCGTGACTGCCGGGATCACGGGGGCGGTGATCGTCAGCGGCTACATCGCCGGCGCGCCGCCGATGCCCTCGCGCGACGCGCTGTGGACGATCCGCCGCTCGCCCGGCATGACCTTCCTCGACCGGAATGGGGCGGTGATCGCCCACCGCGGGGCGAAGTACGGCGCCGCCGTGACCCTCGCCGCGTTGCCGCCTTACGTGCCCAGGGCGTTCCTAGCGGCCGAGGACCGGCGCTTCTATCAGCACGGCCCTGTGGACGTGATGGCGATCGTCCGCGCCGCGCTGACCGACCTCGCCGCCCACCGCACGGCCCAGGGCGCGTCGACGCTCACCCAGCAGCTGGCGCGCACCCTGTTCCTCAGCCGCGACCCGTCGCTGAAGCGCAAGGTGCAGGAAGCCTACCTCGCCTGGGAGCTCGAGCAGAAGCTATCGAAGGATCAGGTGCTGGAGCTCTACCTGAACCGCACTTACTTCGGCGACGGCGCCTACGGGCTGGACGCCGCGGCGCAGACCTATTTCGGCAAGCCGGCGGCCAGGCTGACGTTGGCTGAGGCCGCCATCCTGGCTGGCCTGCCCAACGCGCCGACGCGCCTTGCGCTGACGAACGACCTCCCCGACGCCACCGCCCGGGGTCACCGCATCCTCAAGATCATGCGCGACGAGGGCTGGGTCGACGATGCCGCCTTCGCGGAGGCGATGGCCGAGACGCCCCAGCTGGCGCCGTCGCACCCGGGCGAGGGGGACGAAGGCTACGTGATCGACGCGGCGGCCGCGCAGGCGGAGCAACTCGCCGGCGGCCAGACGCCCGACCTCGTAATCCGCACCACCATCGACCCGGCGCTGCAGACGGCGGCCGCCGATATCGTAAGGGGCGTGATCGCCACGCAGGGGCTGCGCCGCAATGCCAGCCAGGCCGCGTTGGTCACACTGGCGCCCGATGGCGCGATCCTGGCCATGGTAGGCGGCGTCGACCACGACAAGAGCCCCTTCAACCGGGTCATGCAGGCGCGGCGGCAGCCGGGATCGTCGTTCAAGGCGTTCGTCTATGGCGCGGCGGTGGAGCGCGGCGCCACGGCGCAGGACATCTGGGAGGACGCCCCGATCACCTATGCCGGCTGGAGCCCTCAGAACTACGAGGGCACCTACGCCGGCAAGGTCACGCTGGCCGACGCCCTCGCGCGCTCGCTCAACACCGTGGCCGTGCGGCTGACCCTGTCCATAGGCCCGGCGACGGTGGCCGACTTCGCCCGTCGGCTCGGGGTGACCGATGTCCCGAAAGACCCGGGCCCTTCGATCGCGCTCGGCGCCTACGAGGTCAGCCCGCTCGAGATGGCCGCCGGCTACCAGGTGTTTCAGACGGGCGGCGGCCGCACCCAGCCGTACCTGGTCAGCGATATCCGTTCGTCCCGGGGCGACGTGATCTGGAGCCACGCCCCGTCGGCGCCCACGCCGGTGCTGGACCCGCTCTACGCGACGCGCATGGTGGACATGCTCAAGGGCGTGATCCAGTTCGGCACCGGCGTCGGCGCCAATATCGGCCGGCCGGCGGCAGGAAAGACGGGCACCTCCTCGAACTGGCGCGACGCCTGGTTCGTCGGCTTCACGCCCGACTTTCTGACCGCGGTGTGGGTCGGAAACGACGACGGGCGGCCGATGACCCACGTCACCGGGGGGGAACTGCCCGCCGAGATATGGCGCAAGACCATGACGGTGGCCGAAAGGAACCTACCGCCGCGCGATTTTCCCTGGCTGGTTCCAGAACCTCAGAGCTCGCCGCAGCTGACCCAGGCCGCCGCGACCCAACCCCCCTATCAGGACCAACCGCCTGACATGGAGACGGACGCCCCAGGCGGCGGCGACGCGGCCGCCTACACCGGGCCGCCGACGCCGGACGCAGCGTCACCCGGCCGCCCGTCGCCCGGCTACTACGGTCCGCCCCCGTACGCGCAGGACGGGCCGGACGGCCGCGGCGGGGCGGACGCCGCGCCTCCTCCGGGCCCCGGCTCGGGCGGCCCGCCGCCGCCTTCGGCGGGCGTACAAGTCGCGCCGCAAGCGGGGGGCCCGCCCCTGTACGACCCGGCCGGCGCGCAAACGCAGGCTGACGACAGCGCCCGCTATCGGTATTAGGTAGGATCATGGCCTGGACCGCCAACGGCCCCATCTCGACACCCGGCAAGGGCACAATCGTCGTGGTCGCCTGCTTGATGGCGGCAGCGGCGGTCGCGGGCTCGGTGATGGGCTTGCGCACGTCGCTGCGCGACACCGCGCACGAGACGATCGGCGCCGGCGTGGACGACCCGCAAGCCCTGCAGGATGCGGCGCCAGCCAGACCGATCGTCGATATTACGCCGGTGCAGGCGCCGCCGGCTGCGGGCGCCGCGAGCAACACCCTCGCCGCTGCGACGAACGCCACGGCAACGAGGGCCGTCGACGACCAGGCGGCGGCGACCAACGACATCGCCGTGCGCGCCGCGGCCGTTCAGGCCCAGCAGAACAACCCTGCCCAGCCGCCGCCCGACATCGACGCGCTGATGACGTCGCAGAGCGAGCGCCCGCAAGCGCCAGCCAAGCCCTCGAGTGGCGACGAGTCGGGCCAGGGTTCGGCGCCGGACAAGAGCGACGTGCCGTTCTAGACGGCGCTCCTAGGGCTACGCCGTCACGTCGAGCAGCGACTTCTGATTCTCCTCCGCCACGCGCAACGCCTCGAGCGAGAATGCGAACGCCTGCCGCGACTGAAGCTGATTGGTGATTTCGGAGATCGGGTTGATCGCGGGCGTGTCGATCAGTCCCTGCGAGCCGGCCAGGGGCGATGCCGGATCGTAGACGAGCAGCGAGGCGGGCCGAGGCCGGACTGTCCGGGCGACAACGCCGCCGCCGGGCGCCGCGGCGGTGGCGACCGCCACGGGCGCGTAACCAGCCGAACCCAACGCGCTCGTATCGTTGGCGTTGGCGAGGTTGGACGCCGCGGCGTCGAGCGTCAGCGTCGCGGCGGTCAGCCCGCTCAGAGAAATGGCGGTGGCTGCGGTCACGGGGCCGCATCAAACATCCGCCACGCTTAAGCCTGCGCCAACGAGCGTGGTTGCCGCCGCTTTCACCGTGCCGCCCGCCGACAGCGGCGCCTTTGCCACGGGGGCGCGGATTCGCCGCATGCTGTCAGGTTTGGGACGAACACGGCTACCGTGCTTAGGATTCACCTCCATATGATTGAGTTCACGCGGGCGTCCTCCCCTGTTCGCCGCGCCTCTGTTCGATGTCGGAGCCCATGTCGGTCGCGAGCCTTCGCAACCTCCCGCAGCTGCGGGCCGGCCTTTCGTTCTCGCGAAGGGTGGGCCGCTGGCTGGCGATCGGGGCCGGCTACACGCTGATTGTGGTCGGCGCGGTCGGCGCGGTGCTGCCCGGGCACCTCGGCGCGCCCCTGCTGGCGCTCGGACTCGTCGTCGCGCTGCGGGCGTCGTTCCGCGCGCGGCGTCAGTTTGTGGATCTGCAGCACCGCCATCCGCGCGTGCTGTTCCCCGTACGCCGCCTGTTGCGCCGCGAGCCCGAGATCGCGCCGGTAGCCTGGCAGATGGCGCTGCGCGCCGAGCGCGTGGCGCTACCTCGCGGAATGCGCTTCCTGGTCAGGACCCGGCGCCGGCTGCGCCGCTGATCCCCCCGACGCCCGCGTCTACTGCAGCTTCGTGGCCACCTGACCGACCGCCGCGTCGATCAGGGGGTCGGACTTCGCGGCGGTCAGGCGGGCGGCGAGCACAGCCTCGGCCGCCTGCGCCGCCAGTTCGGCTGCGGCCGCCTTCACCTCACCGGCGGCCTGGGACTGGGCGAGCGCGATGCGCCGCTCGGCCAGTTCGCCACGGCGCTTGATCTGCTCTTCGAGCTTGACCTTGGCCTCGGCGGCCAGACGCTCCGCCTCGGCCTTGGCGATGGCCAGCATCTCCTCGGCCTGACGCTCGGAGGCCTCGCGCTGGGCCTTGATATCCGCCAGGAGCTGCTGGGCCTCCTCGCGGAGCTTGGTGGCCTCGTCGAGCTGGGCCTGGATCCGCTGGGCCCGCGCGTCGAGCGCCGAGACCGCCATCTTTGGCGCCTTGAGCCAGATCAGGCCGGCGACCAGCAACACCAGGCCGACGCCTTCCCAGAAGTGGGCGTCCTGCAACAAGAAATCCATGACGAGGTCTTTCTCTAGGCGAGGCCGGCGAGCGCGCGCTCGACCTCGGCGGCGCCGGCCGCCTCGCCGGTAAGGCGTTGCACGATGGCCGCGGCTGCGTCTGCCGCGATGCCGCCGACCGCGTTCATCGCCTCGGCCCTCGCCGCCGCGATGCGAGACTCGGCCTCGGACAGCATCTGAGCGAGCCGCGCATCTTCCTCGGCCTGCCGGGCGGAGGCCTCGGCCGACGCCGCGGCCTTGGCGTCGGCCGCAAGCTTCTGCGCGCGGGCCCGCGCCTGCGCGAGCTCCTCGGCGGCGGCGCGGCTCTGCGTCTCGGCTTCGTCGCGCAGGCGGCGCGCCTCGCCGATATCCCCGGCAATCTTGTCCTCACGCGCCGCGATCGTACCTCCGACCTTGGGGACGAAGACGCGCGTGAAGAGCAAGACGACGATGGCGAAGATGAACACCATCCACACCATCTCGCCCGGCCACTGGCCGAGATCGAATTGCGGCAGGCCGCTTGTCGCCTGGTCGGCCGCGGCCGCCGCGTTGGCGGCGTCGGCCATGGTCAGCCCGCGAAGAGGATGATGAACGCCATCACGAGGGCGAATATGCCCATCGCTTCGGTCACGGCGAAGCCGAGGAACAGCATGCCGCGTTCGCCGGCCGCAGCCGACGGATTGCGCATGGCCGCCTGCAGGTAGTTGCCGAACAGGATGCCGAGGCCGGCGCCGGCGCCGATGAGGCCCGTCATGGCGAGGCCCGCGCCGACGAGGCGGGCGGCGTGGACGAGGTCAGTTCCGTTCATGAGGTCTTTTCAGGTCCCTTGTTGGGTTCGGGTTAGTGGCCGTGATCGAGGTTCACGACGTCAGAGAGGTACGTGCAGGCGAGCGCCGCGAAGACGAAGGCCTGCAGGAAGGCGACGATCAGCTCGAGCGCCGAGAGCGCGATCACCATGCCGAGCGACAGCGCCGAGCCCACGAAGCCGAGGTAGGCGAGCCCCCCCTGCGTCAGGGCGAACGTCGCCAGCGCCACGATGAAGCTGCCGAACATGTAGAGCACGACGTGGCCGCCGATCATGTTGCCGAAGAGACGCATCGAGAGCGTCACCGGCCGGACGCAGAAGGAGATCACTTCGATCGGCACCACCAGCAGCAGCATCACCCAGTGGACGCCGCTGGGGACGAACAGCTTGAAGAAGCCGAGCCCGTTTCGAAGGAACCCGATGATGATCACCAGCGCGAAGGTGACCACGGCCAGCGAGATCGTCACCGCCAGCTGCGAGGTCACCGTGAACTGGCCTGGCACGATGCCCCAGATGTTCATCACCGCAATGATCGAGAAGAGCGCGAAGATGTAGGGCAGGAACGGTCGGCCGCGGTCGCCGATCATCGGGCCGGTCATGCCCTTGTCGATGAGATCGTAGAGAATCTCGCCGAACGCCTGCCAGCGCCCGGGCACCACCTTGCCCGCCGAAGTGAGCAGGAAGAACACCGAGATCACCGCGGCCGCAAATATCATCGTGGCGACAGAATTGGTGATCGACAGGTCGACCGGCACGCCGGCGATCACGACCGGCGGAAAGCTCACGATCTTGTGGATCACGAACTGTTCCATGGGCCGAATCTCAGCCATCAGCGCGTCAGTCCCTCTTCACCTGCGGCTTGTTCGCCCGCCCGGCCGACTTCACCGCCGCATACGCCGACGCGGCCGTCCCGAGCAGCAAGCCCACCACCACACCAATCGGCGTTGTGTGCGCGAAGTAATCCACGGCCCATCCGAGCCCGATTCCTCCGAGAACCCCGCCGATCACCTCGCCCAGGAGGCGATACCCCTCGCCCACGCCACGCTCCGCCACGCCGGCGGCGGTGGACTTGGACGCACGCTGGCCATCGAACGCGTCGAGCCGTTCGTCGAGGCGCCGAAGCGCCTCTTGGCTCTCTTCGTCCGGCTGCGGCATGAACGGCTGAGGCTTTCGATCGAGTCGGCGAGCCCCGGGCGTCCCCGCCGCGGCCCGGCCAGGTCGGCGCGGAACCTATAGACGCCGGCTCGGCAGGTCAAGGCTGCCAGCACACGCCATAAATATATGAATTATCTCGATATTGGTCGCCATGCGACATTCCTTCCCCACTCGCGCGAGGCGCCGCGTTCAGTGCGCTTCGTCCCAGTTCCGGGCGTAGCGGGCGTCGACGACGAGGGGCACGGACAATTGGGCGACCGGCAGCGGCGCGCGCTCCATCACCTCCCGGGCGACCGCGCACACGGCTTCCGCCTCCTCTTCCGGCGCCTCGAACACCAGCTCGTCGTGCACCTGCAGAAGCATGCGCGCCGAGAGGCCCTCCGCCTTCAGCGCCGCCGGCATCCGCGCCATCGCACGCCGGATCACGTCGGCTGCGGCGCCTTGGATGGGCGCGTTGATCGCTGCGCGCTCGGCGAACTGGCGTTCGTGCGCCGACTTGGAACCGGCGGCGGGAATGTGGATCTTGCGGCCGAAAAGGTTCGTCACGTAGCCCTGGGCGCGGACCGTGTGACGCATGCGGTCCATGTAGGCGCGAATGCCGGGAAAGCGCTCGAAGTAGGTCCTGATGTAGGCGGCCGCCTCGTCCTGCGGGATGCTGAGCTGGTTGGCGAGGCCGAACGCCGAGATCCCGTAGATGATGCCGAAGTTGATCGCCTTGGCGCGACGCCTCGTCTCCGCCGGCATGCCCTCGACCGGCACGCCGAACATCTCTGACGCGGTTGACGCGTGGATGTCGAGGCCGCTCGCGAACGCGCGCTTGAGCTGCGGGATGTCGCCGATGTGCGCGACGAGCCTGAGCTCGATCTGCGAATAGTCGGCGCTTATCAGCACGTGGCCGGCCTCCGCCACGAAGGCGCGGCGGATCTTGCGGCCTTCCTCGGTGCGCACCGGGATGTTCTGAAGGTTTGGGTCGTTGGACGAAAGCCTGCCGGTGGTCGTCGAGGCGAGCGCATACGATGTGTGGACGCGCCCCGTGCGCGGCGAGACGGCGGACGCCAGCGCGTCGGTGTAGGTTCCCTTCAGCTTCGAGAGCTGGCGCCAGTCCAGGATGAGACGCGGCAACGCGTGCCCTTCGGCAGCCAGGGTCTCCAGCACCGAGGCGTCGGTCGACCACACTCCGGTGGTCGTCCTCTTGCCCCCGGGAAGGCCCATGTCGCCAAACAGCACGTCACCGATCTGCCGGGGACTGCCAAGGTTGAACGGCCGTCCGGCCACCCGCGTGGCCTCGGCCTCGTAGTCGGCCATGCGCACGGAGAAGTCGTTGGAGAGCCGGCGCAGCTGGTCCGGATCGATCCTGATCCCCCATCCTTCCATCCGCGCCAGGACCGCCGGCATGGGCCGTTCGAGCGTCTCGTAGACGGTCAGCAGACGCTCGCGTGACAGCCGCGGGCGAAGCAGGCGGTGGAGCCTCAGCGCGATGTCCGCGTCCTCGGCGGCGTAGGCCGTGGCGTCGGCGAGGCCGACGTGGCGGAACGCCTTCTGCGCGCGGCCAGAGCCTGTGACCTGCTTGAGGGCGATCGGCTCGTGGCTCAGCCAGAGCCGGGCGAGGTCCGCGAGGCCGTGCTCGTGGAGGCCGCCTTCCAGCACGTAGGACATCAGCATGGTGTCCTCGATCGGCGTCACCGCGACGCCGTGGCGGGCGAGGACGCCGATCTCGTACTTGACGTTGTGGCCGATCTTGAGGACGGCCGGGTCTTCGAGGAGCGGCTTGAGCCGTGCGAGCGCCTCGGCGACCGGGATCTGACCAAGATCGGCGTCGGTCTCGAGCGTGAGCCCCTCCTCGGCCGCGTGTCCGAGCGGCACGTAGCAGGCTTCGCCCGGGGCCGTGGCCAGCGAGAAGCCACAGAGGTCGGATGTGGCTGACGACGGACCATCGGTCTCCACGTCGAACGCCACGAGACCGGCTTCCCGCGCCCTGGCGATCCAGCCGTCGAGCATCGCAAGGTCGCGGACGCAGACGTAGACGGAGGAGTCGAACGCGACAGGCTTCTCCTCCGCCGGCGTCGCGGCAGGGACGGGCTCCGGCTCGCCGCGCGCCTCGCGCACCCGACGGGCCAGTGTTCGGAACTCCAACTCGTCGAGGAACGTCCCCAGCGTCTTCGGGTCAGGATCGGTGATGACAAGCGACTCGAGCGGCTCTGGCAGAGGCGTGTCTCTATCGAGCGTCACCAGCTGGCGCGAAAGGCGTATCTGGTCGGCGTAGTCGATCAAGGTCTGGCGCCGCTTCTCCTGCTTGATCTCGGAGGCCCTGGCCAGCAGCGTGTCCAGATCGCCGTACTCGTTGATCAGGAGGGATGCGGTCTTCACGCCGATACCGGGCGCGCCCGGTACGTTGTCGACGGAGTCGCCGCACAGCGCCTGGACATCGACGACCCGCTCGGGACCGACGCCGAACTTCTCGAACACCTCCCGCTCGCCGATGCGCACGTTCTTCATCGTGTCGAGCATCGAGACCTGCGGCCCCACCAATTGCATCAGGTCCTTGTCGGACGAGACGATGGTGACCTCTCCGCCGGCGTCACGCACCTTGCAGGCGTAGGCGGCGATGATGTCGTCGGCCTCGTAGCCGGCCAGCTCGAGGCAGGGGACGCCGAACGCCCGCGTCGCCTGGCGCACAAGCGGAAATTGCGGCGTCAAATCCTCGGGCGGCGGCGGGCGGTGAGCCTTGTACGCGGGGTACAGCTGGTTGCGGAACGTCACCTCGGACTTGTCGAACACCACCGCCAGGTGGGTCGGCGCGTCGGGCGAGGCCTTCATGTCGACAAGGAGCTTCCAGAGCATGTTGCAGAAGCCGCTCACCGCCCCGACG
>JAKAZA010000147.1 GCA_021816155.1 Pseudomonadota bacterium | reverse complement strand
ATCTGCTGCCCATCGACGCGGCGATCCAGTCCAACCTTCGCGAGACCACGACGCGGGTGCTTGCCTCGCTGACCCCGCGCGAGGAACGGGTCCTGCGCATGCGCTTCGGCATCGGCATGAATACCGACCACACCCTGGAGGAGGTCGGCCAGCAGTTCTCCGTCACCCGCGAGCGCATCCGCCAGATCGAGGCCAAGGCGCTCAGGAAGCTCAAGCACCCCAGCCGCTCCCGCAAGCTGCGCAGCTTCCTCGACAGCTGAGCGAGACGCGCTTTCCTTGCTATGACCGTCGCGTCTGAACGGAGGACGCGATGGACCTCAACCTCACCGGACGCCGCGTCCTGATCACGGGCGCGTCGAAGGGCATCGGCGCGGCGGCCGCGGAGGCGTTCGCCGAGGAGGGCTGCCATCTGGCGCTGGTGGCGCGGGACGGGTCGGCGCTCGCCGAGCTCGCGGGGCGGCTGTCGCGGGCGCACAACATCGAGGCGATCGCGTATCCGGCGGACTTGCGCGACTCCGCGGCCATCGCGCGGCTCGTGGACGAGGTCGGCGACGTCGACGCGCTGGTCAACAACGCCGGCGACATCCCAGGCGGGACGCTTTCCGCGATCGACGAGGCCGCCTGGCGTCACGCCTGGGACCTGAAGGTGTTCGGCTACATCAACCTGACTCGCCTCTGCTACGAGCGCATGAGGGCCCGCAAACGCGGCGTGATCATCAACGACATCGGCGCCGCCGGCGAACGGTTCGACGCGAACTACATCACGGGCGCGACGGGCAACGCGGCGCTGATGACCTTCACCCGCGCCCTGGGCGGCCGCAGCCTCGACGATGGCGTGCGCGTGGTGGGGATCAATCCCGGGCCGGTCGAGACCGACCGCATCGTCGCGCTGACCAGGACCCGGGCGCGGGCGCTCCTGGGCGACGAGAGCCGCTATCCGGAGCTCATGACGCGCTATCCGCTCGGGCGGCCGGCGCGGCCGCGCGAGATCGCCGACCTGATGCTGTTCCTCGCGTCCGACCGCTCGGCCTACACCACCGGTGTGATCTTCACAGTCGACGGCGGCCTCTCCGCCCGCGGCTGAGCCCGTCTCCCAAAGCGGGCTCCTCGCCGCGCTTGTCCGATCAGAAAGACGCCTCGAAGGAGGGCCCGATGGCCGAGAGCCGCTTCGTCTACATCACCTACATCCGCTCGCCCGCCGGGACGGTGTTCGCCGCGCTGACGGACCCGGATCAGAACCGGCTCTTCTGGGGCGGCTACCACCAGCGCTCGACGTGGGCTGTCGGCGCCGACTTCGCCATCGTCGGCCCGGAGGGCAGGGCGTGGGACGAGGGCAAGGTGCTGGCGTTCGAGCCGCCGAACCGCTTCGAGGTGAGCTGGACGCACCTGCACGACGAGGCGATGAAGGCCGAGGGCGTTTCCAAATGCCGGTTCGAGCTGGCGCCGTTGGGCGCGATGACCAAGCTGACCGTCACGCATGTCTCGCCGGCGCCGGACTCCAAGCTGATCGGCGCCGTCTCCACCGGCTGGCCGATGATCTGCTCGAGCCTGAAGAGCCTGCTGGAGACCGGCCAGCCGCTGGGAGCCTGAGCCCGCGCCGGGGCGTTGCGTTGCGACGCCGCGGCCGCCCATATGGCGCGCATGCACGGCGTCCAGCGCATGCTTGTCGTTGTCGGCCTCGCAATCGTCGGCGTGGGGCTGGCGTGGCCGGTCCTGATGCGGCTCGGGATCGGCCGCCTGCCCGGCGACATCCTGATCCGCCGCGGTGGCTTCACCCTCTATGCGCCTTTGATGACCTGCCTCGTCGTCAGCGCCGTGCTGACACTGGCGCTCTGGCTGATGCGCCGCTGAGTCAGGCGACGGCGTAGCGGAACTTCGGCTGCCAGCCGTCGGCGCCCTCGGGCATCAGGTCGAGGAAGTGCCAGACCGGGCAGAAGTCGTCATGCGGCCCAAGCTCCGTGTCGGAGACGCGCACCAGCTGGCCTTCGCGCTGCTGGAACACCGAAACGCCGGGCCACCAGAGGTCGCGCGCGCCGTCCTCGCTCTTTCGCCAGTAGCCCATGTCCCGGGCGAAGTCTGATCCGTCATGGCTGACCATGGGGAACCGCCAGCCCCGGCTCCCGGCGAACTGCTTCTGCGTCGTCACTGGATCGGGCGTCGAGACCACGAAGGCCGCGCGGTCGGCCAGATGGTGATAGACGCCGTTGAAGCCGTCGGCCCACATCGTGCAGGCGGGGCACGACGTCCCCATGTTGTGGATGACGATCAGGTCGCGCTTGTCGCCGAACAGCTCGGAAAGCCGCACGGGGCCGCTCCAGCCGGACAGCTGATAGTCCCGGACCGGCTCGGGCTGCACGGCGCCCTGCAGCGCGGCCATCTCGTTCCGGATCGCCGCGATTTCCCTTCGCTTCGCCTTCAGCGCCGACATCGTTTGCGCGTAGGTCATGGCTTCTCCCTTTCGATGCGTTCCAGATGGCGGGCGAGGGCTTCGAACTGACCCTGCCAGTACTTGGCGTAGCGATTGATCCAGGCGGCCGCGTCGGCCAGCGGCGCGGCGTCGAGACTGCACCGGCTGATGCGCCCGGAACGCGCCTGGCTGACGAGGCCCGCGCGCACCAGCACCTGGATGTGCCGCGAGACGGCCTGGAGCGAGATGGCGAACGGCGCCGCGATCTCGGAGACCAGCAGCGGGCCGGCGTCGAGCCGGTCGAGGATTGCGCGACGAACCGGGTCGCTCAGGGCGAAGAACACGGCGTCGAGAGCTTCGTCCTCGGTGTCCTCGGCGATGCGCGCGATGGATGGCATGCGCCGATATAATCAACGTATAAGTTGATAGTCAACGATAGTGTTGACTAAATGGTCCGCGCTCGGTGATGATGAGGTCCATCGGCTGGTCGTGGACCTGCGGCGCCAGCGTCGCGAGACGGCCCAGCTCGAACCCCAATCCCACGGCGATCGGTCGCGGCTTCAGGCGGGCGAGCGTCCGATCGAAATAGCCGCCGCCGTAGCCGAGCCGGTGTCCCGCGGCGTCGAAGCCGACCAACGGGACCAGCAGCAGGTCCGGCGTCGCTTCCGGCCCTTCCGCCGGATGGAGGATGTCCCAGCGCCCGATCTCCATCGGCGCTTGCGGCGTCCACAGCCGGTACCGCAGCGGCGCGCCTCTGGTCTCGACGAGCGGCAGCGCCACCGCGCCGCCCGCCTCGACGACGCGGCGCAGGTAGGGCAGCACGTCGAACTCGCCCTGGGTCGGCCAGTAGCCGCCGACGACGCCGCTCAAGCCCGGCGGGAACCGCGCCTCGAGCGTGGCCTCGATGGCGCTGCTGGCCGAGCCTCGAGTCTCGCCGCTCATGGCGAGCCGAGCTCCGATCAGGCGGCGACGCTCGGCCCGGCGCCAGTCTTCAGGCGGCGGCCGCATCGGCGCGGAGGTCCGGCAGGATAGCGGCCTCGAACCGGCGCGCGTACTCCGCCACGGTGATCCCCTGCTGCAGGCGCAGCGACGCCTCGTGCTGCGCGCGCCAGAGATCGTCGTCGGTCAGCAGCCGCACGGCCGCCTCGCCGAATTCGGCGGGATCGGCCCGGTGAAAGCCCGTCACGCCATCAACCACCCGCTCTGGCAACACAGCCACCGGCGCGATCACCGCGGGTGTTCCCATCGCCTGCGCTTCGGCGAGCGACAGGCAGAAAGCCTCGCACTTGTGGCCGAGGTAGAGCATCACCCGCGCCTGTCTCACCGCTTCGATCAGCGTCGACCGCGGCGCAGTCGGATGCACGATCACCGAGGCTCTCACCGCCTCGGGCATGCCGGCGGGCAACAGCCTGCCAGCCCACTCGGTCCAGGCGTCCTGGCCGGGCCTGAGCTGGTGGACGCCGTAGATGTCGAGCACCGCGTCCGGCGCCTTCGGCAGGATTTCGCGGGCCCAGATCTCGACCAGGCCTTTGAGATTCCGCTGTGGGTTGGACGCAAAGATGGCCCGGCGTGGCGGCGGGCGATCGAGGGGCGGGCGCCCGCGCACGTCGGCGGGCAGCGGCAGGGGAATCACGGCGAGCGGGCCTGGCCTCGGCAACGTCGGCCAGTAGTCGCTGACCTGATACTGGCTCATCAGGATCGGCGTCGGGCGATGACGCCACATGCGCCAGAACACCTTGAAGTGGCGAAGCTGGTTCGCGCCCCAGAGCACCCAGATCGCTCGCTTCCTCGGGCGCGGGACGAAGTCGAGCAGCCTGGGGTGTTGCACGGCGATGAACACGTCGCACGCAGCGTCCGGCGTCGCCGCGAGCGGGCGCCAGCGCACGCCCTCGTGCGTGACCTCCGCCTCGCAGTTGGTGTGGACGGTGACATCATGGCCGCGGCGAACGAGCTCGCGGGCGGTCAGGATCACCGTCGCCTCGGTGCCGCCCAGCGGCCGCGTCTCCAACGCGCGGCCGTCGTAGGCGCCGGTGGTGTCGGCGATGATCAGGCGGGCCATTGCAGCGCCTAGTGGACGCCCGTCAGGGCGTGCGCAAGGCTTTTCGCGGCCGGGCAATGAAGTCCGCAGCGCAGTGTCAAGTGCGCCGCCGGCGCCCTTGACGCGCGTCTCTGAGCACGCCTGACTAGACCTGCAATCGGAAGAGAAAGGAGACGCGGGCCATGGAATTCACCGACGTGCGAAGCGAGGACGGCGTCACCGGGCGCTCGTTCAGCGTGGCCGTGGCGGGCGAGATCGTGCCGGCGGTCATCTGGGCGCCGGAAGGGGCGAGGGGGCCGCGGCCGCTGATGCTCATGGGTCACGGCGGCTCGCAGCACAAGAAGACGCCGACGCTCGCGGCGCGGGCGCGTCAGTACGCCCGCAAATTCGGCTACGCGACGCTCGCCATCGACGCGCCGGGGCACGGCGACCGCATCAGCCGAGCCGAGGCCGCGGCGCTGGCGCGCGAGACGGGCGCACGGGTCACTGGGCGGGTCGCGTCCGCCTGGACGCCGGAACGACTGAAGCTGATGAGCGAGCGCACCGCCCGCGCCGTACCCGAGTGGAACGCGGCGCTCGAGGCGGCGCTCGGCTTCGACTTCGTCGGCCGTGGCGGCCCGGTCGGCTACTGGGGGGTCTCGATGGGTACGGCGATTGGCGTTCCGTTCCTCGCGCAGTGTCGGCTGGTCACCGCTGCGATCCTCGGGCTCGCGGGCCTGCGCCCGGGCGCATCGGATTTCGAGGCGGCGGCGCGCAAGATCACGATACCGGTCGAGTTCGTCTTCCAGTGGGACGACGCCGTCGCCACCCGTGAGCACGGCGTCGGCCTGTTCGACGCGTTCGGCTCGGCGGAGAAGACAATGCACATCAATCCCGGCGGTCACATGGGCATTCCCGACTTCGAGGGCGACAGCTGGGAGCGCTTCTTCGTCCGTCACCTCGGGACCGTCGACGCACCGGCCAGAATGGCGGCCGCAGCGGAATGAGGGGTTGCGGCCGAGGCGCTTGACCGGCTCGGCCGCGTCCATGACAAGCCTCGGGGCGCGCCGTCGCTGCGCGCACCGAGGGCTTGGCCTTCGGGCGCGCGCCCCGGAACTGCGACGGACCTGGGGCGGTTGAGTCGTTGAAGCCGACAATGGCGGCGAGTTCGGCCTGTGCGTCCGCGGCTGGGCCAGTCTGGAGAATTTCTTGAGAGTCAGCCTCCTGTCCGCCTGCGCCTTGATGCTGGCGCTCGCCGTCGCTGGCGCCGCTCGCGCAACCCCGGCCCTGACCGCCGAGCACGTAAGGCTCGTCTGCGCCACGGACCTCCAGAAGTATTGCCCGGACGCCAAGCCCGGCGCCGGTACGGTCCGCGCCTGCATCCGCGCTCACTTTATGCGCTTCACCAAGCCTTGCCGTCATGCGCTGCTCACTTTCCGCGACGATCGGGAAGGCCGAAGCGACGTCGCCGCCGCGCCGAGCCCCTAAGTATCCATGCACGGACGCGCCCGCCACCCGAGGAGGGACCCTCTCATGTTGCATCGCCTCGTCATCGCCGCGACGCTCGCGGCCGGTCTCGCGCTAGCGACCCCCGCGCTCGCGCTGCCAGCGGGCGGCGGCGGCCGCGCCGCGGTTCGGCAGGCGTGCGCCTCGGACATCCACAAGCTCTGCCCGGACGCCAGGCCGGGCCCGGGTGGCGGCATGCGCGCCTGCATCCGGGGCCACTTCCTGTCCTTCTCTGACCCCTGCAAGCGGGCGATCATGACCCTGCGCGCGGAACGGCGTCAGCGACGGGAAGACGGTGCGGCCAATCCGCCCGGGTAACGCCCGGGAGCAGGCCTCCGCAAATCCTGCGCTTGGTGACCTACTCGCCCGTGGGTAGAATTCAGTTGGGCCGGCGCTGCGATTCGGTCAGGTGGCGGCCGGGTTCTGCGGGCTTTCGCGCCGCCGATGCGCCAAGGCCGACGGAGCGCCCGCTCCCGAGGGCGCGTGGGTTGTGGGGTGTCCAGACTTGCGAACGACGCGCTCCGCTTCGTCGCCTTCCGTTGTCGCCCGCCTCGTGACGCTCGTCGCCAGCACCCTTGCGTCGGCGTTGACAGTGGGGATCGGCGCCGGCCTGGCGTATGTCGCGGGCCAGGCCGCAGCCGACTCGATGCGACCGCCTGCGGCGCCGCCGATCGCCCTGCGCCGCGCCGAGCCGAGCGTGCCGCTGGCCAAGCCAATCCTGGCCGTCCTCGTCGTGAGCCCCTCACGCGCGACCAGGGACGACTCCGAAGCGCTTGCCCGGTTCCTGCGCCCTGCGTCCTGGCGCCAGATTCCCGTTTCGTCGGCCGCGCGGCCGTACCAGACCGCCGGCAGCGACATCAACTGCCTCACGGCCGCCGTCTATTACGAGGCGCGTAGCGAGTCGGACGCAGGGCAGGCGGCCGTGGCGCAGGTGGTGCTGAACCGCGTACGCAACCCCGTGTTCCCGAAGACGGTGTGCGGCGTCGTCTACCAGGGCGTGAGCGCCCGCGCCTGCCAGTTCACGTTCGCCTGCGATGGGTCGACGCGCCGGCCCGTGGAGCGCGCGGCCTGGGATCGCGCCCGCGCCGTCGCCGGACGCGCGCTTGCCGGCTACGTGATGCCGACGGTTGGCCGCGCGGTCAGCTATCATACGATTGCGCTGGGCGACCTCTGGGCGGGCGCCATGGTGGAGGTGGCGAGGATCGGCCAGCACGTCTTCTATGGCCTGGGGCGGCCCGCATCGGATCCCGCGCCTGACGTAGGAGCGCCGGTGAGGCCGGTTGCGCCCATCGAGCCGCCGCCCGCCGTGGCGGCCTCCGTCCCGGCGGTGACCGCGGCGGCGCAGCAGCCTGTCGCTGGCGTGACGCCGTCCGCCGCTCCCGCTGCGTGATGCGCGCGCACAGGGGCCGACGCCAGCGTCAGTCGGCGTCGAGCCCGATGTCGAGGATCGGGGCGGAATGGGTGAGGGCGCCGACGCTGATCACGTCTACGCCGGTTTCGGCGATCGCGCGCACTGTGTCCAGCGTGACGCCGCCGGAAGCCTCGAGAACGACCTTGCCCTTCGCGCGCGCCACGGCCTCCCGCAGGCCGGCGAGGCTGAAGTTGTCCAGCATCACCACGTCGGGCGCCTCGGCGAGCGCTTCGTCGAGCTGCCCGAGGCTATCGACTTCGCACTCGACCTTCACCAGGTGGCCGGCGGCCGCCCTGGCGCGGCGGATCGCGGCGCCGACGCCGCCGGCGGCCGCGACGTGGTTGTCCTTGATCAGGATCGCATCGTCGAGGCCAAAGCGATGGTTGACGCCGCCGCCGCAGCGCACGGCGTATTTCTCCAACGCGCGCAGGCCAGGCGTGGTCTTGCGGGTGTCGGTGACCGCGACGCCGGTTCCCGTCACGGCGTCGACGTAGGCGCGGGTCAGGGTCGCGACGCCGCAGAGCCGGCTGACGAGATTGAGGGCGGTGCGCTCGGCCGAGAGCAGGGCGCGAGCATTGGCCCGGACCAGCGCGATCGCGCCCGGCTCGACCTGGTCGCCATCGTGCGCCAGTTCGTCGAATACAGCGTGTGGGTCAAGCGCCCCGATCGCCAGGCGCACGCACGCGAGCCCCGCGATCACGCCGCGCTTCCTGTTCGCGAAGCGCGCAGCGAGCCCCGCGCCCGGCTCGATGCAGGCGGCGGAGGTGATGTCGCCCGCGCGGCCGAGGTCTTCCGCCAATGCGGCTCTCACGACAGGCTCGAGAATGAGGTCGGGCAGCGGCTCGATCATGGGTGCTCAGGCGGCCTCGAAGGCTGGGGTCGGAGCCAATGTCACGCGGCTTCGCGCGGGAGCGCTGAGGTCGGGGTGGTCGGCGCGATAGTGCGCGCCGCGGCTCTCGCGGCGGGCCAGCGCGCCTTCGGCCACGAGGCGGGCGGCGACGAGCGGCGGCGCCTGGCCGTGAGCAGCCTCGAGCGCGGCGATCTCGCCCACGAGGCGGCGCAGACCCCCGCCGTCTCGCACTACGCCGGCGTCGCGGCTCATGGCGCGGCGCAGCGAGGCGAGCGCGCCGGCGGGCAGGTCCGGCGTCGGCGGGGCCGCGACCGGTGAGGTGGCCGGATCGGAGGCCGCTGCAGCGGCGCGTCCCGCCCGCGTCCCGAACACCGCCGCCTCCAGGAGCGAGTTCGAGGCCAGGCGGTTGGCGCCGTGGACGCCGGTCGAGGCGCATTCGCCGGCGGCCCAGAGGCCGGCCACCGACGAGGCGCCGTTCAGGTCGGTCTCGACGCCGCCCATGTGGTAATGCGTGGCGGGCGCCACGGGGATCGGCTGTCGGCGCGGGTCGATGCCGACAGCCATGGCGGCGGCGAAGACGGCGGGGAATTCGTGCGGGAAGGCTTCGCCGACCGCTTCGCGCGCGTCGAGGAAGGCGCCACGCCCGGCCCGCCGCTCGGAAGCGATGGCGCGGGCGACTACGTCGCGCGGCGCCAGGTCGGCGGCCGCGTGATAACTGGCCATGAACGGCGTTCCGTCGGCGTTGACCAGACGGCCGCCCTCACCG
>JAKAZA010000146.1 GCA_021816155.1 Pseudomonadota bacterium | reverse complement strand
GCGCCACACCCAGCAGGCGTACTGCGCGCGGTTGGCGGGCCCGTGGGTGCGGGCGCCGAGCTCGCCGTCGCCGGCCACGGTGGATCGGCCGCGCGGGCCTTCGGCCATGCGCCCGAAGTTGCCCATATCGAGGCCGGCGCAGAAGGCGCGCCCCTCGCCGGACAGCACTACGGCGCGCACGCCCTTCTCGGTCTTGAGCCGCTCGCCGGCGCCGACCAGCGCCTCGAACATCGCGTTGTCCAGCGCGTTCATCTTGTCGACGCGCACCATCCGCACGTCGGCGACGCCGCCCTCGATGGTGATGCTGACGCGGTCGTTCATGACTGGCTCCTCCTTGCCGGTCGCCAGGAAGACGCACTGCGACGCAACGTAGGGCAAGCGTCAGTTTCGCGGCGGCGTCGGCGCCGCGAGGCCTCGCAGGTCGGCAAAGGCGCGAGCGAGGTTCTCCTGCAGCCCGGAATCAGGATCCGTAGCCCACATCGTCACAGCGTGGTTGAACGCCGCCATTCCCATTTGCGCTGCCAGCGTCGCTGCGCCTGCCTTGACGCCGCGGCGGCGCAACGCGCCGGCCAGCGCATCGATCAGGCCGGCGGTCTTGGTCAGCATGCGTTCCTGCAGCGCGGGGGTCTGGTCGATCAGGGCGGCGCGCGGGCCGGAGAACGCCCGGTTGTCGCGGAGCACCTGCTCCGTGGCGCCGAACGAGACGCGCAGCGCCGACAGCGGATCGAGGTCCGCAGGCGCGGCGATCACGGCGTCTGCCAGGGCCGTGCGGAAATCCTCCTCGCCATGGAACAGCGCCTCGCGCTTGTCTTTGAAATGCCGGAAGAACGTGCGCTCCGTGACGCCGGCCCGCGCCGCGATCTCGGCGGCAGTGGTCGCTTCGTAGCCGCGTTCCCGGAACAGCTCGAGGGCAGCCTGCTGGAGGCGCCGGCGCGCGTCGCTTCCGCTTCTCGGCATGGAGAGTCCCATAGCGCTATTGTCAGTCACTGTCTCTATGTCTATACGTCAGTGACTGACGAAATGCCGCTTCCCCGAAGCCCCGCTGGGCTTGCGACTGTGCGCCTGTGCGGCCTGGAGCCACGAGATGACCGACATAGCGAAGGACGGAACGATGCGGTGCCTGCGCCTGCACAGCTATGGCGACCCCGCGGACGTCCTGCGTCTCGAAGTTGCGCCAATCCCCACCCCTGGCCGCGGGGCGATCCGCATCCGGGTCAACGCCTGCGGGCTGAACCCGGCCGACTGGGCGCTCTGCAGGGGCCTGTTTCCGAAAGCGTTGCCGCGCGGCGTCGGCCTCGATGTGGCTGGCGTGGTCGACGCGCTGGGCGAGGGCGTGACCGGGGTCGCCATCGGCGATCCGGTGCTCGGCCCGGCCAACTACTCCGATCACGGCAGCGCAGGCGCGGCGGAGTACGCGATCGTCAATTACTGGACCCCATTGCCGCCTGGCCTTGGCATGGCGGCGGCCGCCTCGCTGCCGATGGTTGTCGAGACCGCCTACCGCTGCATCGACTGGCTGGGCGTGCGGGCCGGACAGACCGTGATGATCAGCGGCGGCGGCAGCATGATCGGCTTCGGCGCGGTGCAGATGGCGCTGCTGCGCGGCGCTCGCGTCGTGACGACCGCCGGCGAGACCTTCGCGGGTCAACTGCGGGCGATGGGCGCACTGGTCACGCCCTACGGCGAGGGGATGGTGGCGCGTGTCCGTGACCTAGTGGGTACGCCCGATCTGATCTTCGATTGCGCGCCGACCAATCTCAAGCAGCGCCTCAGCGGGGGGACGGTGGAAAGCGTGCTCCCCGACCTGATCGCGATAGCCGGCGGCGATCCGGCCCGCGTGCTGACCTGTGTCGACATGGCCGGCGCCCCCGGGCTGGGTGTGCGCAACGGCATGAACGAGACGCCCGGCGGTCCGGACGGCGCGGTGTTGCGCTACGACAAGCTGGGCGAGTTCGCGGCGCTGGCGGCGGCGGGCCGCTTCACCGTGCCGCTGGCCCGCACGTTCGCCTTCGAGGAATGGCCCGAGGCGCTGGAACTGAGCATGAACGGGCAGGCGCGGGGCAAGCTGGTGCTTGCGCCCGCGGCGGCCACGGAAAGCGAGCCGTAGCTGTCGACCCTGCTCGCGCTGGCGACGCGCTGAACCGCCGCCTCCGCCGGTCGGGGACCTGCGGCCGGAGACGTTACGCGTATTCCTCGTCCACGTAGGGCTCGAACTGGGCCTTGCTCATCCCGCAGTCGGGGCACACCCAGTCGTCGGGGATGTCCTCGAAGCGCGTGCCGGGCGGGAAGCCCGCCTCGGGCAGCCCCTCGGCCTCGTCGTAGACGAAGCCGCAGGTACCGCACTGGTACTTCCGGTAGGGTTCCGAACTCAAGTCACGCTCCCATCCCGCTGGGCTTCCCGTCGACGATCTGGTCGAGGTACTCCGAGAGGCCGTAGCCGACCAGCCCGTTGCAGCGATATTCGGTCATTCCCTCGGTGATGCGGGTGTTGAACTCGCGCCCGTCGGGACCGGTGCGGCGGTTGCGCAGAGGGATCAGCGACAGCACCTTGCCCTCCACCTCGTACGACTTGCCGCCGCGGGTCTTCACCTTGGCGCGCAGGGCCGTCTGGTAGCCGTGCTCGTCCCAGTCGGTGTCCATCCTGCATTCGCTGATCAGGTCGTACTGCCCGTCCGCGAACACCATGCCGCCTTCGCGGGGTTTGTTGTCCTCGCCGGTGACGACCGAGAGCATCATCCCGAAGTCGCGGCCGAAGTTCATCGGGCACCAGCGGTACCAGTTGATCGCCGACCAGTAGCGGGGCCCCCACGACTTGTCGCGCAGGCCGAAGCCCGCGACCTCGTAGGTCGCGCCATCGACCACGAACCGGCCGCTGGCGGCCATGTGCTGTTCGTAGTGCGCCTTGGCGAAGGACTTCTCCGGATCGACGTCGTCGCGCGGCTTGCCGTCGGCGCGCACCGTCTCGCCGCCGTACATGGGCGAGACGCCCTCGTAGTCGAGCACAATCTGGCAGGGCACGCTCGGGTTCTCGCGGAAGGCCTTTGAAGGCTCGGCCATCTCGAACGGCCGCTCGAGCAGGCACACCTTGCCGTCGTAGGTGAGGCGCAGGCGCTTGAAGGGCTCGATCACCTCGATCTTCAAGCCGCCCGCGTTCATCTCGGCGTTGCCGCTGATCTTCGGCCGCCCGAACATGAAGCCGACCTTGCCGCCCGGCAGGTAAAGGCAGACGCTCATCTCGGCGTAGCCCTCGTTCGGACGGTTGCCGAGCCGGAACCAGCCGCCGACCCTGGTCTTCGGATCGAAGACGTTGAAGTACATGCTCTCGTTGTAGTTCGAGGCGGTGTCGGGGGTGTGGGTGTACTCGTCCTGGGGCTCCAGGCGGGTCACCAGCCTGGGTGCATCGTCGGCCATGGCGGGCCTCCTTTCTCAGGGGCGATTTGCGCGCCCCCACGGCCCGCTTGCAAGACTGTCCCGAGGGCAGGCGCTCAGCGGAAATCCGGCGTGAAGCGGATGTTGTCCGCCTCGAGGCCCTTCAGCACCACCTCGAGCCCGCCGGACTTGATCATCCACTCGAGCCTGTGGTCGCGATACTCGCGCTTGAAGGCGCCCGAGGCGACCGCTTCGGCGACGCCCGAGGTGTCCCGGTTGAAGTTCCGAGCCTCGCCGACGCTCTCGGCCACCGACGGCCTGGCGAGCGCGCGGCCGAGCCAGGCGGCGACCTTGCCGCCTTCCGGCGCCCGGAATCCCATCGCCGCCGACGCCGCCACGAACGGAACCACGCAGAGGTCGCCCCAGCCGAACGACGCGCCGTTGAACCACGCGGCGTCGCCCAGTTGGCGCTCGAGCCAGGCGAGGAATCCCTGCGTCTGCTCGCCGGCGCGCGCCGTCAGCGTCTCGGCGAGGGCGCCCGTGGCCCGGCGGAACCAGCTGATCTCGCCCATGGCCCAGTTGATCGCCTCGTAGTGGGTGTCCATGACCTCCTCGATCATCCGCACCCGGGCGCGCTCGGCGGGCGAAGCCGGCAGCAGGGGCGGTGAAGGCCATTTGTCCTCGATGTATTCGAGGATGATGGTCGAATCGAAGATGCGGACGTCGCCGTCGATCAGCGTCGGCACCTCCAGCCGCGGATTGGCCGCCGCGAAATCGCCCGCCGCGCCGCCGGCGCCGAGCCCGCCGGGGAGGGGCGTCTGGAACGCCTGGCCCTTCTCGCGCAGGGCGATCCGCACCTTCTGGGCGTAGGGCGAGAGCGGGTGGTCGTACAGCGTCAGCATGGGTCGTCTCCTCCGGTCCCTTCCGCGATAATCGCCCGGCGCACGTACCGTAAGCCAAGCGCGCCGTGCCCTAGCAGCGTCAACTTCGAGGGCGCCAGAACCGAGCGCACCGGCCGGTTCGGCTGGTTGACGGAGGCGACGCGCAGGCCCAATCGTCCGGCGGGTTCCGGAATTGCTTGGGGGACGCCATGTGGGTAACGCGGGCTTCGCGCGTCAGGCGGGCCGTCTTCGGGACGGTTGTCCTGGCCGCGATCGGGCTCGCGGTCGGTTGCGGGGGGCAGGGCGCGGGCGTGGGAGTGTTGGCGCCGCCAAGAGCCGGCGCGTCCACCATGCCCTTCGTCGGTTGCGCGCAGGATGGCCACGCCGGGCGGCAGCCGGCGCCGAGCGGGCAGCCGCACGCTGTCCCAGCGCCGTCGCCAAATTCGCCATGATCGAGCGGAGAGGGCGCACGCGGCTGCACCGCTACCAAGCGAACGTCGTGTGGACGGGCAACCGGGGAAGCGGCACGAGCGGTTACAAAGCATACTCGCGCGATCACGAGGCCCGGGCCGGCCGAAAATCCACGATCGCCGGCTCTTCCGATCCGCTGTTCAGCGGCGACGCGGCGCGATGGAATCCTGAAGAGCTGATGATCGCCGCGCTCGCGGCCTGCCACCAGCTCTGGTACCTGCACCTCGCCGCCGACGCCGGGTTGATCGTCATCGCCTACGAAGACCGCGCGGAGGGCGTGATGGCCGAGGAAGCCGGCGGCGCCGGGCAGTTCGAGCAGGTGACGCTGCGTCCTTGCGTCACCGTCGCGGCCGGCGCCGACGTTGACCTGGCCCGCCGCCTGCATGAGCCCGCCCATGCGAGGTGCTTCATCGCGCGCTCCGTGAACTTCGAGGTCAGGTGCGAGCCTGAGATCGTGGTCGGTGAAGCGCCGCCGGCCTAGGCGGGTCCGCCTGGGGGCGTCGGCGCGGACTCAGGAGTCGGGAAAGCCGTCGAACTGCGGAAGGTCGTCGGTGATCCCGCACCATGGCGCCTTCGACCCCACGAATATGTGCATCGAGGGCCGAATGCCCGGGTCATCGACGAGGCCGCCCAAGGCGACGTGGACATCGCGTCTCTCCCGCACCAGTGAGTAGAGCAGCGACCCGCACACTCCGCAATGAGCGTCGCGACCGGTGTCGTCGCCATGACGCAGAATGTATTCCTGACCCCTCGAAATCGACAGCTTGTCCGCTTCGGTGCCGGCGAGAGATTTGAAGGCGGATCCCGTCGCGCGACGACACTGCGAGAGTGACAGTTCAGCGCATATTCGAACTGGTCGACGACTCTGTCTTCGACCCGCTCGCAAAGGCATTTGCCGGTCAGCAGCCGCTGGCTTGGCTCTGAGGTCGTTCGCGGCGTTTGGATTCGCATGGTGCGCCAACTGCGCGCGCTTCCATAACACGCCACCGGGCCCCGCATCGCGCCTGGCGCGCCCGTGCGCGTCGCCCGCCCTCGCTGCCGCCCCGGGCTCGCCGTCAGCCGGCGCGGATGTAGCCCAGCCGGATCAGGAAGGCCTTCAGCGCGTCCGGCATGTTCGGGAACGTGCGCTGCTTCGACTTCGGGCAACGGCCGGGCGGGGCGTGGACCAGGCACTCTCTCGGCCAGTCCCACCGCGCCGTCTTGTCGTAGCTGGCCAGCATCACACGCCATGCTCGCGCGAACTCGCCGACCCTGGCCGCGTCCGCGACATAAGCCGCGCAGGCGCCGTTGCCGTGCTGGCGGCAGCCTTCCGCCGCGCGGGCCATGTCCTGCCGGAACACCTGCGCGTACTTGGGGCTTGCGGAGACGTCGACCACCACGCCGTTCGCCAGGTTGTAGATCCTGGGCGGCATGTGGCTCGCCGCGTAATAGGTGAAGGCGTAGGCGAAACGGTCGTCAGGCAGGACGATGTCGGCGACGCCATCGCCGTCGAGGTCGGCCGGAAACGCCTCCAGCGGGCCACCCTCGACTTTGGCGACGTCGACCACCCGCCACGCCCCGCGCAGCCGCTCCAGAACCCGCACATGGTCGCAGCAGTGGGCGCCGCCCGTATAGTCGGAGAACAGCACCTGCAAGCCCTCGGCGCTCGCGTCGAGCCGCCCGACGCCGGCGTTCGCGGCCGCGGGCAATTCCGACGGATCGCCGACGAGGCTGAGCGCCTGGCCGCCGGCTTCCGCCCGGATCGTGGGCGCCATCTCGCCTTGCGCCCCATGATGAACGGACAGCGTCACGGTCACGCCGCCGGACGAGAACGTCTTCGAGGCGCCGTTTTGGCCGGAGTTCCACACGACCATCGCGCCGACCGGCGTCGGCGCTGCGGCCGGCTGGGCGCCGCCGCCAGCCGCCAGCAGAGCCGTGGCGGCGATGGTGGCGGGCGCGGTCAGGCTGGGGCTCATGGCGCCGCTTTGTCTCGCGCCTCCGCCCGATCGGCAATGGACGCCGCCGCTACTCGGCCCCGGCTTGCAGATCCTGGAGGCGCGCCTGGTAGAGCGCGGAGAGCGTCGCGTCGTCTGCAGGCGCCTGGTCGCGGCGCTGGAGCCATGCCTGCTGTTCGGCTTCGAGGACGCTCGGATCCGGTGAGAGGGCGAGCGCCTGGGCGTAGGCGTCGGACACCGCCTTGTCGGCCTCGCTTAGCGACGCGGTATTGCAGATCAGGACCGTAACGGATCGGTCGGCCGTGGCGCAGTCGAACCCAGGCTGGAACGCGCCGCCCGGCGGGGGCGGCGCGTTCGGGGCTGCGTAACCTGCCGCGACGAGGAAGCCGGCCAGCGCGTCCGGCATGTCCGTGAACGTCACCTGCTGGGCGGGCGGGCAGCGTCCGGGCGCGGCGACGCTGCGGCATAGCACGGGCCAGAGGCGCACGACGGCGCCGTTGTAGTTCGCCAGCATCAAGCGCCAGGCCCAGTCGCGCAGGCCCAGGCGCGCGGCGTCCGCCACCATGGCCGCGCATTGACTGTTGGCGTGGTTAAGGCAGCCGGCCTCGGCGGTTTTAAGGTCGCGTCGGAACGCGGGCGCGAAGCCGGGCCGGGCCGAGACATCGACCGCCGCTCCGCCGACCACGTCGATGAACCGGGGCGGCAGCCGGCTCGCGGCCGGGTCGGCGAAAGCGCCCAGGAACCGGTCGTCCCGCGCGGCGATGTCCGGCGTCCCGTCGCCGTCGATGTCCTTCGGGAACGAGGTGGCCGGGTCGGTCTGGAAAGCCGCGATCTCAACGATGCGCCACCCGCCCGGCGTCAGCTCCAGCAGGCGCAGGTGATGTTGGGTTCCGGCGGGCGTGGACACCAGCAGTTGCTCGCCGTCGGCTTGCGGATCGATACGCCCGAGGCCGAAGCTTGCGGCGGCGAGGCCGGGGTTGGGATCGCCGTCGAGGAGTCCTGCGCGGCCATCGGGCGCGGTGACGCGTATGACGGGCCATGACCCGGCCGCGCCGTGACCCGTCGAGAGCGTGATCGTGTAGCCGTCGATCGAATAGCTTTTCGGGTCGCCCTCGGCGGCGTCCCAGCGCAGCATTTCCGCGGCGCTGGCGGGCGCAGCAGGCGGTCCGCCCCGCTGTGCGGGGATGGCCGAACCGGGCCGCGCGTGCGGCAGACCGATCTGGAACAGGACGGCCGCGGCGGCGGCAAGCACCGCGACCGCAGCCGCGCCGGTCGCGACGGCGAGCCAGCCGACCACGCCGAGACCCCGGCGCCGAGGTCGTGCGGCAAGCCCCTGCAGCGACTCGCGCGAACTTGCATCCGCCCGCGGTGACGGCATCCGGAGCGGCGGCTCGTCGTCCGAGGGCTCCGGTCTTGCTGCTGGCTTCAGCGGCTGTCCGCAGGCGCTGCAGAAGCGGGCTGCCGCAGGATTCGCCTCCCCGCACCGCGGGCAGACGATCGATGCCGGCGCCGACGGATCGTCAGCCATTTCGTGCCCTGCCGTATCCGCCCCCTCGGCTCACTCTGTCGAAGGGAGGACGAGACCGCGCCCCCCGTGCGGGCTCGTCCACCGGTTCGCGTGGCAGTCTACGGCGCCTCGTTCGACCAGACGATAGTGCCGGACGCGGCGAACATGCCGCCCACGCCGTGGCTGATCGAAATCTTGGCGTTCGGAACCTGCGCCGCGGCGACGCCGCGCAGCTGCCGGATGCTCTCCTGCATCGCGTACATGCCGTACATGCCCGAGTGCATGTAGGACAGGCCGCCGCCGTTGGTGTTGAGCGGAAGCTTGCCCATCGGCTTGCCGTCCTTGGGCGGCGCCGTGTTTCGCTCGCGGATGAACGCCGCGGCCTCGCCCGGCTTGCAGAAGCCGAGGTCCTCGAGGCCGTAGAGAGGCAGGTGGGCGAAGGCGTCGTAGATCATCAGGTGATCCACATCGCTGTGTTTGATCCCTGCCTCGTCGAACGCCTTCTTGCCGCTGATGCGGAACGCGGTCGAGGATGTGAAGTCGTACATCTGGCTGACCATAGGCGTCTCGACGCTCTCGCCCGTGCCCAGTACGTAGACCGGCTTGGTCGGGAAGTCCTTCGCCCGGTCGGCGCTGGTCAGGATGAGCGCGCCGCCGCCGTCCGTGACGAGGCAGCACATGAGCATGCGGAAGGGCCAGGCGATCATCGGCGAATTCAGCACGTCGTCGACCGTGATCGGGTCCTTGAAGCTCGCCCGTGGGTTCTTGGCGGCCCATTCGCGCTGGATCACCGACACCCAGGCTAGGTCCTCTTCCGTCAGGCCGTAGGTCTTCAGGTACCGGAGCACGGGGATCGTGAACATGCTGGGGGGGCCGACCGGGCCGTAGGGCTGCTCGAACTGACCAGGCAGGCTCGCGCCGCCGCCGCCGCCGAAGCGTCCGCCGGCGCCGACGCGCGAGCGGTCGCTTTCGCC
>JAKAZA010000145.1 GCA_021816155.1 Pseudomonadota bacterium | reverse complement strand
ATGCCGGCTGATGATGAACTCCATGCGGGCGAGGCCGACCCCGGCGACCGGCAGCATGCCGTAGCGAAAGGCGCTGTCGGGATCGCCGAGGTTGACCATGATTTCCGTGCGCGTCGGACGCAGATCCTGGACGGCGACGCGGTCGATCGCGAAAGGAACCGCGCCGTCCAGGACTTCACCGACCTCGCCGCCCGCGCAGGAGACGGTCACCATCTGGCCGGTCTGAAGCCGCTCCGTCGCGCCGCCCGTGCCGACCACGGCCGGAACCCCGATCTCGCGCGCCAGGATGGCGGCGTGACAGGTGCGTCCCCCCCGGTCAGTGACCACGGCGGCCGCGCGCTTCATCACCTGCTCCCAGTCAGGGCTGGTCATTTCGGCGACCAGCACCTCGTGCGGCCGGAACGCGGCGAGGTCGGCCGCCGTTCGGATCACCCGCACGCAGCCGCCCGCGACCTTCTCGCCGACCGCCTTTCCGGTGAGCAGCACTTTCGCCTCGCCGGTCAGGCGATAGGTCTCGAACGCGTCCGGCGCGCGCCTGGAGGCCACCGTCTCGGGTCGGGCCTGCACGATGTAGAGCCGGTTCTCCACCCCGTCCTTAGCCCACTCGATGTCCATCGGGGTCGGTCGGCCGTTGCGCGCCGAGAAGTGCGCCTCGATCCTGAGCGCCATCTCGGCCAGCTGCAGCACCTCTTCGTCGGCGAGGCAGTAGCGTTCGCGCAACGTCCGACTCACCGGCAGCTCCGCCGGACGCCCGCCGCGGTCGAGCACCAGTCGCGTCTGCTTGGCGCCCAGCTCGCGCCGCAGCACCGCCCGCGCGCCGGCCTTGAACGTGGGCTTGTGGACGTAGAATTCGTCCGGGTCGATCTTGCCCTGCACCACGTTCTCCCCGAGCCCGTAGCCGCCGGTGACGTAGACGACGTCGCGGAAGCCCGACTCCGTGTCGAGGGTGAAGACCACGCCGCTGGCGGCCAGGTCCGAGCGGACCATGCGCATCACGCCGACCGAAAGCGCCACGCGGAAATGATCGAAGCCGTTCGCGGCGCGGTAGACGATCGCCCTGTCCGTGAAGAGCGAGGCGAAGCACCTGCGGCAGGCCTCGAAGAGCGCGGCCTCGCCGCGCACGTTGAGGTAGCTCTCGTGCTGGCCGGCGAAGCTGGCCGTGGGCAGGTCCTCGGCCGTGGCGGAGCTGCGCACCGCAAGGCCGACGTCGGCGCCGCAGCGCTTGACGAGGTCCAGGTGCGCGGAGTGGATCTGACGGCGAAGCTCAGGATCGTCCATCGCCGCGTAGACGACGGCGCGGGCCTGCTCGCCGGCTCTGGCCAGGGCTTCGGTGTCGGTGACGTCCAGCGCGTCCAGAACGGCGTGCAGCTTCGGCCAGGCTCCCGCCTTGCTGAGGCTGTCCCGGTAGGCGTCGGCGGTGATCGCGAAGCCCGCCGGGGTGGGAACGTCGGCGGCTGCAAGCGCCGACTGCATCTCACCCAGGGCCGCGTTCTTGCCCCCGACCAGCGGCACGTCGTCGATGCAGAGCTGGTCGAGCAGGCGGATGTAGCCGGCGGTCATCGCACGCGCTCCCAGCCGCTACTTCGCGGGTTGCGCGGCGTGGAGGGGGCGCACCGTCGAGGCTCTCGGCCCTTTCTCGCCGGGTCCTTCGATGAAGCGGACAGGGTCGCCCGGATTCAGAAGGTCGAAACCGGGATGGGCGACCGCGTTGCGGTGGAAGTACAGCTCGCGGCCATCCGCCGTCTCGATGAAGCCGCAGTCTTCCGCGCGATCGATCCGGCTGACGCGGCCCTGCGCCTGCGCCTCATGCAGCTTGACCTGCCCGCCCAGCCGCCTTTCGCGGTCCTGGAGCCGGCGCCGGGCGGCGTTGAAGGCGTCGCGGATCGCCACGTAGATGTCCTCGTGCGCGTGGTCTTCGTCAGGGTTGCGGTCGATGACCACGTCGCCGTGCCCCGCCCGCGTGATCCGCAGCCTCACGGCGAACAGATCGCCGTGGCGCCGCCGGCCGCTGCGGCCGATCACGGCGACGTGGCAGCCGAGAATGTTGCTGGCGAACCGATCCAGCTTGGCTGCTTCCTTGTCGATGCGCGCCCGGATGGCGGGGCTCTCCTCGAGGCCGCCTTCGAAAGCGATCTGCAGCGGGATCATTCTTCTCCTCCTGGACCGTCGTCTGCTATGCGCCGCGGGATTGCGCCAGGGCCATGGGCCCCAGCCACGCCTCGAGTTCGTGGTCCGGCGTCTTGGTCAGGTCTTTCCCGATCGCCGCGACCACCTGGGCGTTCTGGGGCAGGCTCTCGCGCAGCGGCCGGAGCAGCCGTTGCGGGGCGACCACCACGACGCCGTCGATCCGCGCCGCGCCGATCATCTCCGTCATCGCCCGTCCGACCTCGGCGACGAAGACCTCCTTCGCGCGCCGATAGGCCTCCTCCTTGCCGACGCGGTGACGCCCGGCGCTGGCGCTTTCGAAGCTGCTGCCAGGCGCCTCGTCGCGCTGCTCGGCGCGCAGCTCCGTCAGACGCTCCTCGCCGCTCATCTTGCGTACGGTGACGAGATCGCCGGTCTCGGCGGATCGCTCGACGAACCGGGCGTGCGCGCCGTCGACGAGGAGATAGATCAGCCTTGGTTGGTGGTGGGGCATCGCCGCTCTCCGTTTCAGGCCGCGAGGAAGGCGTCTGGCCACAGCATGCGGATGTCGTCGGGCACCTCGCCGCGCGCCTTCTCGATCGCCCCGCCGTTCATCTCCCGCCACAGCACCCGCAAGGTGGCCCGGGTGACGGTCAGCGGGTCGAGATCGAACTTCGGCGGCAGGGCCGCGGCCACCCGTTCGACGAACTCTTCGGCCGTGTGGGTGCGCACCGGCGTATCGTCAGGGCGCCAGCCCTCCACGAAGACGCCGCGCAGCAGCAGCGGCAGTTGCGCGGCCAGACGCATCGCGCCTCCCGGCGACAGGCGGTCGCGCAACGCGTGCAGCACGGCGCGCATGGCCGCGTAGGCCTGGCGCCGGTCGCAGATCGCCTCCTCCTGCAACGCTTTCAGCCAGCCGTTGGTCTCGTTGATGGTGGTGTCGAAGACCGGTAGTCCGGCGCTCATCGATGCCTCCCGTATCAGGTCCGGGCAGCTAAGCGCCTTTCGGCGGCGGGCGACTTGACCTCCGTCAACTCCCGTCCGCGGCGGCGCTTGCGGCAGATCAACGTCGGAACGCGCGCGCCGGTTAAGCTTCGCCAAGGTTCGATCACAGGAGCGTGGCGTCTTGACGAGGTTCTCCAGGCTGGCGACCAGCGCCGCCTTGATGGCGGGGCTGCTGCTCGCATCCCCGGTGGCGATGGCGGCCGACCCTCACGGCCAGGGCGGGGGCGCTCACGCCGGCCCGGCCGCCGGACGCGGCGCGATGCCGCCGCGTGGTTTCCGCGGCGTGCCGCCTGGCTACCAGGGCGCGGCGCCCCGCGGCGGACCCGGCGTCGCGCCGCGGGGCAGTCCGGGCGTCGGTCCTGGCGGTGGGTTCGGGGCGCCGAGCCCCGGCAGGTTCGCCCTCGGGCGACGCGGCGCCGATCTCGGCCGGTTCAACGGTCACACCTTCGCGGGGCTCAGCCCGCGAGAGCGCGGTCTATGGCAGGGCGGCGCCTGGCGCCACGTCCAGCACGGCGGTTACCTGGGCTGGTGGTGGGTGGTCGGCGATCAGTGGTTCTACTACCCTGGTCCCATCTATCCGTACCCGTGGTATATCGGGACGCCGTACTACTACGATTACTACGACTATTATCCGGCGCCTGGATACTATTGGTATTACTGCGAGGACCCGCCAGGGTATTATCCATACGTGCAGGTGTGTTACGGACCCTGGGAGCCGGTGCCGCCGCAGTACTGATCGAAACGCGCCGCCGCCGCGCGCAAGTGGCGCGGCTTTGGCGACGCGGCGCCTGGGATCAGACGCGTCCGCCCGGCGGCGCGGCCACTTCCGAAGCCAGCGCGCCGGCCACCACGTCCTGGACCTCGGCGGTGATCTGTTCCTGGCGCAACAGGCGCTCCCGCCCGCTCAGGTCCTCGAGTTTGCGATCGATGTTGAGGCGCGCAGACTCCATGGTCGCCAGGCGGGCGGCGTTCTCGCTGGCGAAGCTTTCGAGGGCGGCGAGCGCCAGTTCCGAGAACAGGTATTCCCCCACGAGTTGCTCGACGAGCTTCGCGGGCGGGAGGTTAACCAGCGGCGGCGGGCCGGAGACAGGCGCGCGGATCGCGGCCAGATCGATCGGCAGCAGCGGCCGCCGAACGACCTCGAAGTCCGCGGGGCCGAGCTGGCGGGCATGGACCACCACGGCGCCGGCCGCCTCCGAACGGGCGAGCAGCGCGTAGAGGCGGTCGGCGATCCGCCGCGCGACGGCGCCCACGGCGGCGGCCTGGCTGGCCATGGCCGTGCTCCAGTCCACCGCGAGACCCTTCTGCGCGGCGAGGTTCACGCCGCGCGCGCCGGCGACGAAGAGGCGTCCGCCCGACGGAAGCCGGGCCGCATCGAAGACCCGTTCGGAAAAGCCGCCTGCGAAGCCGTGCTCGGCGGCGAAAACGATCGCGACCGGCTCGCTCGCAGGTCGCGTCGCCGACCCGGCTTCGGTTCGTTCCACCAGCGCCGCGGCGCGGGCGAGCCCAGCGGCGATGACGTGCGCATAGGTCTCGTACCCTGGGAGGGCCGCGCGCGCCTTGCCGACGTGCGTCGCGGCGATTCCCCGCATCGCGCCAACGACCGTGCCGAGCTTGCGCACGCTCTCGATCCGCGCCTGGGTCTCGCCCAGCGCGCTCACGCCCGGGCGTCCGCGGGCTGGGGCGCGAGCGTCGCCACAAGGTCCCCGATGGCGCCGCGCAAGACCTCCCGGTCCGCGTCCTCGAGGCGTCGATCGGCCTCGATCCGTTCCATCTGAGGGGCGCAGCGCTCCGAGAGCCATCCCGCGAGCGCCTGCTTGAACGCCTCGATGCGATCCAGCGGCATCCGGTCGAGCTGCCCCTCGCGCAGCGCCAGGAATTGCGCGGCCTCCTCGGCCAGCGGGAGCGGCGCGTACTGGGCCTGGGTCAGCACCGCGCGGATTCGGCGACCGTGGTCGATCTGGGCCTGGGTTCGAGCGTCCAGCGTGGTCGAGAAGCGGGTGAAGAGCTCGAGCTCGAGGAACTGAGCGTACTCGAGGCGCAAACTTTCGGCCAGCTCGCGCAGCACCGGCGCCTGTGTCTTCCCGCCCACGCGGCTGACGCTCAGGCCGATGTCCACGGCGGGTTTCTGCCCCTCGTAGAAGAGCTTGGAGTCGAGCACGATCTGTCCGTCGGTGATCGAGATCAGGTTGGTCGGGATGTAGGCGCTGAGGTTGCCCGCCTCGGTCTGGGCGATGGGCAGCGCCGTCAGCGAGCCGCCGCCGAGGTCCTTCGACAGCTTTGCGGCGCGCTCGAGCAGCCGCGCGTGGATGTGGAAGACGTCGCCGGGGTAGGCTTCGCGCCCTGACGGCTGGCGCATGAGCAGCGACAGCTCGCGGTGGGTCGCGGCGTGCTTGCTGAGATCGTCGATCACCACCAGGGCATGGCCGCCACGGTCCCGGAAATACTCGGCGATGGTGACGCCGGCGTAGGGCGCGGCCCACTGCAGGCCGGGTGCGGTCGCAGCTCCGGCGACCACGAAGACGCAGCGGCTTGGGTCGCCGCGCGCGGCCACCGCCTCGATCACCTGGCGCACCGAGGACGACTTCTGGCCCACGGCGACGTAGACCGAGATCACGTCCGAGCGGCGCTGGTTGATTATGGTGTCGGTGGCGATGGCGGTCTTGCCGGTCTCGCGATCGCCGATGATCAGCTCCCGTTGCCCGCGGCCGAGCGCGAAGAGGCCGTCGACCAGCTTGACGCCCGTCTGCAGCGGCTCTGTGACGAGATCGCGCTCGATGATGCCGGGCGCCGCCCGCTCGATCGGATCGAACCTCGCGGCGGCGATCGGACCCTTGTCGTCCAACGGCCGCCCGAGCGGATCGACCACCCGCCCGAGCAGGGCCTCGCCGACCGGCGTGGCGAGCGCCGCGCCGAGCGCGCGCGCCTCCTCACCCGCCTCGACCCGTGCGAGGTCGAGAAGGATGCAGCCGACCCGCTCCTCGTCCAGCGCATGAGCAAATCCGGTCGCGCCTCCCTCGAAGCGCACGAGGCCGCCCAGGGACAGGTCCGGCAGGCCCCTCACGAAGGCGATGCCGTCTCCGGACTGCTCGACGACGCCGACCTGCTCGGGTCTGGGCGCCAGCGAGGCCGCGTCGAGGCGCGCCTCGGCGTCGTCCAGCCAGCGGTCAAGCGAGCTTCGCAGCGCCGTCGTCATGGATGAGCTCGGCTTCGATGCGATTCAGGTCCTCCGCCCAGGCGCGTCGCAGGATGGTGAAAGGGAACCGCACCTCGACGCCCGCGAGCAGTTCCGGGTCGACTCTGAACTCCGGCCGGGCCGGCGCGCCCAGCGCCTTCCCGAGCCGTTCGGCGAAAGACCGCTGCGTCTCCGCGTCGAGCGGCGCGGCCGTCACGACCGTCGGCGCCGCCTCGTCCTCGCCGGCGATCTGCTCGAGGACGTGCTGCCGGGCCTCCTCGGGCAGCCGCTCGATGTCGTCGCAGACGAACCGCAGCATCGCGTCCTGCGCGGCGGCGGCGGGAGGCTCTTTCAGCAGCCGGCGGACGATCGCCACGGCGAGCCGCGCGGCGTCGCGTCCCAGCGAGCTGGCCACATCCGCCCGTTCGCGCTCGAATGAGCTGCGGGCTTGCGCCCGGACGGCGTCGGCGTCCGTGCGGGCCTGCGCCATGAGCGTCTTGCGTTCGGCGGCCGCCGCGTCGCGCGCCGCGGCGAGCGTCGCGGCCTTCTCGCCGGAGATGGCCGCGCGCTCCGCCTCGAGGCCGCGGCGCAGGGCCTCGGCCGCCTTCGCCTGCGCTTCGAGGTCGGCCGTGAGCTTCGCCGTGGCCGCCTGGCGCTGGGTGATGACGCCCAGCACCGGACGGTAGAGGAAGTGGCGCAGCAGCCAGACCAGCACCAGGAAGTTGGCGGCCTGCAGCGCGAAGGTCCACAGATCGAACCGCATCGTCAGTGTACAAACGGGTTCACGAACAGGACCAGGAGCGCGACGACGAGCGCGTAGATCGCCATGGTCTCGATCATGGCGAGGCCGACGAAAAGGGTGCGCGAGATCACGCCGGCCGCATCCGGTTGCCGCGCGATGGCGTCCATGGCCGCAGCGATGGCGCGCCCCTCGGCCAGGGCGGGGCCGATCGCACCCATGCCCACGGCGAAAGCTGCGGCCACGATGCTGACGAGGGGCACATAGTTCATGCGGGGCTCCTGGGGCTTGCGCGGGCGGGCTCGACCGCGCCGCCGATGAAGACCATCGCCAGCACGGTGAATATGTAGGCCTGGATGAGGCCGGTCAGCAGCTCGAGCGCCATGAACGGGATCGGCACGAAGAGCCCGACCAGCGAGAGCACGACACCGATGACGAACACCCCGCTCATGATGTTGCCGAAGAGGCGCACCATCAGCGAGAAGGTGCGCGTCACCTCCGAAACGAGGTTGAGCGGCAGCATGACCCAGGTGGGCCGCGCGAACTGGGCGAGGTAGCCGCGCCAGCCGAGGGCCCTCACCCCGAAGACGTGGACCGCGAGGAAGACCATCACGGCGAGCGCGGCGTCGGTCTCCAGATGGGCGGTCGGCGGCTCCAGGCCGGGAACGAGCGCCAGGAGGTTTGCGCCTGCGATGAAGACGAAGAGCGTGGCGAGGAACGGCAGATAGGGTCGGGGATCGGCTCTCAGCGTCTCGCGGATCTGGTCTTCGATCGTGGAGACGGCCAGCTCCAGAACGGCCTGAACCCTGCCCGGCTCGTCCCGCAGCCTGCGTGTCGCCAGCGCCGCGCCCAGGACGAGCGTCGCCATCAGGCCCCAGGTCGTCACGACGGGCTCGGTGACCGGAACAGGCCCCAGGTGGAAGGCGATGCGGGTCGTGAGCGGCGAGTTGATCATGTGGGCCGGCCCCAGAGGCGGACGGCGATCCAGCGCGCCGCGACCAGTCCCCCGGCGCCCGCGAGCAGCGGTGCGGCGCCCTGGGAGGCGGCGAGCGCGAGGCCGGCGCCGACGAGCGAGAGCCTCGTCACGTGCAGGCAGAATGAGCGCCACACGTCGCCGGCGACGTAGAGGGCCGTGTTCGCGCGAAGCGCGGCGAAGCTCGCAACGCCGAGCACGAGCCCGGCGAGGCCGAATGCGGCGACCTGCCAGGCGAGGGCGGTCATCGCTCGTCCTCCCGCTGGATCTGCTCGACCCGGCGCCAGGCGATCAGGCAGCCGAGGACGAGCCCGACCGTCAGCAGCGCGCCGGTCCACAGCAGGCCCGAGCCGAACTGGCCGTCGAGCCAGCGGCCGAGGAACACGCCGAGCAGCGTCGGCGTGACGACGAGCCAGCCCAGGGCGCCGATCATGGCCAGGTTGCGCGCCAGCGACCGCTCCCCATGCGCCAGCCAGAAGGCGCGCCGGGCCGCGCGCCGCTCGACCGACCGGGCGAGCCTCGCTTCGCCGTCGTTGGCTGGCGCGGTCGGGTCGGGCGTCATCGCCACCGCCCGCCCAGCGCGGCGGGTCCCGGCCTGAGGTAGCCGATGATCTGCCGGATCGCCTGCACTCTCAGCTGTTCGGCGTGGGCGCTCGCCTGACGCTCTTCCGCAGCCTCGGCGGCGAGGCGTCTGCGCACCAGCGCCTCCAGCGTCGCCAAGTCATCGCCCGTCACCGCCTCGCGCGTGGCGACGGCCACGGTCTCGCCGTCCGCGACCGTCAGCAAGCCGCCGCGCACGGCGCAGTAACCGGCCTCGCCGCTTTCGCGCCGCCATCCGATGACCGAGACGGCCAGCGCCGTGACGAAGTCGGCGTGACGGGGCAGCACCCCGAACTCGCCGCTTTCATCCTCGGCGCGGACGGCGGCGACGCCGCCGAGATCGACGGCGATCGCGCTGGGCGTGGTGATCAGCAGCCTCATGTCGCGGCCGTTCCGGATCCGGCGACGGACTCCGCCTCTCGCCGCCGCGCCTCGTCGAGGTCGCCGACCATGTAGAGCGAGCCCTCGGCCCAGGCGTCGGCCTCGCCGGCGAGGATCGCCTTGCAGCCCTCGAGCGTCCTGGCCACGGGCACCGACCTGCCGGGTTTGCCGGTAACCGC
>JAKAZA010000144.1 GCA_021816155.1 Pseudomonadota bacterium | reverse complement strand
AGGGGGGCAACACCGGGCTCGTCGGCGGCCAGATCCCCGCCGGCGAGGTGCTGCTGTCTCTGGAGAAGATGCGCGCCGTGCGGGACGCCTCGGCTCTCGACGACGTTCTGGTGGTCGAAGCCGGCATGACGCTGGCCCAGGCGCACGAGGAAGCGGCCAGGCTTGGCCGCCGCTTCCCGCTCAGCCTGGCCTCCGAGGGTTCGGCCACGATCGGCGGCCTGATCTCTACTAACGCAGGCGGCGTCGCGGTGCTGCGCTACGGGACGATGCGCCAGCTGGTGCTCGGCCTGGAGGCGGTGCTGCCGAATGGCGAGGTGTGGAACGGCCTCAAGCGGCTGCGCAAGGACAATACCGGCTACGATCTCAAGCAGCTCTTCATCGGGGCCGAAGGCACGCTGGGCGTCGTCACCGCCGCGGCTCTGAAGCTCTACCCGCAGCTGGCGAGCCGGGCCGTCGCCATGGCCGGCGTCCAGAGTCCGGCTGCGGCCGTAGCGCTGCTGGCCAGGGCCAAGGAGGCGACCGGCGGCGCGGTGGAGAGCTTCGAGCTGATCGGCCGGCTCGGGATCGAGCTTGCCCTGCGCCACATCCCCGGCGCGCGCGAGCCACTGGAAAGCACGCCGCCCTGGTACGTGCTGATCGAGATCGCGAGCGGCGAGCCGGGCGCCGCGGAAGCCGGGATGGAGCGACTCCTGGAGGCCGGAATGGAGGCCGACCTCGTGGTCGACGCGTCCATCGCCCAGACCGAGGCGCAGGCGAAGGCGCTCTGGGCGCTGCGCGAGAACCAGTCCGCGGCTCAGAAGAGCGAGGGCGCGGCATGGAAGCACGACGTGGCCGTTCCGGTCTCCCGCATCGCCGAGTTCCTCGAGGCGGCCGGCGCGGCGCTCGCGGCCCGTTGGCCCGGCGTGCGCATCGACGCCTTCGGCCACGTCGGCGACGGCAACATCCACTATGACGTGCTGGCGACGACGGGCGGCGACGCGGCGACGCACAACGCGCGGCGCGACGAGGCGGCGCACGTGGTGCACGACGTGGTGATGAGCCTCGGCGGCTCGATCTCGGCCGAGCATGGCCTCGGCACGATGAAGACGGCCGAAGCCGCGAGCTACAAGAGCCCGTCGGAACTGGCCGCGCTCAGGGCCATCCGCCTGGCGCTCGACCCCAAGCGCATCATGAACCCGCGCGTGCTGTTCTGAGCCGAACCGATCGCGACCCGATTGGCGACGGCGCGCGCCGCCGCCGCGCCCTTGCGCCGCTGCGGCCGCCGGGTGCTTAAGGCGGCCTTAACCCGCGACGCGAATGGTCGGTCGCGCTGGCGAGAGCGAGGCGATGGCGAGGCGGAAGGACGAGCTCGGCCGCATCATTCTCGGCGACTGCGTCGCCGAGATGGCGCGCCTGCCTGACCGCTCGGTCGACCTCGTCTTCGCTGATCCCCCCTACAACCTGCAGCTCGGCGGCGAACTCCTGCGTCCCGACAACTCGAAGGTCGACGCCGTCGACGACGAGTGGGACCGGTTCGCTTCTTTCGAGGCCTACGACCGCTTCACCCGCGCCTGGCTAGCCGAGGCGCGGCGCGTTCTGAAGGACGAGGGCGCGCTCTGGGTGATCGGCAGCTACCACAACATCTTCCGGGTCGGGACGGCGCTGCAGGATCTGGGCTTCTGGATCCTGAACGACGTGGTCTGGCGCAAGTCGAACCCGATGCCGAACTTCAAGGGCACCCGCTTCGCCAACGCTCACGAGACGCTGATCTGGGCCGCCAAGAGCCGGGGCGCGCGCCGCTACACGTTCAACTATGACGCCATGAAGCTCGCCAACGACGAGCTGCAGATGCGCTCGGACTGGACCCTGCCTCTCGCCACAGGCGAGGAGCGCGTGAAGGACGCCGCCGGCGGCAAGGCGCATCCGACGCAGAAGCCCGAAGCGCTGCTGCACCGCGTGATCCTCGCCACCACCAGGCCGGGCGACTTGATCCTCGACCCATTCTTCGGCGTGGGCACCACCGGGTCGGTCGCCAAGCGGTTGGGCCGCCGTTTCGTCGGCATCGAGCAGAACCCGGGCTACGTTTCGCTGGCGCGGGCGCGCATAGAGAAGGTGGTCCCCGCCGCGCCGGACGACCTCGCGGTGACCGGATCGAAGAAGGACGAGCCGCGCGTGCCATTCGGCCAGATCGTCGAGGCGGGGCTCCTGCGCCCCGGCGACGAGGTGTGGTGTCCGAAGGGGCTCACCCGCGCCAAGGTGCGCGCTGACGGGAGCCTCGCCATCGGCGACCTCACCGGCTCGATCCACAAGATGGGCGCCATGGTGCAGGCCGCGCCGGCCTGCAACGGCTGGACCTACTGGCACTTCCGCACCGACGCCGGGCTCGCGCCGATCGACGTGCTGAGGGCGAAGGTGCGGGCGGAGATGGGCTCGCCCTCGGCGTAGGACCCGCCTCGCGACGGCGCGCCTGGAAGCGGAAGAAGGTCTGCCGGTGGCGGCTGCGATGGCGACGATCAAGGGCTACGATGGAAGGTTCGGGTTGAGGTGCTGGCGCGACACGCGCCGCACGGACTTCTCCCACGAGGTGGCGTCCCACGACGACGAGGCTCTGAGGACGATGGCGGCGACCCTCGTTCGGACCGGCGCTTGCCGCCATGTCGAGTTCCTGGCCTGGAGCTTCGAGCTGAACGACTGGGTGAGGCTGGAGAGCTTCGCGGCGGAATGAGCGCGCTGGAGGATCGCGGCCACGCCCGCGAGCCGACCACGCTGCGCGGCCATGGCCAGCCGGCCCCTGGAGCGTCGCCGCCGCTCGCGGGATGATATCGAGGCGAACCGGCGCGGTCGGCGGGCGAGGAGCCGCGTCGAGACGCGTTCGGTCGCGCCGACGCCTATGAGCCTCGGGCGGGGAGCGCGGCGCGCGCCGCCTTGAGGAACACGCTCGGCATCGCCGCGAGGCCCGCGCGAGGGGTCCAGATGGCGCCGGGGAAGTCGCCCTCGGCGCGGAAGACGCGCAAGGTCAGCGCGAAGTGAGTGAACACATGATCGACGTCGCCGGCGAAGCGCCAGTCGGCGCAGGCCGGCGCGGCGTCCAGGGCGCCGGCGTCGGGCCATGGCTCGGCGCGCCAGTCGCTGGTCGGCAGCGCGAGCATGCCGCCGAGCAGGCCGCGCGCGGGGCGGCGCACGAGCCCGACCAGGTCGCCCCTGGTCAGCACATAAGCGACGCCGTGGCGGCGCGGGCGGTCGACCCTGGGCTGGCGGCGCGGATAACTTTCCGGCGCGCCGCCAGCCCGAGCCCGGCAGGCGAATGCGGCCGGGCAGCGTCCGCAGAGCGGGGCGGCCGGCGCGCACACCGACGCGCCGAGGTCCATCAGCGCCTGCGCCCAATCGCCGGGTCGGTCGTCCCCCACGAACGCCGCCGCAAGCGCGCTCAACTCGGACTTGGCGGCGGGCAGCGCCGTCTCGACGGCGCAGACACGCGCAATCACCCGCTCCACGTTCCCGTCGACGACATTGGCGGGAAGATCGAAGGCGATCGCCGCGATGGCGGCGGCGGTGTAGGGCCCGACCCCCGGCAGACTGCGCAAGCCCTCCTCCGTCGCCGGGAAGACGCCGCCCAGTTCACGCGACACATGGCGGGCGCAGGCGATCAGGTTGCGGGCGCGGGCGTAGTAGCCGAGCCCGGCCCAGGCGGCCGTCACCTCGCCCTCCGGCGCGGCCGCAAGCGCCTCGACGGTCGGCCAACGGCGCGTGAACGCGAGGAAATACGGCGTCGCGTGCGGCACGGTCGTCTGCTGGAGCATGATCTCGGAGAGCCAGACCCGGTACGGATCCGGACGATGGCCGCCGGCGCGGGCCGCCGGGCCAATGCGCCAGGGCAACGTCCGCGCGTTCTGGTCGTACCAGGCGAGGATCGCTGCGCGCAGCTTCGCAGGCGGTGTCGGGACGACGGCCATCGGTTGGTCTATAGAGCCTCAATGCGCCGCCCGCTGCCTTCGACCGAGGAAGCCGCCGCCATTCTGGCAAGACATCGCCCGCGCGCCGCGCCGAGACCGCCGCGCCACGCTGCGCGCGGGCTGGCGAAGCTCATCAAGACGCTGGACGAACGCTACGGCGGCGGCCCCAACGACCTGAGGGCCCGCTGGCGCGAAATCGTCGGCGAGTCGCTGGCCGGCCGCTCCGAGCCGGTGAAGCTGACGAAGCCGCGCGGCGGCGGGCCCGCGACACTGGAGCTGAAAGTGGCTGGTCCGGTCGCCGCGCTGGTTCAGCACCAGGCGCCGCTGATCCTCGACCGGCTGAACCTCTACCTTGGCTCTGGCTCCGTCGGGCGCCTGCGCATCGTGCAGGGCCCGCTTTCGACACCGCTGCCCGCCAAGCAGACACCGCGCCGACGCAGCCGCGCGCCGCTCGATGCGGCGGCCGAGCGGTCGCTCGAGGCCAGCCTCGCCGACACGCCCGACGGCCCGCTGAAGGCCGCGCTCCTGCGGCTCGGCCGCGAGGTGCTGCGCGCGGAAGGCCGCTGAATGCGCGGCTTCATGCGCCCCCCGGAATCGCGCTCTATTAATCTCTCGGAGACTAGGACCCCCATGCGCGCCATCGCGTCTTTTCTGATCTGTCTCGGGCTGGCGGCCACGCTGATGGCCTGCAGCAAGCCGGCCCCCGCCGGCGGCGGCGGCGGGACCTCGGCGCTGCCCGAAGCGATGTCGCTCGGCAACCCGCAGGCCAAGGTGACCGTGAACGAGTTCGCGTCGCTCGGCTGTCCGATCTGCGCCAAGTGGAACAACGAGGTCTTCCCCGCCTTCAAGGCCAAGTACATCGACACCGGCAAGGTGCATTATGTGCTGCACGAGTTCCTGACCGGTGACCAGCCGGTGGCCGCCGCAGGGTTCCTGCTCGCTCGCTGCGCCGGCAAGGACAAGTACTTCCAGGTGGTCGACGCCGTGTTCCGCCAGGAAGAGCCCCTCCTCGAGTCGGACCAGAACGGCGCCAAGCGCGACGCTCTGGTGAAGATCGCCCAGTCCCTCGGCATGACCAACGACCAGTTCAACGCCTGCGTCAGCAACGACGCCTCGTTGGAGGCGCTCAACCGGCGCTCGGACGCGATCGCCCGGAAGTACGACATCCAGTCGACTCCGACCTTCATGATCGGCAGTCAGACGCTCGTCGGGTTCCAGGACATGGCGGCCATGGACAAGGCGATCGCCCAGGCTGGCGGATCGTGATCGGACGGCGCGCCGGGATTCTCGCCTTCGTCGCCGCGCTCGCGGTCGCGGCGGCGGCGAGCGCGCAAACGCCCAACGTGATGGCGCCCGAGCCGGGCGACATGGCGATCGGCAATGCGCGCGCCAGGGTCACCGTCATCGAATACGGCTCCGTCGGCTGCCCCCACTGCGCCGCTTGGGCCAACGACGTCTTCCCGGCCTTCAAGGCCAAGTTCGTCGACAAGGGTCGCGTGCGGTTCGTGGTGCGCGAAATGACCACAGGCGATCCGACCCTCGCGGCCGGTGGCTTCCTCACCGCCCGCTGCGCGGGACCGCGCAAGTACTTCGCCGTGATGGACGAGATCTACCGCCGGCAAGCTAGCATGTTCCAGAACGGCGCGACGCCGGCGTCGGTCCTGCTGGACATCGCCAAGGGCGCCGGCCTGAGCGAAGCCCAGTTCAACGCCTGCGTCGGCGATTCAAAAGCGCTGGACGCCCTCAACGCGCGCGTCCAGCGCCACGTGAGCGTCGACGGGGTCGACTCGACGCCGACGTTCTTCATCAACGGCAAGCGGTACCTGGGCGAACTGACGCTGGACCAGTTGACCGACGCGATCCGCCAGGCGCGGATCCGGCCTCGCCACTAGGAGGCGCCGGCGGTGCACTTCCAGCGGCTGAGGCTCTCCGGTTTCAAGTCCTTCGTCGATCCCACCGACTTCCGGATCGAGCCGGGCCTGACGGGCGTCGTGGGGCCGAACGGGTGCGGTAAGTCCAACCTTCTCGAAGCGCTGCGCTGGGTCATGGGCGCGAATTCGGCCAAGGCCATGCGCGGGGCCGGCATGGACGACGTCATCTTCGCCGGCTCGGGCGGCCGGCCGGCCCGCAATCACGCCGAGGTGACGCTCACCATCGACAACGCCGACCAGGCCGCGCCCGCGCTGTTCGGCGCACATCCGGTGCTGGAAGTGGTGCGGCGCATCGACCGCGGCGCTGGATCGACCTACCGCGTCAATGGCCGCGAGGTGCGCGCGCGAGACATCCAACTGCTCTTCGCCGACGCATCAACCGGCGCCAATTCGCCGGCGCTCGTGCGGCAGGGACAGATATCGGAGCTGATCTCGGCCAAGCCGCAGAACCGGCGGCTGATCCTCGAGGAAGCGGCTGGCGTCTCCGGCCTCCACACACGCCGCCACGAGGCGGAGCTGAAGGTCCGTGCTGCCGAGGCCAATCTGGAGCGCCTCGACGACCTCGCCCGCGAACTCGAGGCCTCGCTGAACCGCCTGCGCCGCGAGACTCGCCAGGCCGAGCGCTACAAGAAAATCTCCGCGCAGATCCGCGCGTTGCAGGGCGCGTTGCTCTTCGCCCGCTGGAACGAGGCGCGCGAGGCGCTGTCACGCATCGACTCCGAGTCGATCAGCATCGGAGGCGCGGCCCAAGCCGCGACGCGGGCGGCCGCCGCCTCGGCCGCCCGGGCCGCCGAGGCCGAGGCCGCGATCCGCCCGCTGCGCGACGAGGAAACCGCTGCGGCCGCCATCCTGCACCGGCTCGAGATCGAGAAGGACCGGCTCGACCGCGAGCTGGAGGGCGCGTCGGCGGAACTGGCCCGCCTCCAGGCCGAGATCGGCCGCATCGCCGCCGACGCTGCGCGCGAGGGCCAGATCGTCGAGGACGCGGGGCGCGCGCTGGCGAGGCTGGACGCCGAGGCCGACGACCTCAGGGCCGAGATCGCCGCTGCGCCTGAGCGGATGCCTGAGCTGGCGGTCGCGCTCGAGGCGGCTGAGCGCGCGCGGCAGGCGGCCGACGCCGAAGTCGAGCGCCTTGCGGCTGAGATCGCTGCGGGCGAGGCCGAGCGGCGCGGCGCCGAGCAAAGGGTCGAGGAGGCGCGGTCGCGGGTCTCTCGAACCACGCGGGCGCTCGACCAGACCAGAGCCGAACGCACGGGGCTCGGGCCCTCCGACGAGGGACGCCGAGCCGAGGCGCAGACAGCGCTCGACGCCGCCGAGCGCGCGCTGGCCGCTGTGCGCGAGGCGCTGGAGGCGGCCGAGACCGAGCGTGCCGCAGCGATGACCGCCGAGTCGGAGGCGAGGCTTGCGGCGCGGGCGGCGGCCGATCGCCTCGCCACCTTGAAATCCGAGGCGCGGGGGCTGGCCGCGCTCACAGCTCGCGCCGAGAAGAGCAAGTTCCCGGCGGCGCTGACCGCGGTGACTCCTCGCGCCGGCTACGAAGCCGCACTGGCGGCCGCGCTCGGCGACGACCTCGACGCCGCGCTCGACGCCTCGGCGCCCGCCTATTGGGGCGGCGCAGAGACGGCCGTCGCGCGATGGCCGCCGGGCGTCACGTCGCTTGCCGACCTCGTGAAAGCTCCCGGGGAGCTGGCGGCGCGGCTCGCCTTCATCGCGGTCGTCGAGCCGGCGGACGGTCCGCTTCTGGCGCGCCAGCTCGCGCCCGGCCAGCGCCTCGTATCCAAGGCGGGCGACCTCTGGCGCTGGGACGGCTACGTCGCCCGCGCAGGCGCGCCACGGCCAGCCGAGGCGCGCCTGAGGCAGCGCGCGCGGCTGGCGGACCTCGAGGTCGAGATCGAAGGACTGGCGCCGAAGGTGGCTGAAGCGCAAGGCGCCGGCGAGGCTGCGCTGAGGCGGCTTTCGGCGGCGGACGAGACGCTGCGACAGGCTCGCCCTGCCCTGCGCGCGGCGGAGCTCGCGGCGCAGGACGCCCGCACGCGGCTGGAGACGCTGGTTCGCGACGGCGCGCGGCGCGACGCCCGCGCCCAGTCGCTCGACGAGATGATCGCCCGCTTCGAGGCCGAGCACACCGACCTTGCGCGCCAGATGGCGGACGCCGAGGCGGCCCTCGCCGCTGTGACGGCTCAACCGGCTGGCGCCGCCGCTCTCGAAGCCGCCCGCGCCACGGCCAATGTCGCGCGCGCCGAGGAGGCGGACGCCCGGGCCGCGCTCGACGTCGAACGTCGCGAGCGGGAAGGACGGCGGCGGCGCCTCGATACGCTGGTCTCCGACCGCGCCGACTGGCTGCGGCGGGCCCAGGCCGCCGGCCGTCGGCACGATCAGCTGGCGGCGGAGCGCGAAAAGGCCGACACGGCCGTCGGCGCCGCCCGCGACGCGCCGGCCAGGGTCGAGGCGCGGCGCGAGGCGATGCTGGGCGAGCTTTCCGTGGCCGAAGCGCGCAAGGCCCGCTCGGCGGACGCGCTCGCCATGGCGGAGGCCGCCCGAGCCGACGCGGACCGGGCGTGGCGCGCCGCCGAGGCCGCGGCAGGCGAGGCGCGCGAGCGTCGCGCCACGGTCGCGGCCCGCCTCGACGCCGCGCGCGAGCGCTTCGGCGAGGTCGCCGCGGCGATCCGCGATCAGCTGCGCATCGAGCCGGAGGCGCTCGGTCGCCGCATCGCGGAAGAGGCCGCCGCCTTGCCGCGTGAAGCGTCCGGCATGGAGACGCAGCTCGCCTCGCTGGAGCGCGAACGTGACCAGATCGGTCCCGTCAACCTGCGCGCTGATGAGGACGCCCGTGAAGTCGCTCAGCGCCTTTCGACGCTGAAGAGCGAACGCGCGGACCTGACCGACGCGCTCGCCAAGCTGCGGCAGGGGATCGCCGAGCTCAACGCCGAGGGTCGCGAGCGGCTGACCGCGGCGTTCGACGTGATCCACGCCCACTTCCGCGACCTGTTCACGGCGCTGTTCGAGGGCGGCCAGGCCGAGCTGCGGCTCGTGGAGTCGGACGACCCGCTCGAGGCCGGCCTCGAGATCTACGCCTGTCCCCCGGGAAAGCGGCTCACCGTGATGAGCCTGCTGTCGGGCGGCGAGCAGGCGCTGACCGCCGCGTCGCTGATCTTCGCCGTGTTCCTCGCCAATCCCGCGCCGATATGCGTGCTCGACGAGGTCGACGCGCCGCTCGACGACGCCAACGTCGAGCGGTTCTGCAACCTGCTCGACGAGATGCGGCGACGCGCCCCGACCCGCTTCATCGCCATCACGCACAACCCGCTCGCCATGTCGCGGATGGACCGGCTCTATGGGGTGACCATGCCCGAGCGCGGCGTCTC
>JAKAZA010000143.1 GCA_021816155.1 Pseudomonadota bacterium | reverse complement strand
CCTGACGATCTACTCTCGTCGCAGTAGTTTATCGGTCAGCAGCGTGCCCCACCATTGGGCGCGGAAATCCCGCTTGATGGCGACCGGGTCGTAGGCCGGGCTGCTCACCCAATCCTCATACGAGATGCCCAGCGGCTCGGCCTCGTTGATGTATTTTTCGAAGCTGTAGTCGAGCACGCCCGTCAGGCCGGCGCGCACGTGGCCGAACTTCAGGTCGAGCTGGCGCATCGCCTCGCTGATCGGCTTCTTCTGGCGGAAGTGCATATAGAGCACGCTCATCACGCCGGCCCGGTCCGCGCCCGACTTGCAGTGCATCATCGCCGGGTACTCGATCTCCTCGAACAGCTGCTTGGCGCCGATCACCTGATCGCGGCTAGGCGCCTCGCGCGACCACATCACGAAGTGCACCTGCTTCACGCCGTAGCGGTCGCACGCCTCCTGCTCGAGCACGTGGTGGGCGTCCACGCCATGGCGCAGGTTGATGATGGTTCGGATGCCGCGATCGCGCCAGGCCTTCACCTGGAATGGCCACGGCTGGTTGGCGCGCACCATCTCTTCGCTGAGCCAGTGCGCGTTCGAGAACGCGAGCCGCAGGTAGGCGTGATCGTACCAGAAGTGGTGCCAGTAGGTCGCGAAGCGCCCATGCGGTGTTGACAGATCGAATGCCGGCACCGGCTTTCCCTTGCTGGCGATGAGGTTGCGACGCTTGTGCGCCTAAGTACGGCGCGGCCAGGGATATGCAAGAGGCAGACGCACCATCGCGCGGCGCGGCGCCGGCGCCGGCGGGGTGTGGCGGCGCTGCGCTTGACACGCGTCGCCGGGCGGACGACCCCTCCGCGCCATGAGTTCCGTCGGCGGAAAGTCGAACGAAGAGCGCGCCGGCCGGGCGATCGTCGAGCGCATCTGGCGCCAATATCTGCGGCGACGCTGGAAAGGCGTGTCGCTTGCGCTCTTCTTCGCCGTGATGGCCGGCGTCTCCAGCGGCGCGCTGCTCGCCTACGTGGCGTCGAGCGTCGACACGCTGCTGAGCCGCAAGGGCGCCGATTTCACCTGGGTGACGGTGCCTCTGGTGCTCGGCGGTCTCGGCGTGATCCGGGGGTTGGCGATGATCGGCCAGTCGACGCTGATCAATCGCATCGGCCACGGCGTCGTGGCCGACATCCAGCAGCAGCTGGTGGGCAACTTCATGCGGGGCGACCTGGCCCGGCTGCGCGCGACCCATTCCGGCAGCTTCGTCTCGCGCATCCTCTTCGACGCCACGCTCGTGCGCGAGGCCGCCACCAACGGCGTGATCAACTACGTGCAGAACGTGGTGACGCTGGCCGGCGTGGTGGTGGCCATGTTCATCAACGACTGGGCGCTGACGGTGCTGGCCTTGGTCATCACGCCCATCGTGGGCTGGGTGCTGCGCGACTACTCGAAGCGCACGACCAGGGCGGCCAAGGGCGCCATGGAGGAGAGTTCCTCGCTCACCAGCGCGGTGATGGAGAGCCTCGACGGCGTCCGCGTTGTCAAGATGGAGAACAAGGAGGCGTTCGAGGAAGCGCGCGTCGCTGAGGTGATCGCCAGGCGCCAAAGGCACATCATCGCCGGCGCCGACGCCCGCGCGATGGCCGCGCCGGTCTCGGAGCTGATGGTGACGATCATGCTGGGCGTGGTCGTCTGCTACGCGGGCTGGCGCTTCCAGCTGGGCGTCACGCACCTGGGCCCTATCGTCATCGGCAAGGTGACGCCCGGGATGTTCACCGGCTTCGTCTCGGCGCTGCTCATGGGCTCGCAGTCTCTGCGCCAGGTGGCGAACCTGCAGACAGTGATGACCGAGGGTCTCGCCGCTTCGCGCCGGCTGTTCGGCGCCCTCGATGTCGAGCCGCTGATCCGAGACCCCGAACATGCCGGCGAACTGCCTCTGGGCGAGGCGACGGTGCGGCTCGAGGACGTGGGCTTCTCCTACGGCGGAGAGACGCCGGTGCTCGACGGGCTCACGCTGGAAGCCAAGCGCGGCGAGATCGTCGCTCTGGTGGGACCGTCCGGCGCGGGCAAGTCCACCGTGCTCAATCTCATCCCGCGCTTCTACGACGTCACGTCCGGCCGCGTGACCATCGACGGTCACGACGTGCGCCAGGTGACGCTGGCTTCGCTGCGCCGCCAGATCGCGCTGGTGACGCAGGAGCCGTTTCTGTTTGACGACACGATCCGCGCCAATATCGCTTACGCCAAAGACGACGCAACGCAGGCGCAGATCGAGGCGGCGGCGCGACAGGCGGCGGCGCACGACTTCATCATGGCCCTGCCCAAGGGCTACGACACCTCGGTGGGCGAAGCTGGCGCCCGGCTGTCAGGCGGCCAGCGCCAGCGCGTGGCGATCGCCAGGGCCTTCCTGAAGGACGCGCCGATCCTGCTCCTGGACGAGGCCACCAGCGCGCTCGACACCGAGAGCGAAGCGCAGGTGCAGGCGGCCCTCGAGCGGCTGATGGCGGGACGCACCACCATCCTGATCGCCCACCGCCTCTCCACGGTGCGCGGCGCCGACCGAATCTACGTGATCGAGCGCGGCCAGGTGGTGGAGGAGGGCGACCATGGAGAGCTGATCGGGCGGCGCGGCCTCTATGCGCGCCTCGCGGGGTCGCAGGACCTGGAGCTGGCGCCGGCGGTCGAGGCGGCCGAGTGAGCCAGGCGACCGCCAAGAAGTTCGTCCGCACGCCATGGGTCCAGTCGGTCCTGGCGTGGCTGGTGTCGGCGTACCTGGGCTTCACGCTGGCCACGATGCGCTGGCGCTTCGAGAACAGGGAGGTCGTCGACGCGGCCGTGGCCGCGCGGGAGGGGTTCATCGCCTGCTTCTGGCATGGCCGCATCGCGCTGGCGGTGGCCTGCAATCGCGTGCTCAAGAAGAAGCCGCGCCGGGTGCTGATCTCCAACTCGCCCGACGGCGAGCTGATCGCCAAGATCGTGGCGCCGCTGGGATTCCCGGCCATCCGCGGCTCGTCGACGCAGGATAACCGGGCCCCGCGGCGCAGCGTCGCGGCTTTCCGCGACGCGTTGCGCTTTCTCGAAAGCGGCGGGGCCATGGCGATCACGCCCGACGGTCCGCGCGGTCCGAACGAGCGGATGCCGGAGGGGCCTGTGGTGATGGCCCGGATGGGCGGCGCGCCTGTCGTCATCTTCGGCTTGGCGGCCGAGCCCACCCTGAAGCTGAAGACCTGGGATTCGACCCGCATCCCGCTCCCGTTCGGTCGTGGCTGCGTGGTCTTCGACGGCCCGCTGTCGATCTCCCGCGACGCTTCCGCCGACGGCATGAAGGCGGCCCAGGTCGAGTGGGAGGCGCGGCTGAACGCCGCTCAGGCCCGCGCCGAGGCCCTGGTCGGAGCGACATGACCGTCGCCGCGCCGCTGTCGCTGCGCGCCTACCGCGTCGCAACGGGACTCGCCTCGCCGCTCGCGGGTCCGCTGCTCAGGGCCCGCGCCCGGCGCGGCAAGGAGGATCCCGAACGTCTGGCGGAGCGGCTCGGTCACGCTTCGGCGCCTCGGCCGCAAGGTCCGGTGGCGTGGATGCACGGCGCCAGCGTCGGCGAGAGCATCTCGCTTCTGCCGCTGATCGAATGGATCGCCGCCGAGCGGCCCGACATCAGCCTGGTCGTCACCAGCGGCACGCGCGCCGCGGCCGAGGTCCTGGCCCGGCGACTGCCGGCGGGCGCGCTCCATCAATACGCCCCGATCGACACGCCCCACGCCGTCGGCCGCTTTCTCGCCCACTGGCGGCCGGGGCTGGGCGTGTTCGCCGAGAGCGAGCTCTGGCCCAACCTCATCCTCGCCGCCCGCGCGGCGGGCGCGCGGCTGGCGCTGGTGTCGGCGCGCATGACCGAGAGGAGCGCCAGGGCCTGGGCCAGCCGTCCTTCCGCCGCCAGGGCGATGCTGGCGAGCTTCGATCTCGTGCTGCCTCAGGACGCGGTCACCGAGGCGCGCCTCTCCGCGCTCGGCGCCCGCATCGACGGCCGGCTCAACCTGAAGCGCGTCGGCGCTCCGCTCGCCTGCGATCAGGCCGATCTGGCCGCACTCCAGGCGATGATCGGCGGGCGCGAGGTGATCGTTGCGGTCAGCACCCATGCGCCCGAGGAGGCCATGATCGCTGCGGCCGCAGGGCGGATCGCGTCGGCGCCGCTGGCGGTGATCGCGCCGCGCCACCCCGGGCGCGCCGACGAGATCGCCGCGCAGCTCGCGGATCGCCGCGTCGCCCGGCGCTCGCGGGGCGAGCCGATCACGCCTGAGACCGGCGTCTATCTCGCCGACACGCTGGGCGAGCTCGGCCTCTTCTTCCGCCTTGCGCCGTTCGCCGTGATCGGCGGCGGATTCACGGCCGGCGTCGGCGGCCACAATCCGATGGAGGCCGCCAGTCTCGGCGCCGGCGTGATCAGTGGCCCGCACGTGGCGAACCATGCCGAGATCTATGCGGAGATGGCGGCCGCGGGCGCCGCGCTCCTCGTGGCCGACGAGGCCGAGCTGACCGCGCGGATCGCCGACCTGCTCGCGGATGCGCCCAGGCGCGAGGCTCTGGCCGCCGCTTCGGTTGGCTACGCGGCCAGCCAGGCGGGACAGCTGGACGAGGCGCGGACGCTGCTCCGCCCGCTGCTTCCGGCCGGATGAAGCTCTCGACGCCGCGGTGGTGGTACTTGCGCTCCGGCGCGCCGGCGCCGCTGACACGCGCGTTGCTGCGCCCGGCTTCGTGGATCTGGACGTGGGCCACTGCGCGCCGGATCGCCCGCGGCCGGCCGGTCGATCCAGGCGTCCCGGTGATCTGTGTCGGCAACCTGACGATGGGCGGGACGGGGAAGACGCCGGTGGTGCGCGCCCTCGTCCGTCGCCTTGGCGGCGGCGCACACATCCTCACGCGCGGCTACGGCGGCCGCCTGGCCGGTCCAATCCGGGTCGATCCGGCCGCGCACACGGACGCCGACGTCGGCGACGAGGCGCTGATGATGGCGTCCGACGCACCGGTCTGGGTCGCGCGCGACCGCGCCGCCGGCGCGACCGCCGCGGCCGCCGCGGGCGCCAGAGTGATCGTGATGGACGACGGCCACCAGAATCCGAGCGTCAGGAAGACGCTCTCGCTCGTGGTCGTCGACGGCGAGACCCGAAACCGCGAGTGGCCGTTCGGGGACGGCCAGGTGTTCCCGGCCGGGCCGATGCGCGAGCCGCTGGCGATCGGCCTGGCCCGCGCAGACGCGGTCGTGATCCTGCTCCCGGCGGATGTCGCGGCGCCCGACCCGACGCTGGTGCGGCTTTTCGCCGGCAAGTCCGTACTGACGGCTCGTCTCGTCCCCGTCGCGCCGCCGCCGCCGGGGCCACAGCTCGCGTTCGCCGGGATCGGCAAGCCGTGGAAAATGGAGCGTGCGCTGGTCGCCGCGGGCTGCGACCTGGCCGATTTCGCCCCGCTTCCCGATCACGCGCGATACGACGAGCGCCTGCTCGGCTTCCTCGCTCGGCGCGCCGAAAGGCTCGGCGCCGGCCTGCTCGCATCCGAGAAGGACTGGGTGAAGCTGCCTCTGGCCTGGCGTCAGCGCGTGACGGCCTGGCCTGTCGAGGCCCGCTTCGAGGACACGGCGGCGCTGGACGCCTTGCTGGCGTCCGCCCGGCCCGCCTGAGCTCGCCTGGCCGGGCGCCGTTCGGCGCTCACGCCTCCAGCTCGATGTCCCAGTAGAGGTAGTCGAGCCAGCTTTCGTGAAGGTGGTTGGGCGGGAACCGCCGGCCGCGTTCCTGCAATTCATACATGCTCGGACGACGCGGGGCGCGATGCGGGTGCATGCCCGCTTCGCGAGGCGTGCGGCCGCCCTTGCCGAGGTTGCACCGGGCGCAGGCGGTGACGATGTTCTCCCACGTCGTGCGCCCGCCTCGTGAGCGGGGGGTGACGTGATCGAAGGTCAGTTCCTCGCCCGACCCGCAATACTGGCAGGCGAAGCCGTCGCGCAGGAAGACGTTGAATCGGGTGAACGCCGGGGGGCGGTCCTGCGCCACGTACTGCTTCAGCGACACGACGCTGGGCAGGGCCATCGAGAAGCTCGGCGAGTGGATCTTCTTGTCGTAGGTCGAGACCACGTCGACGCGGCCGAGGAAGACCGCCTTGATCGTCTCCTGCCATGGCCACAGCGACAGCGGATAGTAGCTCAGCGGCCGGAAGTCGGCGTTGAGGACCAAGGCGGGCCAGCCGGACGGCAGGCGGCTAAGCACCTGCATGGCCGTGCTCCGCGCGGCTGGACGGGAAGTTGACGCTCAGACTGAAGACACGCCTCCTTGCGGCCGACGCGACACCGGAATCAGGGTGACAACTACTGCTCTAAGGCAGATTCCACGACACCCGCGTGACGGCAAGAGGCGGTTGGCGCGCGCGTGACCGGCTAGGGCCATCATCTGAGCGAGACAAGGCGTCCAACGTTCTCCAGCGAGACGCAGAAGCTGCCGGTCCGCATCGCGCCCGAGGATGCGCTCGCGATGATGTGGGTGGTCCAGCCCCGCGGCTGTCTTAAGTGTCAGGCGCTCCGCCTAGGGGTTGCCTGCCCGGAGAGCGTTCGAAGAAGTCGCGCTCTCCGGGACCCTGGCCGACATTCGGCTGCGCCTCAGGCTGCGAGGAACGCGGCGCCCGTCGCGAGGATGACCCCGAAGACGATGGAGAAGGCGGCCGCGGCGCTGTCGAAGACGCGCTGAAAGGCAAAGATCTTGGCGGCGAGAGACATGGTGAGGTTCCTTTTTTTCGATCGTTACCCCTGGGGGAGCAGGGGAGCGTCCATCTGGACGGTGCTCAGATAGGTGCTGATCTGAACGACGTCAAGATAATTTGGACGGTGTTCGGATTAAAGATTCTCAATAGGGCGGCGGAAACTCCGCCGGCCCGGCCGCGTCGGGGGAGCCCCCTGGGTGGGGCTCAGTCCCCGAACCTTGGCCGCAGACGCGCCCGTTCAGGCGAACAGGAAGGCCGCGCCGGCGGCCGCGGCGACGCCGGCAAGCAGCGAGAACGCGGCGACTGCGCTATCGAAGATGCGTTCGAAGGCGATGAGCTTGGCGAGAGACATGACGAGGTTCCTTGGCTCCGTAGCGCCCCGGGGGAGCGAGGCGGTCCGATCTGGACGGTGCTAAGATAGCGTGCATCTGAACGGTGTCAACATCATCTTTACAGCGTTCGGATAAAGTTTTACGGTGGCCGCAATGAGAGAATCTGGAAACGCTCAAGCCAAGCCGTACCATCACGGCGATCTGTCGCGCGCGCTCGTGGAGGCCGCCCGACGAATCCTCGAAGCCGAGGGCGCGGTGGCTCTGTCGCTACGCGCTGTGGCGCGCGAGGCCGGCGTCAGCCCGGCTGCGCCCTACCATCACTTCAAGGACAAGACGGAGCTCCTGGAGGCCGTGGCCCACGGCGGCTGGGACGCCCTCTCGCATGCGATCATCGAGGCGCGGCGCACCGCCGCTTCGCCCGGCGAGGCGCTCGAGTCGATCGGCCTCGCCTACGTGCACTTCGCGCTCCAGAACCCGGCGCTCTACCGGCTGATGTACGACACCTCGCGCGACCGCATGGCGATGCCGGCGCACATCAAGGAAGAGGAAAGTGGCTACAGCGAGGTCCAATGCGCGCTGGTCGCCGCCGGGGCCGACCCGAATGACGACCGCGAGCTGCAGCTCGCAACGATCGCGTCTTGGTGCGCGGCGCATGGCCTCGCCGAGATGTGCAACTTCGAGCAGTTCCGGCCGCTGAAGGAGGCGATGGGCGGCGACGAGGCGTTCCTGCGCGGCGTGCTGCGCCACTTCGGCACCTTCTCACTGGCCGGCCTGCACGGAAAGCGTTGAGCGCCGCGCGCTTCGCTCCCTCGCCGACGGGCCTGCTGCACAAGGGCCACGCATTCTCCGCGCTCACGGCGTCGGAAGTGGCGCGCCGGTCCTGCGGCAGGTTCGTGCTGCGCATAGAAGACATCGACTTCACCCGCTGCCGCCCGGACTTCGAGGCCGCCATCCACGATGACCTGGCCTGGCTCGGGCTCGACTGGGAGCGGCCCGTGCTTCGCCAGTCGGAGCACGGCGCCGACTATGGCGCCGCGCTCGAGCGCCTCGTGGGGCGCGGCCTCGTCTACCGCTCGTTCAAGACCCGCAAGGAGGTCGCCGTGGCGATGCTCAGCGCCCCGCACGGGCCCGGCGGAGGGTTCCGCGACGCACCACTACCCGCAGGCGAGGAGGCGCGTCGGCTCGCGGCCGGCGAGCCGTTCGCCTGGCGCCTGAACCTGGCTGCCGCCGAGCGCGAGGCCGGTCCGCTGACATTCGAGGACGCCCGCCGCGGTGTCGTCGCGGTGGACGCCTCCGCGGCCGGCGACGTCGTGCTGGCGCGCAAGGACGTGGGGGTCGCTTATCACCTCGCGGTGGTGGTCGACGACGCGCGCCAGGAAATCACTGACGTGGTGCGAGGCGAGGACCTGTTTGAGGCGACCCACGTGCAGCGCCTTCTACAGGCGCTGCTCGGGTTGCCGGAACCCCGCTACCATCACCACCGGCTGATCGCGGACGCCAAGGGCGCGCGCCTGGCCAAGCGGTCCGGCGCGGAGACGCTGCGGGCCTTGCGCGAACGCGGGGTCGAGGCCGTGGCGCTGCGTCGCGAACTGGGGTTCGCGTGAGGGCGCCTACGGCTTGACCCAGTAACGGTAGAGGTAGGCCGCTTCGAAGCCCTCGGAACGGTAGAGCGCGACGGCCGCCGCGTTCTCCTGCTCCACTTGCAGGTAGCCGCGCGTCGCGCCCAGTCCGGCTGCGTGATGGGCGAGGGCGCGGAAGACGCGACGTCCGAAACCCTGGCGGCGGAACGCCGGAACCGTGCGCATGCCCATGATCCCCGCCCACTCGCCGTCGATCGCGCAGACCCCGACCGCCGCTGGCGCGCCGCGCAGCGAGATCCGCGCGAACCCGCGCGGCGCGGGGATGCGGGCGAGCGTGGCGAGCCGCTCAGCGGCGTCGCCGGCGTCTCCGAAGGCGGGGTTCGAGAAGACGAGGCGGAATGCGGCGCCCGGCGCGTCGGCGATGTCCGCGTCCGGATCGGTCGCGCCGGCCAGGATGCCGATCATGGTCAGGGTCGGCGTCGCGGCCCGATAGCGCGCCGTGCGAGCCGATCGGCGAGGTCTGCCGGCGCTGCGATCGTATCGATCAGCTTGAACCGCGCCGGCAGCCCCCGGGCCTCGTACCAGGCTTCGACCGCCTCGATCGCGGCGTCGACGCCGC
>JAKAZA010000142.1 GCA_021816155.1 Pseudomonadota bacterium | reverse complement strand
TTCGTCGAGCCCATGCTCGGACTTCAGCCGGCCGATCTGCATCACCTCGCAGCCAAGCCCGACCATCAGGACGCCGCCGAAATTCGGGTTGGCCGCCGTGCCCCAGAGCGTGCGGCGCAGAACCTCGAAGCCCTCGCCCTGTCCCGCCATGCCGCAGCCGCTGGCGTGGGTGATCGGCACGACGCCGTCGATTCCCGGATAGGCGTCCAGCAGGCCGCGCTTCTCCACCGCTTCGGCGATGTGACGGGCGACGGTCGCCGAGCAGTTCACCGAGGTAAGCACGCCCAGGTAGTTGCGCACGCCCACCTTGCCGTTCGGCCGGCGGTAGCCCTGGAAGGTGCGCCGCGGGTCAAGGCGCTGCGCGACCGTGGCGCGGGCTTTCTCGCGCAGCATGGACACGGCGAGGTTGTGGCTGTGCACGTGCGCGCCCGGCGCGATGTCGACGGTCGCGGCCCCGATGACCTGACCGTACTTCTTCACCGCCTCGCCAGCGCGGATGGCGTGCGTGGCCACCTTGTGTCCGCTGGGGATCGTCTCGGTGGTCGCCAGCGCCTCGCCATCCAGCCGATCGCCAGGCGCCAGGCGCCGCATGGCGACGACGACGTCGTCCGCCGGGTTGAGGCGCAGGGCGTTGGGGCGGACGTCGGCCATTGAAATATCAGCATAGACCGAGATCCACGGATGCTCCAGGCTGTTCGGCGCAGAGCCGGGCCGCTAACATGTCAGTCATGCTACGAGCCGCCGGCCGCCGCCCGTTCACGACGCCGCTCGGGCGGAGGCTCGACTTCACCGTCCTCGGTCAGGGCGGCGTCGCAGTCGGCGCCATGTTCGGCTCGCTCGACGAGGTTGGCGCGGCCGCCGTGATGGATGCGGCGTGGGACGCGGGCCTGCGCTACTACGATACGGCGCCGCTCTACGGCTTCGGGCAGTCGGAGCGCCGCGTCGGCCGTGCGCTTCGCAACCGTCCCCGCGACACGTTCGTGCTCTCCACGAAGGTAGGCCGGCTGCTGGAGCCCGACGCAGCGATGCGCTCCGAGGCGAAGGTCCGCTTCGATTACGCCCGCGACGGCGTGCGGCGCTCGTTTGACGAGAGCCTGGCGCGACTCGGCCTCGACCGGGTCGACATCCTCTTTGTCCACGACGCCGAACTGCCGACGCACGGCGCGGCGGATGTCTACGAGGCGCACTGGAACGACCTCACCCGCAGGGGCGGCTGGCAGGCGCTGACCGAGCTGCGGGCCGCCGGCGTGGTTCAAGCCATCGGCCTTGGCGTCAACGATGCGGCGGCCTGCGAGCGGATGCTCGCCGAGCTCGACCCGGATGTCTTCCTGCTGGCGGGCCGCTACACGCTGCTCGAACAGACGCCGCTGCACGGTCTGATGGCGAACTGCCAGCGCCGCGGCGTGGGCGTGGTGATCGGCGGTCCGTTCAACTCCGGCGTGCTCGTACGCCATGGCGGTACGTTCAACTACGCCGCCGCGCCCGCGGACGTGGTCGCCCGCGTCGAGCGCCTTCGCACCGTCTGCGAGCGGTTCGGGACGCCGTTGCCGGCGGCGGCGCTGCAGTTCCCGGCCGCGCATCCGGCCGTGGTGAGCGTGATCCCGGGCGGCGGGTCGGTCGCCGAGGTGCAGAGCAACGTCGCCTGGTTCGAGGCGCCGCTCCCGGCCGCTCTATGGGTCGCGCTGAAGCAGGAGGGCCTCGTCGACCGCGTCGCGCCCGTCCCCGCTACGGAGGCCGCCTGAGTGCTGAAGGGGATCGACCCGCTGCTGGGCCCGGAGCTGCTGGCGACGCTTCGCGCGATGGGCCACGCCGACGAGATCGCGGTGGTCGACGCCAACTTTCCCGCCGCCGCCAACGCACGCCGCCTGATCCGCGCCGACGGCGTCGGCGCGACGCGGATGGTCGGGGCGATCCTTTCGGTCCTGCCGCTCGAGCAGTTCGAGTCGGTCGCCGCGTTCCGCATGGCCGTCGACGGCGCGCCGCACGAGCTGCCGCCGGTGATCGGCGAGTTCGAGGCGCTGCTGCGCGCCGCCGGCTACGAGGGGCCGATCGCGGCGCTCGATCGCTTCTCCTTCTACGAGCGCACGCGCGGCGCTTGCGCCATCGTCGCGACCGGCGAGCGCCGCTACTGGGCGAACCTGATCCTGAAGAAGGGCGCGATCCCGCCCGGGGACGATCGGGACGGCGCCGCATGAGGATCGACGCGCACCAGCACTTCTGGCGTGTCGCCCGCGGCGACTACGGCTGGCTGACGGCGGACGGGTTCCCGGCGCTGTACCGCGACTTCGGCCCCGGCGACCTCGCCCCGCTGCTGGCCGGCGCCGGCGTCGAACTCACCGTGCTCGTGCAGGCCGCGCCGACGTCGGCCGAGACGTGCTGGCTGCTGGAACTCGCGGCCAAGACGCCTTTCGTCGCTGGCGTGGTCGGCTGGGCCGATTTCGAGGCGCCGGACGCGGCGCGGGTGATCGAGGATCTGGCGCGAGCGCCGAAGCTCGTGGGTCTGCGACCCATGCTCCAGGACCTGCCGGACGACGCCTGGATCGTGAGGCCCGCGATCGCGCCGGCGGTCGAGGCCCTCGCCGCGGCGGGCTTGCGGCTCGACGCCCTTGTGCGGCCGCGCCATCTGCCGCATCTGGCGCGCTTCCTCGCCGCGCGGCCGGATCTGCCTGTGGTGATCGACCATGGCGCGAAGCCCGACATCGTCGGCGGCGCACTCGCCGGCTGGGCTGACGCCATGCGCGCCATCGCCCGTGATACGCGGGCCTGCTGCAAGCTCTCGGGCCTCGTCAACGAGGCTGCAGCCTCGTGGACGGCGGCTGATCTGCGTCCGTACGCCGACGTGCTTCTGGAGGCGTTCGGCCCCGCGCGGCTGATGTGGGGCAGCGACTGGCCGGTGGTCAACCTGGCCGGCGGCTATGCGGCGTGGCGTTCGGCCGCCGAGGCGCTCACTGAGGCGCTGCCGGCGGAGGATCGCGATCGCATCTTCGGAGGGACCGCGGCGGCCTTCTACGGACTCGCGCCTTCGGCGCCGGACGCAGCTTAGAGGGAAACGGATATGACCGGGTTCAACGGCCTCGGCCTCCATCTTGGCAACCTGTCGCGGCTGTCGTCGGCGAAGACGCGGTCGATCTCTCCGGAGAACTTCACCGGCGAGAAGGGCAGGGGTGGCATGTCGACGGACGGGCCGGCCGCCAACGCCGCGCGCGGCCTTGGGCAAGGCTGGAAGGTCTCGCCTTACGTGATCGTCGAGCCGGGCCAGACCATTACGCTGGCCGATATCGAGGGCCAGGGCGCGATCCAGCAGATCTGGATGACGCTGGCGCGCGGGAAATGGCGCCACACCATCCTGCGGGCCTATTGGGACGGGCAGGAGCACCCTTCGGTCGAGGCGCCCGCCGGCGACTTCTTCGCCTGTGGCTGGGAGAAGTTCGCTCAGGTCACGTCGCTCGCGGTGTGCGTGAATCCCGGCCGCGCCTTCAACTGCTACTGGGAGATGCCGTTCCGCAAGCGCGCGCGCTTCACGCTGGAGAACCGGGCCGAAGAGGCGATCTACATCTACTACCAGATCAACTACGCGCTCACCGATGTGCCCGAGGACGCTGCCTATTTCCACGCCCAGTTCCGACGCACGAACCCGCTTCCGTACAAGGAGGTCTACCGCATCCTCGATGGCGTGAAGGGGCGTGGCCAGTATGTCGGCACCTACATGGCATGGGGCGTCAACAACGCCGGCTGGTGGGGCGAGGGCGAGATCAAGTTCTTCATCGACGGCGATGGCGAGTTTCCCACCATCTGCGGCACCGGCACCGAGGACTACTTCTGCGGCGCCTACAATTTCGATCCGGGTACGGTCGATCGCACCAATCCAAGTCGCTACGTCGAGTTCACAACGCCCTACGCCGGTCTGCCGCAGGTGATCCGCCCGGACGGAGTCTACGCCTCGCAGCAGCGCTTCGGCCTCTACCGCTGGCACATCCCGGACCCGATCCGCTTCGAAGAGGACCTTGCCGTCACCATCCAGGCCCTCGGCTGGCGCACCGACCGAGATCGCCGCTACCTGCCGCTGCAGGACGACATCGCGTCGGTCGCCTTCTGGTACCAGACCCTGCCGACCGCTCCGTTCCCGCAGCTGCCGGATCGTGATTATCTCGAGGTCATCTGACGGGCGCCCCGGACCGCCCAGGACTGAGCCATGGCCGCCGTCGTCCTCGATCTGCGCGAAACCTCCAAGGCGGAGCGGGTGTACGAGCACCTGCGGCGCCGCATCCGCGAGCTGGCGCTGCCGCCGGGAACGCCTTTGCGCAAGGAGGAAATCGCATTCGAACTCGGCGTCTCGCGAGCGCCTGTCAGCGAGGCGATCGCGCGGCTGGCGGACGAGCACCTCGCGGAGGTGTTTCCGCAACATGGCAGCTTCGTCGCACCGATCCGCCCCGCCGACGTGCGCGAGAGCCTCTTCATCCGCGCAGCGCTCGAAACCGAAGCGATGCGCCGCCTGGCACCTATGGCGAGTCCGCCGCTGCTCGCCAGGCTCGACGCCAACCTCGCCGAGCAGGCCGCGGCGCTGGCGGGCGGCGACCTGCTGCGATTCTACGACCTCGACGAGGCGCTGCACGCGGCTCTGTTCGCGGCTGTCGAGAGCCCGCGCGCGTCGCGGCTGCTGGAAGCGGCCCGCGCGCCGCTCGACCGGGTGCGGCGCCTGGCCCTGCCAGGGCAAGGCCGCGCGCAGGCGACGCTCGCCGAGCACCAGCGCCTGGTGGATGCGATCCGTACGGGCGACGCCGAGTTCGCCGTCGCGGCGATGCGCGTCCATCTGGCCATGGTCAGCGCGAGCGTCGAACGCGAGCTGTCGAAGATGGAGGAGACGCCCCGCGAGGGACGCTAGCTTGAACATGCATTTCCCGGACGCCTCTGCCGAGCAGATCGCCTTCTTCCGCGAGCACGGCTGGCTCGTGGTGGAGGATGCGATCCCGCAACGAGACCTCGACCGGCTGGAAGCCGAGTGCGAGGTGTTGATCCGCGAGAAGGACCGCCTCGCCTACGACTGGGCGTGGTCCGACAAGGAGGACCTCAAGGACCGTTCGTTCCGCATCATCCAGTCGTCGCCCTCGTTCGTCTGGAAGGACATCCGCGAGCAGCCATATCGCGAGTGGCTGATCCGCTTTGGCGCCGCGCTGATGGGGATGGAGCTCTCGTACTGGTACGACCAGTTCCTGGCCAAGCCGCCGCACCGCTCCGTGCCGACCTACTGGCACCAGGACGAGGGCTATTGGGGCCGCAACCTCGATGACAGGGGCGTCACCGGCTGGATCCCTCTGCAGGACGTCGACGCGCGCAACGGCTGCATGCACTTCATCGATCGCGGCCATCTAGAGGGGGTGCTGCCCCACCGGCTCGTCGAAGGGATGCGGAGCGACCTTCTGACCTGCGATGTCGACGCGCGGCGCGCCGTGGTCTGCCCGATCCGGCGCGGAGACGTCACTTTCCACCATTCCAAGACGCCGCACATGACCACGGCCAACACCTCCGACCGCTGGCGCAAGGCGGTCACCAACCATATGCAGCAGGTCGGCGCCGGCGGGGAGGGTGATCACTATCCCTGGAAGGTCACCGTCAACCAGCGCACCGGCGAGCGGATCGTCCCTCCCAGTCGCCCGCTATAGCAGCGGCGACAGGGCGGCGCTCGCGGTGAAATGTCTGATGTTCACTCGACGCGGCGCCCCGGGCCTGTCACGTATGACGCGAGCAAAAGCCGGGGGCGAGAGCCCGGCGAGAGTGGTAGAGGGAAGCCCAGGTCCGCGATGCTGATCAGCGCCGAGGTCAATGAGTCCGCCGCCGACGACGATGGACGGCCCATTCTCGAAGGCGCGATGGCGCCGCCGGAAGGGGCCCATCAGGCCAGGCGCTCGAAGCTGGGGCTCGGCGTCCTCACGCTCTACGGATCGGGCGCGGCGGTCGAGAACATCACGACCTACGGCGTCGGCGGCCTGCTGCCGTTCTATCTGACCATCGTGTGCGGACTATCGGGCACCGAGGCGGGGATCGCCACGGGTCTCACGCTGGTTGTCGACTCGATTTTCGACCCGGCGGTGGGATCGCTTTCGGACAACACGCGCTCGCGGCACGGCCGGCGCCACCCGTTCATGCTGGCCGGCATACTGCCGACCGTCATCGCCTACGGCCTGCTGTTCTCGGTGCCGAAGGGGTTGGGCGGCGGCCTGGAGTTCCTCTACGTGCTGGGCGCGCTGTTCGCGGCCCGGATCGCAATCTCGATCTTCCAGGTGCCCTATTTCGCGCTCGGCGCGGAGCTTTCGGAGGACTACGCGGAAAGATCGACGATTGTGGCGTGGCGGGTCGTCTTCACGGTGCTGGCGACCTTCATCGCCGTGTTCCTGTCGTGGGGCCTGTTCCTGAAGGGAAACGGTCGGTTCGTGGCGTCAGCCTACTCGCCGCTCGCCTGGAGTTTCGGCGGGGTCGTCATCGTGGCGGCCTTGCTGAGCACCATCGGCACGCTGCGAGCGCGCGGACGGCTCCACTCGGCCGCAGATGGCGCGCGGTTCAGCGTCGCCCAGTTCCTGCGGGAGGCGATGGAGGTGCTGCGCAACCGCTCGTTCCGCAGCCTCTTCTTCACCTGCCTCATCCTCTTCGCCGCCCTCGGTGCGGCGGGGGCGTTGACGGTTCACGCCAACACATTCTTCTGGAAGCTCAGCTCTGGCCAGATCGCTTCGCTGGGCTACCTCAGCCCGGTGGGCGTGCTCATCGGCGTGTTCGGCGCGGCGCTTCTGGCGCGGATGATTGAGAAGCGGTGGATCGCGATGCTTGGCCTCGCGTTGATCGGCGTCGCGCAGGTGGCGCCGGTCTCGCTGCGGCTCGGGCACATCATCGGACCCTCGCTCTATCTGCCGACGCTCGCGTTGGCCACGGTGCTCGGCGGCCTCGGCGGCAGCGTCGCGACGATATCGTTCCAGTCGATGATGGCCGACGCCGCCGACGAGCACGAGCACCTTTTCGGGGCGCGGCGCGAGGGCCTCTACTTCGCGGGCATCACTCTTTCCGCCAAGGCGTCGAGCGGGCTCGGCGCTTTGATCGGACTGGTGGCGCTCGATGTGATCCATTTTCCGCACGGCGAGGGGGCGACGCCCGGGAAGCTCGCGGCCATTCCACCGGAGATCATCCGCAACCTCGGCATCACCTATGGCCCCGGGGCGGCGCTCTTCACGGCGGTGTCGGTCATCATTCTGCTCGGCTACAAGCTCACCAAGGAAGATCACACCCGCATCCTCGGCGATCTGAAGCAGCGCCGGGCCGGGGCCTCCAGCACGGCGGGCTGATCGGGCGTCACCCGATTTGCAGCGGGCTCTCGCGGGGATGATGACCGAGAGGGAGTTGGCGACGTGGTGAACCTGACGGATCGGACGCTGTTTCGGCGCGACGCCTACGTCGACGGCGCGTGGTTTCCGGGTGGCGCGGGGCGCCGGTTCGCGGTTGCGAATCCCGCCACGGGCGAGACGATCGCCGAGGTCGCCGACCTCGACGTCGCCGACGCGAGGCTTGCGATCGAGGCCGCCGCCGCATCCCTGCCCGCGTGGCGCGCCCGGACAGCGAAGGAGCGCGCGCAGGTCATGCGCCGCTGGTTCGAGGTGATCATGGCTGCGCAGGAAGACCTCGCGGCCCTGATGACCGCCGAGCAGGGCAAGCCGCTGGCCGAGACCCGCGGCGAGGTGGCCTACGGCGCGAGCTTCGTCGAGTGGTTCGCCGAGGAGGGCAAGCGCGCCTACGGCGACGTCATCCCCACCCACGCCGCCGGCAAGCGCATCCTGGTGCTCAAGCAGCCGGTCGGCGTCGTAACTGCGATCACCCCGTGGAACTTTCCCATCGCGATGATCACCCGCAAGGTCGCGCCGGCGCTGGCGGCCGGGTGCACGGTGGTGGTCAAGCCACCCGACGAAACGCCGCTCTCGGCGTTGGCGCTGGCCGAACTCGCCCACCGGGCGGGCGTCCCGGCGGGCGTGCTCAATGTCGTCACCACCACCCACGCGCCCGAGGTGGGCCGAGAGCTCACCCAGAACGCGCTGGTCCGCAAGTTCTCGTTCACCGGCTCGACCGAGGTCGGCAAGCTGCTGATGGCGCAGTGCGTGACCACGGTGAAGAAGGTGTCGCTGGAGCTCGGCGGGAACGCGCCCTTCATCGTATTCGACGACGCCGACCTCGACGCGGCGGTCGAGGGCGCGCTGGCCTCGAAATATCGCAACATGGGCCAGACTTGCGTCTGCGCGAACCGCTTCCTCGTGCAGGATGGCGTGTACGAGGCGTTCGAGGCGAAGCTCGCGGCCAGGGTGCGCGAGATGAAGGTCGGAAACGGCGCCGATCCGGGCGTCACGCAAGGACCGCTGATCAGCATGGACGCCGTCGAGAAGGTCGAACGGCTCCTGGCGGATGCGGTCTCGGCCGGCGCCAAGGTCGAAGTCGGCGGGCGCCGCCATGCCCTCGGCGGGACCTTCTTCGAGCCCACCGTCGTCTCAGGCGTCACGCCGGCGATGGCGATCTCGCGCGAGGAGATATTCGGACCAGTAGCGACGCTGACGCGGTTCGGCGACGAAGACGAGGCGGTCCGCCTCGCCAACGACACCGAATACGGTCTCGCCGCATACTTCTACGCCCGCGACCTGGGGCGCGTCTTCCGCGTCGCAGAGGCGCTCGAGTACGGCATGGTCTGCGTCAACGACGGCCTCCTTTCCACTGAGGTCGCGCCGTTCGGCGGAGTCAAGTCGTCCGGGCTTGGACGCGAAGGCTCCAAGTACGGCCTGGAGGAGTACCTCGAGGTCAAGTACCTGCTGCTGAGCGGCCTGGGCGCATAGAGCGCGGCTGGTCGGCCGCCACCTCGCGGCGAAGGTCCGCGTCCGCTTCGACCCCGCGTCCAGCGACCGCTCGCCGAGCGACGGGTCGGCGCGCTAGATCAAGGGCCATGGACGCCCGCCACACCCCCGACCACGTCTCCCATTTCGAGCGCCACGGCTGGGTGCTCATCGAGCGCCTGCTCACCGCGGACGAGATCGACGCGGCGCTGCCGGGCCTTTTCGAGCTCTATCCGACGCCCGAGGCGTTCCATGCGGGGATGGCCGACCCGCGGGCCACCGCATTCCACGCCGACGCCGACGCGCTCGTCAACCAGGGCGACGACCCGCGCTTTCGCCCTTTGCAGTTCGCGGGCCTCAAGGAATTCCCGTTCGCCGACCAGACGCTGAACCTCCTGGCCCTGCATCCGGCCATCATCGCGGTCGCCGAAGCCGTGCTTGGCGCCCGCGACGTGCGCCTCTACCAGGCCGAGACATTCGCCAAGTACACCGGCGT
>JAKAZA010000141.1 GCA_021816155.1 Pseudomonadota bacterium | reverse complement strand
GACCACGGGCGCGCTGGCGTACGCGTCCCGGCGCGTCGCGACGTGGACGGACCTGCCCGCCCAGCCGGCGCTCTGCCAGGCCGAGCACGACGAGACGGTCGCCCAGGCCACTGCAATGGAACCGCGCACGACGCTGGGCGCCAGCTGGCTGATCTTCCACCAGGCCGGCCTCGACGCGGCCGCCGTTCCGGCCCAGACCACCAACGCCATCCTCGCCGCCGTCCGCGCCCTTTTCGTCGATCCGACCGAGCCCGACCTCGCCCAGACCCTCGGAGGCCTCGTCCACAAGTGCTGGATCGAGGGCCGCATCCAGAAGTTCCAGGGCGACCTCGACGGCCAGGCCCTGATCGTCGTGCCGATCAAGATCCTCGTCCCCTGACCCTCATCGCCCGCGCAGCGGGGGAGGGGGGCAAGCGGGAACGATCGCTCCGCCCTTCTCAAAGGACCCCAAGCCATGGCCCAGTCCGTCTTCGGCGTCGGCTTCCTGTTCGCCACGCCCGCCGGCAGCAACCCCACGCCGACTCGCTTCGGGCGCCTGCAGGATGTGTCGGTCGACTTCTCGTACGATTCCAAGCTGCTCTACGGCTCCAACCAGTACCCGCTGGAGCAGGCGCGCGGCAAAGCCAAGATCGAGCTGAAGGCGACCGTCGGCGTCGTCGACCCGGCGCTCTTCAACAGCGTCTACTTCGGCCTCGCCGTGGCGAGCGGCGAGACGCTGAACAGCGTCGATGAGAGCCAGACGCCGTCGGCCGGGAGCTTCACGGTCGCCAACGGCGCGACCTTCAGCCAGGACCTCGGCGTCTACAACACCGTCACCGGGCTCTGGATGAGGCGCGTGGCCGCGACGCCCGGCCCGGGCCAGTACGCGGTCAATACGATGACCGGCGTCTATACGACCAACACGGCCCAGAACGGCCAGCTGGTGAGGGCGAGCTACACCTACGCGTCCCCCTCGAGCGGCTCCAGCCTGAGCTTCTCGAACCAGCTTATGGGCGCCTCGGTGATCTTCTCGGTGCAGCTGGTGAACAAGTTCAAGGGCTCCGACGGCGTCGTCCGCTCCCTGTTCCTCAACTTCCCCGCCGTCGTCTGCCCGAAGCTCACGATGCCGCTGAAGCTCGACGACTTCACCCTGCCGCAGCTCGACATGAGCGCGCAGGACGACGGCGCGGGCAATGTCTTCAACTACTCGATGACGGGGTAAGTCATGGCGGACGTCACCATCGGCGGGCAGGTCTGGTCGGTCAGCCTGCCCAACTTCAGGACGCTCAAGGCCGCGTGGCGCTACATAGCCGCCGCGCAGGCCTCGGCCGACCCGATGGACGCCATCGCGGCGATCCTCGGCGTCGTGACCGTGGGCTCGTCCGTCCCGGTCAGCCTCGAGGCGCTCGAGGAGGCGCTGAGGCCGGCGGAGATGCCGGCGCTGCGCCCGTTCGTGAACGCGCTGATGATCGAGATCGGGCTGGGCGGCGAGGAGGGGCCCGGCGACCCTTTGGCCCATGCGCCGAGCCCTTCGACGGCGACTTCGACGCCCTCATCTGCGCCATCCTTGCCGGACTCGGCAGCGCCGACTGGGACGGCGTAGAGGCCAGCTGGAATATCCGCCGCTACGGGGCGCTGATGCGTCACTGGAGCCGGGAAGGACCCCCGGCGTACGTGGCGATCGCGGCCTACCTCGGGCTGCGCAGGCCCCAGCCGGCGAGCGCGCCGGTCGCAGGCGAAGACCTCGTCGATCTGCTCGCGGGATTCCCGGGCGGGCGGCGGCTGAAAGCGTGACCACGCGCAGGAAGGGGGCTCGATGTCCGACAGCGACCTGCGGATCATCATCCGCGCCGACGCCTCGGGCGTCGCCCAGGGTGCAGACAAGGCGAAGACCGCGCTTGGCGGCATCGCCTCGCAGGCCCAGTTGCTGGGCGCCAGCCTCGCGTCGTTGGGCGCCCGACTGCAGGGCGCCGTTCAGACCCTCCAGGAGAGCCTGACCGACGCGGCCCAGCGGGGCGACGACGAACGGCGCCGCAAGGCCGTCGAATCCGTCGCCGCCGCGCTGGCCGCCGAGACCCAGCTCGTCCGGCAGCAGACGAACGCCGTCACACAGATCCGCGCCGAGGCGCTGCACCGGCAGGACGTCGACCGCCGCGCGGACCTCGTGCGATTCCAGCGCGAGTGGGACAGCGCCGTGAACCCGCTGGTGTCCACATTCGCCAGAGGCCTCGAGCAGATGGGCGAGGGCACGCGGAACTTCGGCCAGGTCGTGCGCTCCCTGGAGCAGCAGATGCTCGACGACCTGGTCCGCAACGTCGAACGCATCGTCGAGCGCTGGCTGGAGAGCGAAGCGGCCAAGACCCTCGCGACGCGGACCGGCGTGACCCAGCGCACCCTCACCGAGGCGGAAGGCGCCGAGACATCGGGCGGCATCGACGCGCTGGCCTCGCTGAAGCAGATCGGGAACGCCGCCGCCACGGCCGCGGGCAAGGCCTACGCCGCCATGGCCGGCATCCCGCCCGCGCCGCTCTGGGGCATCGCGGCCGGCGCGGCGGCGTTCGCCGGCGTGATGGCCTTCCGAGGGCTCGTCTCCGCCGCCGGCGGCTTCGACATCCCCACGGGCGTCAACCCGATCGCCCAGCTGCACGCGCAGGAAATGGTGCTGCCGGCTCGGCTCGCGAACCCGATGCGCGACATGCTGGCGAGCTATGGCGCCGGCGCCCTGCCCATCGCGCCCGCCGCCGGCGACACGCATCTGCACTACGCGCCGACGATCAACGCGCCGGACGGCCAGAGCCTGAGCCAGATGCTGCTCGAGCAGAGCTCCGACTTCCTCGCCTTCGTCCAGACCGCGATCCGCAACGGCTCGCTGAAGGTCGCATGATGCCACCCATCTACCCGGACGGTGCGCTCATCCGTGGACTGACGTATAGCCAGAAGTGGTCGCCGCGGTTCTACAATCTCACGGCCACTACGGCGACCGGCGCCGACATCGACGTGGGGCTCGCGCAGTACCCGCTGCACGATTTCGAGCTGACCTACGAGTTCCTGCGCGACGGCGCGCGCGGGTCGGTGCTCGCCCGCGAGACGCTGGAGTTCCGCACCATGCTGGGGTTTCACCTGGCGATGGGCGGGACGCTGGGGCGGTTCCTCTACCGGAACGTCGACGACCGCCGCGTCACGCAGCAGCAGATCGGCGTCGGCGACGGCGCGACGACGACATTCACGCTGATCCGCACGCTGGGCGCCAACGGCTACGGCGCCAGCGAGCCGGTCGGCCAGGTGGACGAGAGCGAGCCGTTCAACGTCTACCTGGGCGACAGCGCCACGCCGGTCGATCCGTCGCTCTACACGCTCTCCACGGTCAGCCCCGTGGCCAACACCGTCACCTTCGTCACCGCGCCCGCGGCTGGACAGTCAATCAGGGTCGACATGAGCTATTTCTACTACTGCAAGCTCGCCAAGAACTCGAACACCTTCGAGAAGTTCATGGACCGCCTCTGGACCCTGAACAAGGTGACCCTGCACAGCTGCCGCCCGGGCGCGTGAGGTGATGCTTCGTGGCCGCGCCGGCGGGCGCCTTCGGCTGCCGGTCGCTCCGTGACCGCGCTGCTGCGCGCCGCGTCGCCGGGCCTGCAGGCGATCCTCGGGCCGAGCGCGCCGGGCGGGAAGGTGTGGTCGGCCGACCTGTTCGGCTTCACGCTGATCGACGGGACGCCGCTCAGCTGGACCGGCTGGGACGCGGACCTGACCTACGAGGGCGTCACCTATTCGTCGAAGAACCCGTGGCTGACCCGCACGAGCTGGTCGGTCACCAACACCATGGAGGTGGCGACCCTCACCTTGAAGCTGCGGGCGCTGGACGAGGGCTTCGGCGGCGGCGCGCAGATCAAGCAGCAGATCGTGGGCGGCCTCTTCGACGGCGCGGCGTTCCTGCTCTCGCGGGCGTTCATGACCGGCGAGCCCGGCGCGCTCTCCGTGGCCGGAACGGTGGCGCTGTTCGGGGGCGTGGTCGGCGGGATCGTCGTCACCGGGACCACGGCGACCATCACCGTCAAGGCCAAGGTCAACATCCTCGACCAGAACGCGCCGCGCAACCTCTACCAGGTCGGCTGCAACCACGCCTTCTGCGACGCCGGCTGCACGCTGTCGCGGGCGAGCTTCACCGCCGACTTCACCGCCGGCGCGACCCCGACCGCCAGCTTCATCCCGTGGGCCTCGGCGCCCTCCAACGCCGCGCTCTACCAGAACGGCACGATCACCTTCACCTCGGGCGCGGCCAGCGGCCAGACGCGCTCGATCGACAGCGCCGGCCCGAGCGGCCTGGCGCTGCGCTACCCGCTCTACGAGACGCCGGGCGCCGGCGACGCGTTCAGCGCCTTCCAGGGCTGCGACAAGACCTTCGATAGCGGCTCGGGCCAGAGCTGCACCGACCGCAACAACACCCTCAACTTCCGCGGCTACCCCTACGTGCCGCCCCCCAACGCGGCGTACTGATGATGGCTTCTGCTGCTGAGGCTTCGCGCCCCCTGAGGGCGCTCGCGGCGCTGGGCGCTGGGCTAACCCTTCACTTCCTCTGTCCAAACACTGTGAAGGGTGAAGCTGTTGGTGCTCGTATCCCAGCCATAGTGGAACCGAGTCTCCCAGTGCCTTCCCCAGATGTCGTCGAAAGTGACGGCGCCCACCAACGCTATCTGAGCCGTCAGGGTGCTGATCCTGAACGCCTCTTCCTGGGTAAGGCCGCGCTCCATGGCGCGGTTGAAGCTTCGCGTCTCTTCATGCGGGCCGAGTACGGGATTTTGAATAGGCAGAACCAATTGAGACTTGAGCGGGGCGATGCCGAGCTCGGCCGAGACTCTCTTCAATACGGCGGGAGTTTTTCCGAAGTTCTTTATCTTGAACGAAACCTCGGCCGTATGTTGAGCACCGGCGATGCCGGCGGGAGGCGCCCCTGGCGCAAACGTCCCGCCGGTGGCGGCGATGATAACAGCCCCGATAGCGTCCGAATTGGTGATCTCCGGAAAGAGGTAGGCGCGTTCGATAGTGGGGAGCGCTTCCACCGCATCTTCGGCGGCCTTCGCGCTTCGGCTGGCAGTGCGAGCGGCCCAGCCGGTGAAGACCAGGGTCGACAACAGACCCACGACTTCCAACCATGTGGGGAGGACGAGGGCGGCCTGTGCGCAAGAGCCGTACTCGGCGGCGTCTCGGGGCTTGCTGCAGTCGGCCCGATATTGTGCGGCGTGGTCAGCCTGGAGCGCGGGTGGCGTCGGCTCGGCTACTTGTTGTGGGCGATTGGGCTCGGTGTTTTCGGCATTGCCGCTTGGATCGACATGCACTGGCCCTGATAGGGCGAGTGCTGCTCCAAGTGCAGCGTATGCGCCCCAACGGAGCGCATGACCGCGAAAAACCACCATGCCGGGCGCCCCCGATTGATCTTCACCTGAACCGAGCCGCTTCGGGCGCGCAAGCATAGTCGCGAGGAGGGCCTCGTCCATGGCGCGCGCCGAAGGCCGCGAGATCGTCGTCCGGGGGCCCGGCGCGGTCGCCGAGGAGCGGCATGCGTTCGCGAGCGCCGAGGAGGCGGCCGCGCGGGCGGCGTTCGTGGGCGAGGCGCTGAGCTGGGTCGGAACGCCGTTCCTGGACTGCGCGGACGTCAAGGGGCGCAACGGCGGCGTCGACTGCGCCATGCTGCTGGTGCGCTCGGCCGTCGACACCGGCCGCTTCGCGCCGTTCGACCCGCGCCCCTACGCGCCGCGCTGGCACCTGCACCGCTCGGAGGAGAAGTTCGTCGGCTGGATCGCGGGCACGCTCGGCGCGGCCGAGGTGGCGCGCCCGCGCGTCGGCGACGTGGTGCTCTGGCGGTTTGGCCGCTGCTTCAGCCACGGCGCGGTGCTCGTGAACTCGGCCGAGGTCTGCCACGCCTACTACGCCTCGGGCCGCGTCCTGGTGACGAAGCTGCACGAGCCGCTCCTGGACTTCATCAGCGACGGGCGCCTCAGCATCCCGCGCCCGGCGCGGTTCTTCGACCTGTGGGAGGGGGCTGAATGAGCGCGTTCAGTCAGCCGCTGCGGCAGCCGGCGCCGATCGTCTATTCGGGGCTGAATGTCGGGACCTCGCAGTTCGACCTGCCGGTTCCGATCTTCTGGGGCACGCGGCGGCTGACGACCAACGCGATCTGGTACGGGAACTTCCAGAAGCGGCCGGTGCACGGCAAGGGCAAAGGGGGCGCGCCGAAGAGCCCGCAGCAGTACGACTATTCGGCCGCGCTGATCCTGGCGCTGTGCGAGGGGCCGATCGACGGCGTCCAGAACGTCTGGTCCAACGGCTCGACCACGACCACGACCACGCTGGCGGTGCTCGTCCTGATCCTCTCGCTGGGCACGGCCGTCGAGGGCGTCTGGTCGTACATCGCCACCGAGGACCCGACCGAGGCGATCGCCTACCGGCGCACCGCCTTCGTCGCCGGCTCCAACGTACAGCTCGGCCAGAGCGCGACGATCCCCGACAACGCCTTCGAGTGCAACCGCACCTCGACCGTCAGCTTCGGCGTCGGCCCGGCGCCCACCTCGACCTTCATCCCGTGGCCCACGGGCCTGACGCCGAACAACTACCCGGTCTACGCGGGCGCCAGCTTCAAGCTGCTCACCGGCGCGGGGAGCGGCGAGACGGGGACGGTGCAGTCGGTCGACGCGTCCGGGATCACGCTGGCGGCCGCGCTCGCCACCGTCCCGGCCGAGGGCGACGCCTTCGCGCTCGGCTTCGCCTGGACCTACTACCAGCCGTACGGCGGCTGGATCAACGGCGCGGGCTCGAGCGGCCACGTCCACTCGCCCTGCTACGACTGCCTGCCGTCGGACATCGTCACCGACTTCCTGACCAACGTGCAGTACGGCCTCGGCTTCGGCGCCGCCGACATCGGCCCGACCGCGCAGTACGCGGCCTACTGCCAGGCGCAGGGGATCTTCTTCTCGCCGCTGCTCAACAGCGCCGAGAAGGCGACGGCCATCATCGACCGCTGGGCGCAGCTCTCGAACAGCTGGATCTACTGGTCGGGCACGCAGCTGCAGTTCGTGCCGCTGGCCGACGGCGAGCTGGCGGGCAACGGCGCGGCCTTCACGCCCGACAACGACGTCGCCTACGCCCTGACGCTCGACGACTTCATCGCCGAGGCGGGGTCCGACGCCGGGCCGGTGAAGGTGACGCGCAAGGACCCGGCCGACTGCTACAACCGCACCATCCTCAACATCACCGACCGCACCGTCGGCTACATCTCCAACCCGTACGAGTGGCGCGACCAGACGCTCTGCGACACCTACGGCCTGCGCGACAACGCCAACGTCCAGGCCGACGAGATCTGCGACCCGGGCGTCGGGCGCGTCGTGGTGCAGCTGCTCGGCAAGCGCGCGGCCTACATCCGCAACACCTACAGCTTCCGCACCAGCTATCGCTTCATCCTGTGCCTGCCGGGCACGGTGCTGACGCTGACCGAGCCCAACATCGGCCTGAACGCGGTTCGGGTGCGGGTGACGAAGGTGAGCGAGGACGCCAAGGGCGTGCTCAGCTTCGAGTGCGAGGAGTTTCCGGGCACGACGGCCACCTACGCCGCGCCGATCACCGCGCCGGCGGTCAACGTCGCCTCGACGCCCAGCCTCTACGCCGACCCCGGCAGCCCGAACACGCCGGCGGTGATCGAGCCGAGCTCGGCCTACACCGGCGGCAAGGCGAAGCTGATCGTGGCCGCGTCCGGCGGGGCGCTGTGGGGCGGCTGCGACGTCTATCTCAGCTTCGACGCGGTCAACTACAGCCAGATCGGCACGATCCGGAACGCGGCGCGCCAGGGCGTGCTGACCGCGGCGCTGGCGGCCTACGCCGGCGCCAACCCCGACACAACGGACACGCTCGCCGTCGACTGCACCCAGAGCCTCGGCGCGCCCAACACCGCCATCACCCAGGCCGACGCCCAGGCGCTGCGCTCGCTGGCGCTGGTCGCGCCGCAGCCGAGCGGGTCGGGGCCGGCGGTGATCCCGAACACGGGCGAGCTGCTGGCGTTCGGGGCGGTCGCGGCGACCGGGACCTACGCGGCCAACCTCACCTACCTCGAGCGCGGCCAGTACGGCACCGCGCCGGGCGCCCACAGCGTCGGCGACCAGTTCACGGTGATCGACGTGCTGGGCGTCGACGGCACGACCGTCAGCTTCGACCTGCCGCCCGAGTACGTAGGCAAGACGCTCTACCTGAAGCTGGCCAGCTTCAACGTCTTCGACCTGGCCACCTACGACCTCTCGGCCTGCACCGAATACAGCTACACCCCGACCGGGGCGGGCTACGGCGCGGGCGCCGGCGGCGCGCCTGGCGCGCCCACCGGGCTCGCCGCCGCGCCGACCAGCTACGGCAACGTCGGCGTCGGCTGGACCGCCAACCGCGCGACCGACAACGTCACGTCCTATTCGGTCTATCGCGCCAGCGGCTCGGGCGCGGCGTTCGCGTCGGCGTCGTTGGTCTGGACCGGCGTCGCGCTGGCCTACGCCGACGCCAACGTCACGGCCGGCGCGGCCTACACCTACTTCGTGCTCGCGACGAACGCGGCCGGCGCCTCGGCCCCGAGCGCCGGCGTCAGCGCCACGGCGACGTCCGGCGCCGTCACCTCCAGCGGCGCGACCGGGATCGGCCTGACCGGCGCGGTGGACGGGACCAACACGACCTTCACGCTGGCGAGCGCGCTGCCCACGGGCGCGATCCCGCTGCTCACCGTGAACGGCGTCGACCAGGCCAGCTCCAGCTACTCGATCAGCGGCACGACGCTGACCTTCGTCACGGCCCCGCCGAGCGGCGCGACCCTCGCGCTCTCCACGGTCACGCTCAGCGTCCCGAACGTCGCGATCATCTTCTAGGCGCCGCGCGCGCGAACGCCGCCCCGGCGCCGTCGCCCGACGCCCGCCCCCAACAAAGGAACCTTGGCGCCATGATCCTGATGCAAGCGCCCGCGCCCAACATGGTGTTCTCCGGCGCGCCCTCCGGCGCCGTCTACGAGAGCAACCAGTACGGCCTGATCTACGTCGGCGCCGGCGGCGTGCCGGACCAGCTCTTCCTGCAGGGCGCCGGCTGCACGGCCCTCGTCCCCTTCGGCCAGTACACGCCCCCGGCGCTCAGCGCCTGGAAGCTGGCCGCGACGGGGTGCATGACGACGCCGAACCTAAGCTTGAACAGCGCGCCCTTCCTGAACGCCTCGACGATGAGCGTGCGCGCCCACACCGCGGTCTGTCAGCTCTCGGGCGTGATCAAGCTCGTCTATTGCAACTGGGCGAATAGCGAGGCGACCGGCGACTACTACGACGAAGGGACCGAGGGCTTCGGGCAGATCACCGGGACCTGCTCGGTCGCCTACCCGACGAAGAGCGACGTGATCGGCACGGCCAGCTTCGTGGTGCAGCCG
>JAKAZA010000140.1 GCA_021816155.1 Pseudomonadota bacterium | reverse complement strand
TGCACGGGCACGCGCGCATTGGTCCGGGCGAGCCAGTCGCGCGCGGCGCCGTAGTCCACGTCGAGCCCAAGGTAATAATGCGGGATCTCGCGCTTGGCGCGCGCCATCGCGGCACCGATCGCGCCGCGCATCGCCGCGCGCGGATCGATGGGCTCGGGAGGTGGCGGTGCGGTGGCGGACGACGGCGCGGCGGCGGCGAGCCGCTCGACGTCGGCGACGTGGAGGATCGATGCGGATCCGGCCTGCTCCAGCGACGCCGCTGACAGGCCGAGCTCCTCCGCCCGGCGGCGCGCGGCGGGCGAGAGGCGGGGATGGCCGGTCGCCGGTGAAGGGGGCGCGGTGACTGCGGGGGACGCGGACGACGCCGCGGTCGCGGACGACGCCGCGGTCGCGGACGACCCGGCGGTCGCCGACGCCTCGGGGGCCGCCGGCGGGGCCGAGTCGGCGACGATGAGATGCGCGAGCACGGCGCCGACCGCCACCTTCGTTCCGGGTGCGACCACCAGATCGTCGATCTGGCCGTCCTCATAAGCCTCGACGTCGATCAGGCCCTTGGTCGTCTCGACGGTCACGATGGGCTCACCGTGCGTGAACCGCTCGCCCGGTTTCTTCAGCCACTCGGTCACCGTCGCGCTCTCCATGTCGGCGCCGAGCGAGGGCAGGCGATACTCGATCCGCATCAACCGTCTCCATCCCGACCGACCACCCGGCGTACGGCGTCGACGATGCGCGCGGGGCTCGGCAGCGCGGCGTCCTCGAGGTGTTTCGCGTACGGGATCGGGACCTCGGCCGTGCAGACCCGCGCGACCGGTGCGTCGAGATCGTAGAACACCTGCTCGACGATTCGGGTGGTGACTTCCGCGGCGAGACTGCCGCTGCGCCAGCCTTCGTCGACGATGACCGCCCGGCTCGTGTGGCGCACGCTCGCGACGATCGCGGCCTCGTCCAGGGGTCGCAACGTGCGCAGGTCGAGCACTTCGACGTCGATGCCTTCGGCCGCGAGGCTTGCGGCGGCGTCGAGGCACTTCGGCAGGCTTCCGCCGTAGGTGATCACCGTCGCGTCGCGGCCGGGACGGCGCACCGCGGCGTGGTCGATGTCGACCGCGGTGAGGCCCGGCGTCAGATCGCCCTCCCGGTTGTAGAGCGCGGCGTGCTCGAACAGCAGCACCGGATCGGAACAGGCGAGCGCCGCCGCGAGCATGAATCGCGCATCGTCGATCGTCGCGGGCACCGCGATCCGCAGGCCCGGAATGTGCGCATACCAGCCTTCGAGGCTGTGCGAGTGCTGGGCCGCGAGTTGCCGGCCGGCGCCCGTCGCCAGCCGGATCACCAGCGGAACGGCGAGCTGGCCGCCGGACATGTGACAGTAGGACGCGGCGTTGTTCATGATCTGGTCGAGCGCGAGGAGGCTGAAGTTCACGGTCATGATCTCGACGATCGGCCGCAGCCCGCCGAGCGCGGCGCCGATCCCCGCGCCGACGAACGCGGACTCCGACAGCGGGGTGTCGCGGATCCGCTCCGGCCCGAACTCCTCGATCAGCCCCTTGCTCACCGCGTAGCTGCCCCCGTAGCGGCCGACGTCCTCGCCCATCAGGAACACGCGCGGATCGGCGCGCAGCGCGTCGCGCAGCGATTCGCGGACCGCGTCGCGATAGCTCTGGCGCACGGCCGCGGGCCGTGTGCTCGGCGTCGCGCCCGGTTCCGGCCGGACCGAGGCGATCATCGCGACCCCCGGTTCATGCGGCAGGCTCGGCATAGACGAAGCGCGCGAGGTCCGCGACCGGCTCCCAGGGCGCGTTCTCCGCGAACGCCACCGCCGCGTCGACCTCCGCCGAGGCCGCGGCGTCGAGGCGTCGATAGTCGTCCTCGGTCATCAGGCCCTCGGCCTTCAATCGAGTGGTCAGCGTGATCAGCGGCCCTTTCTTCTGCCACGCCTCGACCTCGGCCTTGTCGCGGTACAGCTGCGGGTCGAACATCGAGTGCGCGCGGAAGCGATAGGTGTCGAGCTCGAGCAGTCCGGGGCCCGCACCGCCGCGGATCGCCGCGGCCGCGCGGCCGACCGCGGCCTCGACCGCGAACACGTCCATCCCGTCGACCGCCGCCGCCTCGATGCGGTAGCCCCGCGCCTTCGCCGCGATGTCCGTCTCGGCCTCGGTGCGGTCGAGCGCGGTGCCCATCGCATAGCGGTTGTTCTCGCAGAGAAACAGCACGGGGAGGCGCCACAGCGCGGCGAGGTTCAGCGATTCGTGGAATTCCCCTTCGGCGACCGCGCCGTCGCCGAAGAAGCAGGCCGTGATCGTGGGCTCGCGGCGCAGCTTTTGCGCCAGCGCGAGACCGACCGCGACGGGGAGGCCCGCGGCGACGATCGCGTTGCCGCCGTAGAAGCGCTTCGCCACGTCGAACAGGTGCATCGAGCCGCCGCGACCGCGGCTGCAGCCGCTTTGCTTGCCATAGAGCTCCGCCATCACCGCATCCATCGGCACGCCGCGCGCGAGCGCGTGGCCGTGCTCGCGATAGGTCGCGACGATCGCATCGCCGGCGTCCAGCGCGCGCATCGCGCCGACCGCGACGGCCTCCTCGCCGTTGTACAGGTGCAGGAAGCCGCGGATCTTCTGCTCGCCGTACAGCTGATAGCAGCGATCCTCGAATGCACGGATGCGCAGCATCTGCCCGAGGACCGTGAGGCCATGCTCCCGGCTCGTGGGTCCCGCGCCGGGCGCGTTCATTCCTTGCCCTCGAGCGTCGACAGGTCGCCCTCGGGCAGTCCGAGCTCGCGCGCGCGCAGGAGCCGTCGCATGATCTTGCCGCTGCGGGTCCTTGGCAGGCCGTCGCTGAACGCGATCTCCCGCGGCGCCACGGCGGCGCCGAGCAGGCGGCGCGCGTGACCGAGGACCTGGCTGCGCAGGTCCTCGCCCGCCGTGAATCCACGGCGCAGCTCGATGAACGCCTTCACCGCCTGTCCGGCGATCGGGTCGGGAACGCCGATCACCGCCGCCTGCGCGACCGCCGGGTGGGTCATCAGCGCACTCTCGATCTCGAACGGACTGATCAAGTGCCCGGCCGACTTGATCACGTCGTCGGTGCGACCGATGAACCAGAAATGGCCGTCGGCGTCGCGCCGCGCGAGATCGCCGGCGAGATACCATCCGTCGGCGAAGGCGGCCGCGTAGCGCTCGGGGTTCTCCAGGTAACCGGTGAACATCGACGGCCAGCCGGGCCGCAACGCGATCTCGCCGACTTCGTCGGCCGACTCGATCGGCTCGAGCCGGCCCGCCGCGGTCCGGCGGACGACGCGGGCCTCGACACCCGGGATCGCGCGTCCCATCGAGCCCGGCAACACCTCGCAGGCGGCGAAGTTCGCGATCATGATCGCCCCGGTCTCGGTCTGCCACCAGGTGTCATGGAACGGCCGGCCGAAGGCTTCGACGCCCCAAGTCACCGCCTCCGCGTTCAAGGGCTCGCCGACGCTCGCCATGTGGCGGAGCGCGGGGAATTGCTGCGCGCGCGCGAGCGCGGTACCCGCCTTCATCAACATCCGGATCGCGGTCGGCGCGGTGTACCAGACCTGGACCCGCTCCTCGGCGAGAATCCGATACCAGCGCTCGGGATCGAACTCCTCGCGATCGACGATCAGGCTCGCGCCGCAGGCGAGCGGGCCGATCAGTCCGTAGGCGATGCCGGTGACCCAACCTGGGTCGGCGGTGCACCAGTAGGTCTCGCCGGGATGCAGGTCGAGCACCATCCGGCTGGTCGCATGCTGCGCGATCACGGCGGCGTGCGGCAGCGTGACGCCTTTGGGCTTGCCGGTGGTTCCGCTGGTGAAGTGCAGGAGCGCCACGTCCTCGTCGCGGGTCGGCGCGGTCGAGTAGGACTCGGCGGCCTCGGCGAGCAGCGCCGCGAGGTCGAGCGTCCCCGGCGGCATCGCCTGCGTCGCGTCGTCGCGCACCAGCAGCACGTGGCGCAACTCCGGCAGGGCGTCGCGGATGCCCGCGACCTTGCGTCGGTAGAACGCCTCGGTCGTCACCAGCACCTGTACGTGCCCAAGCTGCAGACGGGTCTTCAGCGGCTCGGGTCCGAACGCCGAAAACAGCGCGCTCAACACGTCGCCGGCCTCGAGCGTGCCGAGCGCGACGGTGAAGAGTTCGGGAACCCGACCGAGCAGGGTCGCGACGCTCGCGCCGCGCGCGATGCCGAGGGTTCGCAGCACGTTCGCGAAACGCCACGAGCGGCGCTGCAACTCGGCGTAAGTGAGGTCGACGCGGTTCCAGTGCCGATCGATGAAGCGGACCGCGCGTCGGTCCCCATGGCCCTGCGCGATGTGCCGGCCGACGGTTTCGGCGGCGATGTTGAGCGTCGGGTCGGTGCGGCCGGTGAGGGCAAGGCGCGCGTCGGCCCAGCTGAACGTGCGGCGCGCCTCCGCATAATTCGTGAGGTAGTGGCCGGGGCCGCCCGGCGCGCCCGCCTTCTGGATCGCTCGCGTGCTCATGGCCCCTCGCTTGCCCGAGTCGAGCGAATTATGGGCGGCACGGTGCCGAAATGACGATCCGCGAATCCACCTAGACGGGCAGGGCGCGCATTGCCAGTCGATTCTCGTTAAGCGAGAATGGCCGCCCGCCGCCACCCCCAGGTCCGGCGGTCTTCAGCCCCGATGGCTAGGTGGCAGAATGGTCATGCAGCGGCCTGCAAAGCCGCGTACGCCGGTTCGATTCCGACCCTAGCCTCCATTTGCCACCGGCGATGTGCCAGTAAATCAAGCAGTTGAAAGCTAACGTGCCGCTACGGCGCGGGTGAAAATCCGCTCTTGACGGCTCGCGCCTGCGGCTTTGACGCGGGCGAACTCGCCGATGCGCTCCAGTCGGCGCGGTTGCCGCATCTCGTCGCCGCGCTCGACCAGACCGACAACTGGATGCAGCGGCTGTCGCCGGGCGAGCAACAGCGACTTGCCGTCGCGCGGGGGCTGCGGGCGGTTCCGGACTGGCTGTTCATGGATATTGCCATGTTGTTGAACGGCGAACCGCCAGCGGCCGGATTCGATCAGCCGTTCGCTCTGCTGCTCGGCTGCCATGGACGGATCGAACGAATGGACCGGCTGCTGGTGCGGCTGCTGACGCATGTGCGCCAGCGGGCCAGCAACGTCGAGGCGCGGCAGGCGGCGACCAAGGTGCTGCGCTATTTCGGCATTGCTGCGCCGAAGCACCACGAGGATGAGGAACGGCACGTGTTCCCGCTGCTGTGCGAGTGGGGCAGCACCGGATTTGTCGAACTGCTCGACGGTCTCGAAACCGACCACTGCGAACTCGCGACGCTGTGGCAGACGCTGCGTCCGTGGCAGGAGCAGGCCGAGGCCGGAATTGAACCGCGGCGTTGCGGCGGGGCGTCAGTGCAGCCAGAGCCCCAGCCAGGGAGCCAGGAGCACCATCGCGACGCCGCTGAATACCATCGTCAGGCTGGCGACCGCGCCCATTTCCTCGCTGCGTTCGTAGGCCTTGGCGGTGCCCAGGGCATGGGCCGACGCGCCGATCGACGCGCCGCGCACCACGCTCGACTGCAGCTTCAGGCAGCCCAGGATGGCTTCGCCGATCGCCATGCCGAACAGCCCGGTCAGCAGCACGCGAGGCACGGTGACGTCGGGTGATCCGCCGAAGTCGCCCGACGCGATAATGGCGAACGGGGTCGACACCGAGCGTGGCAGCAGGCTGTCGGCGAGTCCGGGGGCAACGCCAGCAGCCGCCCCAATGTCCAGGTGCTGCCCAGGCCGATCAGCAGTCCGGCCGCGACGCCGCTGGCGAGGGTGACCGGATAGCGCCGGATCAGCGCGCGGCGCTGGTAGATCGGCCAGGCGTAGGCGATGGTGGCCGGGCCGAGCATCCAGACCAGCAGTCGCGTGTCGCTCCCGTAGCTGGCGTACGACACCCCGCTCGCCCACAGCAGCGCCACCAGCATCGCCGGGGTGAGCAGCATCGGCGACAGCCAGATCCGGCGATGGCGCGAATAGAGCCATTTGGCCGCGGCGTAGCCCGTCAGCGTCGCCAGCAGCTCGCGCCGATCGACGTGGCGCGGTTCGAGCACCGCATGCTGATCGACGACCGGCTGGCGTTGCTGGCGCCGGCGCGGTCGCGCTGGGCGGGGCGATCGGCGGTGCGGCTTGCCGAACTGGCGGACGAGTCGCTGATCCTGTTCCTGTCGTCCTACATGCTAAACGAACGCATCCTCGACGCGTGCCGCCAGCTCGGCTTCACGCCCGCGATCGCCGGGCGCAGCGGGCAGATCGGGTTCATCCTGGAACTGGTGCGCAGCGGCGTCGGCATTGCGCTGCTGCCGAGTTCGGAACTGCGCGACCTCGTTCCGCAGGCCTTTGCGGTTGCCGCGCTGATCGAACCGGAGATTCCCTGGCGCATCGATCTCGCGTGCTCGCGCCGTTGCTCATGCTGGATTGAGCGCCTGCGGACTCGTCACGACGCCGGCGCGATGCCCTCCACCGGCATGCGCCAGGCCCAGCCGTGTAGCGCAAGGTCGTAGCGCGTGGAGCGGCCACCGGAGCCCTCGGCTCGTACGATCAACCCTTTCTTGAGCAAGTCGGCCAGGTGGCGCGAGGCGGTTACCTTGGTGGTGTTCGCGATCACCATGTACTTGCGTGCCGTGAGCCCGCCCTCGAAGCGGCCGGGACCAGCGTCGAGCATCGTGTTCAGCACGCGCCGCTGCATCTCGTTCAGCGCCACCTCGCGGTGATCCGCCCAGAAGCGGGCGCGCGCCAGCGCCTCCTCGATCAGCACGCTGCTGCTGCGGCAGGCATCGACGTAGACGCCGAGGAACCACTCGAGCCAGGCCGTGACGTCGCCGTCGCCGCGCTGGGCGGCGTTCAACGCGTCGTAGTAGGCGTCATGGCGACGGCGAAGCGCCGCGGAGATCCCGAGCAGGCGACTCGAGCGGCGCAGGTCTTGTGCCAAGGCCAGGTCGACGACCGCGCGGCCGACGCGGCCATTGCCATCCTCGAAAGGATGGATCGACTCGAACCAGACGTGGGCGAGGCCCGCCCGCAGCAGGCCATCGAGCGGCCGCGCACCGTTGAACCACTCGAGAAACGCGTGCATCTCTGCGCGCACCGCGGCGCCGGCGACCGCCTCGTAGTGCACGGTCTCGCGCCCGATCGGGCCGCTGACGATCTGCATCGGATTGGCGCCGCTGCGGTACTCGCCGACCAGCACGTCGCGCAGCGTGGAGCCGCCCGGAAACAGCGCTGCTTGCCACGCGCACAGGCGCTCGCGGGTGAGCGTCTGCTCCCAGGCATCGGCCGCATTCTCCATGACGTCGAGCAGGCCCTCGACGTTGCGAGGCGCGCCCGGGCCCTTGCCGTCGAGCCCCAACCGGCGTGCCAGCGAGGAACGAACGGTGGCCAGGTCGATGACTTCGCCCTCAATGGCTGCGGTGGCCACGGCCTCCTTGGCCCAGACCTCGCGCTCGAGCGCGACGCGTTCTTCCAACCCCACGGCCGCGGCCTTACCTAACAGCAGGCCGGCCTCTTGGCGGGCGCGGGCCAGCGGCTGCGCCAGGCGGGCAGTGTCGAAGGTCAGGTGGGGCCAGCGCGGGGCTTGCCATATCCAACGGACAGAACCCATATTCGTGTCACCGAATGATGTGGTATTAGTAGTCTATCATCTTATCAGCCAAATAGAGACCATAAAAGCATCTTAAATAGATACGAATATCCCGTCTAATCGTATCATCCTCTAGCTATGGCGACCTTGAGGCAGCGGCCGGCGGCGGGCTGCCCAGCCGACTTTCGGCTCCATGGCCATGGCTCAGGGCATCCGATGAACGCTGGGGCGCATCCAAGACGGGCTTGGCTCCGTATAGATCAGCACGGTCAACGACGGCGACGACGATCGGTGCTGGTGCTCATGAATACGCTGCTCACGTTCATCGGTTACGAATTCGTCTGGTTCGCCGCGGTGATCGGCGCCGGCCATGGTGTGGTTTGGCCGGGCGTCGCGGCGGCCGCGCTGTTCCTCGCCTGGCGGATCGGGAATTCCCGGTCGCGCGGGGTGGAGATCCGGCTGTTCGCGGCGGCGCTCGTGATCGGCGCCGTGCTCGAGGCATGCTGGGTCGGCACGGGATTGATTCGCTACGCGGCGGCGTGGCCCGTCGGGTCGGCGCCGGCGTGGCTGCTCGCGCTGTGGGCGTCGTTCGGGCTGACCATCGTGCCCTTGTTCGGCTGGCTGCAGGCGCGGCCGTGGCTCGCCGCAGCGCTCGGGGCCGTCGGCGGACCGCTGTCCTACTGGGCCGCTGCACGTGGTTGGCACGCGGCGAGCTTCCCGGCGCGTCCATTCGCATCGATCGCCGCGCTCGCGCTCGGCTGGGCCGCGGCATTGCCGTTGCTCACGACGCTCGCGCGCCGTCTCGATGGAGCGCGCTCATGAGGCGGCTCGGCATGGCGGTGGCTCTGATTGCCGCGCTCGGGTTGACGGCCTGCCGCACGCGGGCGAGCGAGCCGCCGATTCCGCCCGTGTCCCACGTGGACCTGGCGCGCTACATGGGCCGGTGGTACGTGATCGCCGCGATCCCGACGCGCATCGAGCGCGACGACTACGACCCGGTGGAGCATTACCGGCTCGAACCGGACGGGTCGATCTGCACCGTGTTCCGCTTCCGTGACGGCAGCTTCGATGCGCCGCTGCGGACCGTGCACTCCACCGCGACCGTGGTCGCGGGGAGCGGCAGCGGCGAATGGCGGGTGCACCTGTTCGCGCTGCTTCGGTTGCAATATCTCGTCGGGTGGCTCGCGCCCGAATACAGCGAGGTGATCGTCGCGCGGGATGCACGGGATTACGTGTGGCTGATGGCGCGGACGCCGCAGGTGTCCTCCCGTGCGTATGCCGCGATGGTCCGGCGCGTCGCGGCGATGGGCTACGACGTGCGCGAGCTCCGCCGCAGCCCGCAGCGGTGGCCGGAGCCGCAGGGTCCGCGGCCGCCCGACGCCGGGGATTGTGGCTAGCCGCGGCGGCTGGCTGGCCGCATCGGCGCGCTGGTGCCCCGGGCCGGACTCGAACCGGCACAGCCTTGCAGCCGACGGATTTTAAGTCCGTTGCGTCTACCGATTTCGCCACCGGGGCACGCGTGCGCAGTGTACCGGCCCCGGCCGGCGCGGTCCTAGCGGGATCGGCGCCGAACCCGCATCCGTACAAACCCTGAGTGGCTTCAAGCATTTGATTTGGCTAAGCTCGCGGCCCCATGAATGGCGTCCTTCGTGATGCATGAGCCGGCCGTCGGATTGACGGCCGAGAAGATCCACGTTTGGCGAGGAGACCGGCACGTGCTGCGAGGCGTGAGTTTCGCCGCGGGGCCGGGCTGCCTGCTACACGTGCACGGCCCGAACGGTACCGGCAAGACCACGCTCTTGCGGGTGCTGTGCGGCTTGCTGCGCCCGGAGA
>JAKAZA010000018.1 GCA_021816155.1 Pseudomonadota bacterium | reverse complement strand
GCTCGGCGCGATCCAGCCCGCGTCCGGTTGTGCGGCGTCGTCGCTGACGCTCTCGCTGTCCAGCGTGATACGGCCCTCGGCGTCGACCACCAGCAGCTCGAGCTGGTGGCGATAGGGCGCCAGCCGTTCCGCAACGCGCCTGAGAGCCTGCTCATAGACGATGAGGCGCATCAGCGCGCACCGCCGCTGGTCGGCGACCTGGCGTGCGCGCGGGCGGCGGCCGGCGCAGAAGCGGGTGGCAGGGCGTCGTCGCGCACCTGCACCACCGCGTAGGCGTCCGAGTAGAGCCGCCGCCAGCCAGGCCGGTGATCGAGCACGCCAACCAGCGGCTCGCGCGGTCCCAGGATGGTCCAGGTGATGTTCCAGCGTCTGAACGCGTCGTCGAGATCCGGCTCGCCGCCGCCGGCGATGGTCAGATATTCGTTGACGAAGTCGTCGCCGTACATGTCCGCCCGCCCGTCGATGAACGGCCTGGCGCCCTTGAAGATGAGGTAGCCGCCGAACGCGTACTCATTGAACATGTGCTGGCGCATCAGCGCCGGCGGCACCTGGGCCAGGGCGCTCACCGGCACGTTGGCGTTGTCTGTCCGGACGAGCGGGATCGCCAGTCTGGTCACGGCGACGCCGGCGGCGACCACGGCGAGACCGCCCGCGACCATGGCGTTCGGAATCCGCCAGCGCGGCTTCCATCCCCCTGGGAGGTCGAGTCGCGTCCCGGCGCGGGTGGCGTGGAAGGCGCGGCCGAACGGCTCGCCCAGCAGCAGCGGCCCGAGCGCGCCGAGGATCTCTTCCTGGCGCACGTGCTGCAGCGCCATGTGGATCAGCGCGACGAGCAGCAGGAGGCGGAACGGAGGCACGCGTACGCCGCGCCACAGGCCGAGGAACAGCGTGGCGAGCATCGCCCCCTCGAACAGGGTCGGGCTCTGGAAGTTGGCGCCGCGCCACTCGAGGATGCTGGGCAGCACCTTCATGCCGAGCACCATGAACGGGAACGTCAGCCCCCGGAACCCTTGGGGCGTGGCGAGCGCGAACGCCGTCGAGACCACGCCGAACACCGCCCAGTCCCTCAGCGCGCGCAGCTTGTCCTCGTTTTCGACGAGCGCCTCGAGCGCGAATGGGCCGATGAGGCCCAGCCCGAAGATGAAGCTGGCGTGCAGGTTGGCCCAGAGCACCATCAGCGGCGCCAGTTCCAACGGCGGCGCCCGTCCGGCGCGGCGTGCGGCGAGCAGCCGGCAAGTCCAGAACACGAGCACCGGCGTGGCGACGATGTGTGGGCGCGCGTAGAGGAAGGGCTCCAGCACCGCGAAGCTCAGCGCCAGGCCGATCACCTGGCCGACGGGGCCGAGCCAGAGCCGCAGCTCGGCCGCGATCATCGCGTAGGCGAGGCCGGCGCAGACGCCGATGAACAGCACCACCCCGCTCCATCCGGCGATGCGGTAGGCGAGCGCCATGAGCACCTCGCTCAGCCATTCGTGAGCGATCCAGGGGCGGCCGGCGAAGGTGTAGCTGAACGGGTCGGTGGCCGGCACCATGCGGTGCGCGAGGATCCAGCGGCCCGCTGCGACGTGCCAGTTGGTGTCGCCGTCGATGAAGACGCGCTGGGAGAAGGCGCTGACGGCGAAGAGCACGATCGCCACGCCGGCCGCGACGATGAAGTCGATCGACGCGCGGCGCCGCGCGTCGATCGCGATCCGGGGATTGAAGGGCTCGGCCAGCGGAATCGGTTGGGTCCCCGGGAACGCGAAGTCCCGCTGTCGCGCCTCGCCGTCGTCGCCGTCAAGCCCGAACCGGCGCGCGGATCCGGGCCAAGCGCGCTATGAAGGCCCGCAACGATAGAGCGCCCATGGCCGGGCTCTACCCGCCCATCGAACCGTTCGAAACCGGACTGCTCGATGTGGCCGATGCTTAACCTTGCCGGGCGGATGATGTAGCAGGCGCGCCGGAGACGGATCATCTTCACCACGTGAGCGAGACAAACACCGCCATCGAGCCCGGCGCGGCGCCGCGCAGCCGGGCCGGAAAGCTGCTCTCCGTCGTGGTCCCGATGCACAACGAGGCCGAGGTGCTGGGCGCCTTCTTCGAGCGCGTCGAGGCGGCGCTCGCGCCGCTGGGGATCGCCTACGAGATCATCTGCGTCGATGACGGCAGCCGTGACGCGACTCTCGCCGGCCTCGTGGAGCGCGCCCGCCGCGATCCGGCCGCCAAAGTGATCGCGCTCGCCCGCAACTTCGGCAAGGAGGCGGCGCTCACCGCTGGCATCGAGGCGGCGGAGGGCGACATGGTCGTGCCCATCGACGCCGACTTGCAGGACCCTCCCGAGCTGATCGGCGAGTTCGTCGCCAGGTGGGAGCAAGGCTACGACGTCGTCTACGGCGCGCGCGCCGACCGCTCCAGCGATACGGCGATGAAGCGGACCACGGCGCAGCTGTTCTACCAGGTCTTCAACCGCGTCTCGGACCTCGAGATCCCGGAGAGCGCCGGCGACTTCCGGCTGATGGACCGCCAGGTTGTGGACGCGCTGAAGCTGCTGCCGGAGCGGAACCGCTTCATGAAGGGGCTTTTCGCCTGGGTGGGCTTCCGCCAGGTCGGCGTGCCGTACGTGCGGCCCGAGCGCGCGGCGGGGACGACGTCGATGGGCTACCTGCGACTCTTCCGCTTCGCTCTCGACGGCATCACCTCGTTTTCGACCGCGCCGTTGCGGGTCTGGACGGTGCTGGGCCTGGCCTCGGCGATGGTTGCGACGATCGCGGCCCTCGCGCTCATCGGCCGCGTGCTGATCTTCGGGCGCGAGGTGCCTGGCTACGCATCCCTGATGGTGGTGATCCTGCTGAGCTTCGCCGTGCAGATGATGGCGTTCGGCGTGCTCGGAGAATACGTCGGACGGCTCTATCAGGAGGTCAAGGGCCGGCCGATCTACGTGGTGCGCGCCCGGATCGGGTTCGACCGCTGATGGACCGTTCCACCTACGACCGCATGCGCGAGTTGCAGGACCACCACTGGTGGTTCCGAGGCCGGCGGCGCATCATCTCGGGCCTGCTGAGCGACCTCGCGCTGCCCGATCCCGCCAAGGTGCTGGAAGTGGGCTGCGGCCCAGGCGGCAACCTGACCATGCTGCGGCGCTTCGGAGAGGTGACGGGCCTCGAGCCCGACGAGGAGTCGCGGCGCTACGCCGCCGAGCGGATGGGCGTTCGCGTGGAAGGTGGCCTGCTGCCCGACGAGCTTCCGTTCGCGCCGGCGAGCTTCGACCTGGTCTGTGCGTTCGACGTGATCGAGCACGTGGACGACGACGCCAGCGCGGTCGCGGCGCTGGGTCGGCTCCTGAAGGTCGGCGGCCGCCTCGCCACCACGGTGCCTGGCCAGCCATGGATGTGGGGTCCGCACGACGCGCTCCATCACCACAAGCGCCGTTACCGGCTCGGCGGGTACCGCAGCCTGTTCGAGGCGGCGGGGCTGACCGTGCTGAAGGCGAGCTACTTCAACACGCTGCTGTTTCCGCCCATCGCGGCCGTGCGCCTCGCCAAACTGGCGTTGCGCTCACGATCCGCTGACGACGACTCGCTGCCGCCCGCGCCGGTCAATGACCTGCTGGCCGGCCTCTTCGGCGCCGAGCTGCACTGGCTGAGACGCCTGCCCCTGCCCACGGGGGTCTCGATCGTGGTGATCGCGCAGCGTCCGGCATGAGGGTCGCCGCCATCAGGCTTCCGCGCGTCGTCCGGGAGATCAACCTTTTCGTGCTGGTGGGCGCCGCCGCGACCGGCTGCCATTTCCTGACGGCGCTTGGCGCGCACCAGTTCCTCGGGCTGGCGCCGTTCTGGGCGACGTTCGTCGGCTACGCCTGTTCCGTCGGCGTCTCCTACTTCGGCAACGCGCTGTTCACCTTCCGCCGCCCGGCGTTGCACGGGCCGCAGTTCGCGCGGTTCGCGACGATCTCGCTGGCGGGGCTCGCCATCAACCAGGGTGTCGTCTTCATCGGCGCGCACGTCCTCGGCTGGCCGTTCTGGGAGGCGCTGGCGCCGGTCGTGGTGATCGTACCCGCCTCGACCTTCACCCTGGCCAAGCTATGGGCGTTCAGAGCGACCGAAGCGGGCGCCGCAGGCTAGGCGGAGGGAGCGTGCGTCGGCCCGGACGGCGGCGCCGCCATCCGGGCCGGACGCTCCGCGCGACACCGCCGCGCGGGTTTTTCCGCGCGGTCCCTTTCGCCGCGCGAGGAGCCCCTACATAGCACCGACCGCCTTGACTCGTCCGCCTGCGACCAGCGCGGCGGAACCGCGCAGCGGGTAGTTAACCGGTGACGCGGATGTGCTCGAGATTGATCTCCTCGAGCGAACGCTTGCCCGTCTCCGGCACCAGGATCTGGCTGAGCACCCCGCCCACGACCGACAGCCCCGCCAGACCGAGAATGGTGGTGACGAACCCCAGCTGAGCGTTCAGCAGCGGGAATACGAAGCCGGCGGTGGCCGCGCCGATGCGCCCGCCGACGACCGTGATGCTCTGGGCGACGCTGCGGATGCGGGTGGGCGCGAGCTCGACGCCATAGACGCCGGCGCCCGAGACGAGGCCAGGCCCCGTCTGCGCGATGTTGAAGAGACCGTAGACCAGGTAGGCCGCCAACGCCGGAACGCCGGCGGTCGCCCGCATCCAGGCGAACACGACCAACACGAGGCCGCCGGCTATGAACCCCCACACCTGCACCGGCTTTCGTCCCAGTCGGTCGAGCAGGAACCAGGACATCAGGATCGACGGCGGGATGGTGAAGATCAGCTCGGTCTCGATCTGGTAGATCTCGGGCCGCATGCCGAGATTCTGGGCGATGATGTCCGGACCGAACAGGATCGTGGCGTAGACGACGAGGTCGTAGACCATCCACAGCAGGGCGCCGGCGAAGATGTGGCCGGCGTGCTGGCGGAGCACCTGCCAAAGTGGGCGCGTGTCGATCGCGGGCGGGGGCGCGGCCGTCTCGCCGCTCACCTCGGCCACCGCCGCCTGCGCCCGCGCCTGGTCTCCGGCGACGCGGGCCAGAAACCTGGCGGATTCCGGCATTCGCCGACGGAAATACATCACGCCGAGGGCCGGGATGCATCCGCCGGCCAGCACCACCCGCCAGGCGACGTCCGGCGCGACGTGGAACGAGACCAGCAGCAGATTGACGAGGGCCGCGGCCAGGGCGCCGATCGGCCACATGGTGCCGAAGCCGAGCCCGATCGCCTTGCCCCGGTCCGCGCGGTTGGCGTGCTCGGCCATGATGGTGGGCGACAGCACGTAGTCGGCGCCGACGCCGACCCCGAGGATGAACCGGCAGAGGACCAGGGTCTGCCAGGTCGGCATGAACGCCTGCGCCAGCGCGCCGACGCCTAGGATCAACGCATCGAGGCCGTAGAAGCGCTTGCGCCCCTTCTGTGCGAGCAGGCCGAAGACGGCCGCGCCCAGCATCGAGCCCACCAGCGCCGAGGCGGTCAGCCAGCCTTTCGTGATCGGGATGGCGGCCTTGCCCACATGATAGAAGTTGAGCGCCTCGGTCAGCACGAGGCTGATCGACGAGATGTCGTAGCCGTCGCAGAACACGCCGAGGCCGGTGACGAGGATCGCGCGCCAATGGAAGGCGCTCAGCTTCTGCTCGTCGAGGATCCGGAAGTGGGTGTCGGTCATGCGTCCCCCTGGCGCCGGCTCGGGCTACGCTCGATCCATAGGCGATCGGACGCCTGTCCGGCCAGCGCGGACCCGATAGCTGCGCGAAATATGCGACGCCGCGATGACGCCGCCCCGCGCGTCACGCGCCGCCGCGCCCGAACGCGACGCCTTTGCGCTCTGGCCCGAACCACGCCGCGACCGCGAGGCTCACCGCCACCACGCCGCAGACGGCGGCCAGCGCAAGCCCGTAGTTGTTGTCATGGCTGCTCGCAAAGCTCGTCTGCAGATAGAGGTTCGCCGCCGCCAGCAGGTTGCCGAGTTGATAGGCGAAGCCCGGGAAGGAGCCGCGCGCGCCTTCCGGCGCCAGCTCGTTCAGGTGCGCTGGCACCACCCCCCACGCGCCCTGCACGGCCACCTGGATCAGGAACGCGCCGGCGCCCAGCATCAGCGGGGTCGACGAGAACGCCCAGAGCGGAATGATCGGCACCGCGAGCAGCGCCGCCAGCGCGATGGTGCGCCGTCGCCCGAGCCGCTCCGACAGTGGCCCGAAGATGAACCCGCCGGCGATCGCGCCGAGGTTCAGCACCGCCGTGAGCGCGGCCACGAGCGGGGGCCCGAAGCCATGCTGCACCTTCAGGAAGGTCGGATAGCAGTCCTGCGTGCCGTGCGAGAAGAAGTTGAACAAGGTCATCAGCGCGACGGCGTAGGCGAGCATCCCCCAATGACCGCGCATGGCCGACGTCAGGCTCTGGCGCGCCGGCCGGGCCGCGCTGCGCAAGGCCTTCTGGTTGGCCTCCCACGCCGGGCTCTCGGGCACCTTCAGGCGGACGTAGAAGATCAGCAGCGCCGGAAGGATGCCGAGGGCCAGCATGCCGCGCCAGCCCAGCCATGGTGACGCAAGGAAGGCGAGCGCCGCCAGGAAATAGCCCATCGGATAGCCTTCCTGCAGGATGCCGGAGACCACGCCGCGGCTCTTGGCGGGGATCGATTCCAGCGCCAGCGATGCGCCGACACCCCAGACGCCGCCCATCGCGACGCCGAACAGGCAGCGCAGGGCGATCAGCGTCGCGGCGTTGGGCGCGAGCGCCGAGGCCGCGGCGAGCACCGAATAGACGCCGACGTTGATCATCATGATCGGCCGGCGCCCGTGCCGGTCCGCCAGCCATCCGAAAAGCAGCGCGCCGATGGGTCTGGCGGCCAGCGTCAGCACGACCGCCAGCGAGATCTCCGGGATGGGCCGGTGAAACGTCTTGGCGATGTCGTCGATCACCAGCGTGAACAGGAAGAAGTCGAACGCATCGAGAGACCAGCTGAGCAGGCTCGCGAAGAACGCCGCCCGCTGCGGGCCGCTCAGCGCCCGCAGATCGTCGACGATGACCATGAACCTGCCCCCACCTTGCGCGGGCCGACTTATGGCGCGAGTTCGACCGGCGGATCAACGCGCGGGCGCCGCCTCGACCCCTCAGCGGCGCCAGGCGGCCGCGAGTTCGGCCACGCTCTGGAAGCGTTCGTCCGGTGCGGGACGGCATGCGCCGAGCATCGCCGCCAGCTGGGCGTCGGCGCCGCGGAATGCGGCGGCGTCCAGCGTCCCGTCGCCGAGGAAATTGCTGATCGTTCGGCCGAGCGTGAACACCGTCGTGCGCTCGTCGATCACAGCATCTTTGCGGAACTCCTCGGGCGCCATGAAGCGGGTCGAGCCGAACATTCGGCCCATTTCGTTGACGAACGGCCCCTGCCGATAGGTGTCGAGGTCGACAAGCGTCAGGCGTCGGCCGACGAAGTCGTAGATCATCGCTCCGTCGTAGAAATCGCAGGCGACCCAGCCGAGCGCGCAGAGCCGCACATGGACGTCGATCACGGTGTCGAGCGCGATGGCGATCTCGTCCGCGGGCAGGCTCCGGAAGCGCTGGTGGGCGCTGGCGGGGTCGGCGCGCCGCGCCGCCGGTGCGTGCAGGAGCTCGCCGGGCGCCCAGTCGTACGCCAGCAAAGGGCCCCAGGCCGAGGCCGGCTCGCCGCGCAGCCGCGGCAGCGCCGGGTGCTCGAGCGAGCCGGCCAGCCGCGCGGCGTTGGCCAGAAGGGCGACGCGGGCCGGATGATCGAGGTGCGGCGCGGGGTCTGCCGGATGGCCGGCCGACTTCAGGAACCAGCGTCGGCCCGCCGCCTCGACGCCGAAGGAGACGTTGCCGGAGTCCTGGGTGCTGGCGTCGAAGACGGCGAACACCCGCGCGCCGACCCAGGCCAGATAGTCGGCCGGCGAAAGGTCGGCGCGCGATTCGAACGGCCAAGCATCGCCCATCCGCCTTCCCAAGAGCGCGGCGGGCGGCGCGTCAAGCCCGCCGCTAGGCGGTGAGCGCCTCACCGACGGCCGCGGAAGCCTCGGCCGAAGCCTTGGCGGCCGGATAGTCGGCCTTGCCGTTGGCGGCGCGCAAGGGTCGGTCGGCGACGAAGATGCGCTTGGGCGTCTTGTAGCCGGCGAGCGTCCTGCGGACGTGCGCCCTCAGCGCCGCCTCGTCGAGCTCCGCGTCCTCCGCGAGCGTCACCACGCCGGTCACCGCCTGTCCCCACTTCTCGTCCGGAAGGCCCACCACCAGCGCGTCCTCGATCGAGGGGTGCGTCTTCAAGGCCTCTTCGACCTCCTCGGGGAAGACCTTCTCGCCGGCGGTGTTGATGCAGGCGTTGCCGCGGCCGAGCAGGGTCAGCGAGCCGTCGGTCTCGACCAGCACCCAGTCGCCGGGGATCGAGTAGCGCTCGCCGCCGATCGTGCGGAACGTGCGCGAGGTCTTGGCCTCGTCCTTGTAGTAGCCAAGTGGGTTGGGGCCTTTGATCGCGACCATGCCCGGTATTCCGGACCCCGGCGCGACCTCCTGGTCGTTCTCGTCGAAAACCTTGCAGCGTTCGCCGAGGGTGAACTTGGCGGTGGCCACCTCGCCGTCCTTGGTCATCACGGAGGCGCCCATTCCGAGCGCCTCCGACGACGAGAAGCCGTCGTTGAGCACCGCGTTCGGCATGTGCTCGAGCAGGCCCCGCTTCACTTCCAGGCTCCACATCACGCCGGACGAGACGATCGCGGCGATCGACGAGACGTCGTACTTGCCGGGGTTGGCGTTCAGCGCGTTGAGGATCGGGCGGGCGAAGCTGTCGCCGACAATGGCCATGGACTGCGGCTTGTACCGGTCGACCGCCTGCAGCAATTCCTCTGCGTCGAACGCCGCGCCCTCAAGGGTCACCACCGAGCCGCCGCCCAGCAGCGCGCCCATCGCGGTGAGGAGGCCGGTGCCGTGCATCAGGGGCGGGGCGGGCAGCGTGCGCATGCCCGGGCCGATCCGGGCATGGTGCTGGGCGAGCTCCTCCAGCGTCTCGGGGACGGGGCCCAGGCGGCGTTGCGCCGCCAGGGTGATCTCGCGCAGGTCGTGGTGGGTCCACATCACGCCCTTGGGCATGCCGGTGGTGCCGCCGGTGTAGATGAAGAACTGGTCTTCGCCGGAGCGGCGGATGTCGAGCGGGCCGCCGTTGCCGTCCGCCGCCAGCCGCTGGAACGGCTCGGCGAAAGGCGCGACGGCGCCGTCCGGGCTGACCTCGATCCAGGTCTGGACCTTCGGCAGCCGGGGTCGGATCTCGGTCACAGCGTCGCGGAACTCCGAGGCGTAGACCACGGCCTGCGCATCGGAGTTGTCGAAGATGTACCAGACCTCCTCGGGTGTATAGCGGTAGTTGACGTTGACGTGGGTGAGGCGCGCCTTGAACGCCGCGGTCAGCGCCAACAGGTATTCGGGGCGGTTGCGCATATAGATCGCAATCTTGTCGCCTGGCTTCGCTCCGCGTGCGATCAGGCCCCGCGCCAGATTGTTGGTCGCCTGGGTCGATTCACCCCACGTGATCACGCGGTCCCCATGCAGGAGCGCCGGCGTATCCGGCGGCAGCACCGGCGAGATGGCGTCGAGGATGTCGCCGAAGTTCCAATCCACGCTAGCGTCTCCCTGGTGTGTTCTTCGATGTCAGGCGTTGCGCGCCATGAGGCCGCCGTCGACCGGGATGGTCGCGCCGGTGATATAGGATGCGGCCGGCAGGCAGAGGCTGAGCGTGATGTGCGCAACCTCCTCCGGCTCGCCGTAGCGACGCAGCGCCGTGCGCCGGTTCGCGAACGTGGTCTTGTCCGCGTCGGGGATGCCGCGCGTCATGCCGGTGTTGATTGGACCCGGACAGATGCAGTTGACGGTGATGCCTTCCTTGCCGAGCTCGACGGCTAGCGCCCGCGTGAGGCCGGTGACGCCGGCCTTCGCCGCCGCGTAGACCGAGTCGCGCGCCGTCGCGCCCAGCGCCTCGGTGGAGGCGATGTTCACGATCCGGGGGCTCTTCGATCGGCGGAGATAAGGCAGCGCGGCGCGGATGACGCGCGGATGGGCGGTCAGCAGGATCGGCAGCGCCCGTTCCCACGCCTGCTCGTAGTTGGCCGCGTCGATCGCGACGCTGGCGGAGACCCCCGCGTTGTTGACGATGCAATCTAACCCGCCGAGCCGATCGGCGATCTCGGGGACCAACCGCCCGATCGCGGCCGGGTCCGACACATCCAGCGCCCAGGCGTAGGCCTCGCCGCCCTCGCGCCGGATCTCGGCCGCAACCGCTTCACAGTCTTCCAGGCGAACATCGGTCACCGCGACCTTGGCGCCTTCGCGGGCGAAGACGCAGGCGGTGGCGCGCCCCATGCCGCTGGCCGCGCCTGTGACCAGCGCGGCGAGCCCCTTCACGGAGCGTGAGAGATCGGGAACCGGATCCATGAAGCGACGAAGGTGGTCTTTACGCCCGGTCCGTCAAGCCGCTATGCCCGCACCATGATTGAACAGCTGAAGGCCAACAATCGCGCCTGGGCCGAGAGGAAGACCGCCGCCGACCCGGGTTTCTTCAAGCGCCTCGTCGGCCAGCAGGCGCCCGAGTACCTGTGGATCGGATGCTCGGACAGCCGCGTCCCGGCGAACGAGATCATCGGCCTGGATCCCGGTGAGGTCTTCGTGCACCGCAACGTCGCCAACCTCGCTCCGCCGCAGGACGCCAACTACCTGTCGGTCCTCCAGTACGCGGTCGAGGTCTTGAAGGTGCGCCACGTCCTCGTGGTCGGTCACTACGGCTGCGGCGGGGTCGCGGCCGCAGTCGACGGCGGGCGCCGCGGCCTCATCGATCATTGGCTCCATCCGATACGAGAGCTGGCGCACGACCACGCCGACCACCTTGCCACGTACGATGGGGGCCAGCCCCGCCTCGACCGCCTGTGCGAGCTCAACGTGATGCGTCAGGTGCGGAACGTCGCCGCCGATGTCTTCGTCCAGGACGCCTGGGCGCGCGGCCAGACGCTGAGCGTTCATGGCTGGGTCTATTCGCTGGCCACCGGCCTCGTGAACGATCTCGGCGTGACCGTGAGCGCGCCGAACTAGCTAGACGCCGAACACCTTGCGCGCGTTTTCGCCCAGCACCGCCGCCTGACGCCCTGGCGAAAGGCCGGCCACCGACGCGCGGATCAGGTCGGGCGCCGCCAGCGTGGAATCGACGTGCGGGTAGTCGCTGCCCCACAGGATACGGTCCTCGCCGACAAGATCGAGCATGGCCCCGATCGTCCGCTCCCCGGGCTCCGCGACGAACCAGCAGTTGCGGCGGATGTAGTCGCTCGGCTTCATCGGCATTGGCGAGATCGCGCGGAACACGTCGTGCTTCTCGTCCAGCCGGTCCATGAGGTAGGCCGCCCAGCCGCAGCCGGCCTCCACCGACACGATCTTCAGCCGCGGGAACCGGTCGAACAGGCGGTCGACCACCATCGCCGCCACCGCCGGGATCAACTGGCCCGTGGCGCCGAGACCGAACGTGAACACCGGGCCGGGCTTCGTCTCCTGCCAGGCGAGGAACGGCGAGAACTGGCCCCCGAAGCGCACGATCACATGCAGGCAGCCCGGCGCGCCCGCCTCCTCGCACAGCCGCCAGATCGGGTCGAAGCGCGGGTCGCTCGGCCGTCGCCCGTCGATCGTCTCGGGCGGGACGAAGAGCCCGCGGAAGCCGGCCTTCAGGCAGGCCTCCAGCTCGCGAGCCGCCTCGTCCACGTCGCGCCAGTTGACGAGCGCGATCGGCACGACTCGCCCTGGCGCGTCCTCGAAGAACTCGCGTTGCCAGCGGTTGTAGGCGCGGCAATAGGCGTTGCAAAGCGCCGCGTCGTCGGTGGGGAACGGCAGGATGCCGATGGTCGGGAAGAGCACGCCCCGGTCAACGCGCCAGCTGTCGAGCAGCTCGATCCTCGCCGCCGGGTCCCAGCTCGCCGGTTCGCAGCCGTCCGCGTAGCCGAGGCCGGGGCCGAAAACGGTCTCGCGCGGCAGATGCGCGCCGCCGAGCCCCGCCAGCACGCCCGACAGCACCGACACCTCGCCGATCACGAGGTGCTCGACCCCGTCCCGCCGCTCGATGCGGATCGCGCGGTCGCGGAACTCGGGTTCGAGATATCTTCGCCAGAGGTCCGCGGGCTCCATCACGTGGGAGTCGCAGTCGATCACCTGGGGCATGGGTGCGGCCTTCCTGCGTAAGCGTCCCCTTCAACGGCGCCCGCCGCGGCGTCCGTCAACGCCCCTCGAGACGGCGAACCCCCACAGCGGCTTGCTGCGGGGGTTCATGGTGGAGCTAAGCGGAGTCGAACCGCTGACCTCTTGAATGCCATTCAAGCGCTCTACCAGCTGAGCTATAGCCCCGAGGTCAATCGGGTCGCCGCGGGGTCCCGGTGACGGGGCCCTGGGGCGAGGGCGCGGAACCTAGTGCGAGGGCGTTGCTCGATCAAGCCCTTGCGCCGCATCGTCGGCAGGCGGATCGACGCGGGTCGCTCGTGCGTGTCCGGGCAGCTTCGGCGGGGTGACCGGCGGGGCGTCCTGCCAGCCGCCGCCGAGGGACTGGAAGACGGCGACCTGGTCGTCGACCAGGGCCTGGTCGGAGGCCGCGAGGCTGGCCTGGGCCACCTCGAGGTTGTGCTCGGTGACCAGGAGGTCCGGGAAGCTGATCGCGCCGCGCTTCAGCTGCAGCTGGGCGAGGTCGAACGCTCGCTGGGCGTCGTCGCGCGCGGCGCCGAGGGCCGCGTGGCGCCGCAGTTCGGCGCCATAGGCGGTCAAGGCCTGTTCGGTCTCCTTGAGGGCTGTCAGCACGACGCCGTCGAACGCGGCGAGCGACGCCCGGGCCTGGGCGCGCGCCTGGGCGACCTCGGCTTTCGCCACCAGCACGTTCGGGAAGCTCCACGTGATCATCGGGCCGATCTGGTAGGTCAGAAAGGTGGGGGAGAAGAACTGCTGCGCCGTCGCGCCGGCCGTGGCCGGCTGCCCCATCAGCGAGACGGTGGGGTAGAAGTCGGCGGTGGCGACGCCGACGCGGGCGACGTCGGCTGCGAGTCGCCGGTCCGCCTCGCGCACGTCGGGCCGCCGCTTCAGCAGCGCGGCGCCGTCACCCACCGGCAGCGGACGTTCGATGCGTGGCGGCGTGTTGCAGGCCGCCGCGGCCTGGGAGATCTCGGCGGGTGGTCGGCCGGTCAGCACGGCCAGCTCGTAAAGCTGCGCGCGGCGCTGGCCCTCCAGAGTTGGGATGTTCGCGCGTTCGGCGTCGTAGGCGGCCGCGGCGCTGGCGACGTCGAAATCGGAGCGGGCGCCTAGGTCGCGCATGTGACGGGTGAGGTCGAGCACCTGGCGGTCGGTCTCGGCGCTGCGCCGGGCGGTGTCCGCCTCATCGCCGAGCGCACAGGCGTCGGCGTAGGCGCGGGCCGTCTCGGCCGCGACCGTGATCCGCACCACGTCCTCGGCGTCGGCGGCGGCCTGGGCGTCGCCGCGCGCCGCCTCGATGCCGCGCCGGATGCGGCCGAACAGGTCGACCTGGTAGTTGATCGTCGCCGAACCGGTGGCGAACCAGGACGGCGGGGGCTTGGCGCCGGAGATGAAGCCGAACAGCTGGTCGAAGCTGCTGAAGCCCCAGAGGTCGTTGGCCGCCAAGGTGGTCGTCGGGTAGAGGCCCGCCGTCGCCTGCGACAGCACCGCCCGCGCCTTGAGGAGATTCGCCGCCGCGACCTGCAGGTCCGTGTTCTCGGTCAGCGCCTCGTGGACGAAGCCGTCCAGCGTGGGGTCGTTGTAGAGGCGCCACCAGTCCGCCGGCGGCGGCTCGGGCGCGGCGAAGGACGGTGCGGCGGACGCGAACGGGTGCGCGGCGGCCGCCGGCGTCGGCGCCGGCCGGTAGTTCGGGCCGACGGCGCAGGCGGCGAGGGCCACGGCCAGCCCCTGGGCCAGCGTCACGGCTGTCGCCCGGACGGGGCGCGTCATTCGGCCGGCTCCGGCGCAGGCTCGGCGCGCCTCAGGATCCGCGGCGGCTTCGGCAGGCGGTCGGAGATCGCCCGGAACACGATGTAGAAGGTCGGCGTGAAAACGAGCCCGAAGAACGTCACGCCGATCATGCCGAAGAACACCGCCACGCCCAGCGCCTGGCGCATCTCGGCGCCGGCGCCGGTGGCGAAGGCGAGCGGCGCGACGCCGAAGATGAAGGCGAACGAGGTCATCAGGATCGGCCGAAGTCGCGTGTGCGCCGCCGCCGCGGCCGCCTCGAGGCGCGTGCGCCCCTGCTCGAGTTCGGCCTGCCGAGCGAACTCGACGATCAGGATGGCGTTCTTCGCCGCCAGCCCCACCAGCACGATCAGGCCGACCTGGGTCAGGATGTTGTTGTCCATGCCCCTGAGGATGACGCCGCCCATCGCCGCCAGGATGCACATCGGCACGATCAGGATCACGGAGAACGGCAGCGTGACGCTCTCGTAGAGCGCGGCCAGCGCGAGGAACGCGAACACCACGGCGAGTGCGAAGACGAGGCTGCCGGCGCCGCTCGCGCTCTTCTGCTGCAGGGCCAGGTCGGTCCAGGCGTAACCGAAGCCGTTGGGCAGCGCCTGAGCGGCCGCTCGCTCCATCGCCGCGATCGCCTCGCCGCTCGAGTGGCCCGGCGCGGCGTCGCCCTGCACCTCCGCGCCCGGATAGAGGTTGTAGCGAAGCACGCGATAGGGGCCGGTGGTGCGGCGCAGGTTCACGAACTCGCCCAACGGCACCATCGCGCCGCTGGCGGAGCGAGCGCGCAGCTCGCCGATCGCAGAGAGGTCGTCGCGGAACGGCCAGTCCGCCTGGGCGTACACCTCGTAGGTGTGGTTCAGGTAGTTGAACGTGTTTATGAACGTCGAGCCTAGGTAGGTCTGCAGCGTGTCGAAGACATCGCTGTTGTTCACGCCGAGAAACTCCGCCTTGGTGCGGTCGATATCGGCGTAGATGCGCGGGTTGCGCGTGTTGAAGCTGACGTAGACGTTCCTCACCACGCCGGATGCGTTGGCCGCGGCCGCCACGCGGTTCGCCGCGTCGGCGAGTTCGGCGTAGGTGTGCTGGGTGCGATCCTGCACGATCATGCGGAAGCCGCCGGTCACGCCGATCCCGCGCACCGGCGGGGGCTCGATGATCTTCACATTGGCCGACGCGAACTGGGCGAAGCGGCGGCGCAGCAGCGACGCGATCCGGTCGGCGGTGAGCCCTCGGGGCAGGCGCTGCTCGTAAGGCGCGAGGATCAGGTAGATCTGGCCGGTGTTCGATTGAGTCACCTGCGTCGTGGCGTCGACGCCGGCGTAGGCGCTCGCCGCGCGGACGCCCGGGGTCTCGAGGGCCGCCTTGGCGACCTGCTGCACCACCTGGTCGGTGCGGTCGAGCGAGGCGCCGGCCGGGAGCTGGATCGCGGCGATCAGGTTGCCCTGGTCCTGGTCGGGAATGAAGCCGGTGGGCGTCAGCGCCAACACGACGCCCGTCGCCATGAGCAGCGCCGCGAAGATCGCGAACATCAGCGCCGGGCGGCGGATCAACCGCTCGGTGACCCGTCCGTAGAAGGCGCTGAGCGCGTCGAAGCCGCGGGCGAAGGCGTGCGCGAAGATCTGAAGCGGCGCCATCCACCCATGGGTCCGCCGGTGCGCATGGGGCCGCAGCACCAGCACGCAGACGGCCGGCGACAGCGTCAGCGAGACGATCAGCGAGATCACCACGGTGGCGGCGATGGTGATGGCGAACTGGCGGTAGAACTGGCCGGAGACGCCGCCCACCAGCGCCGCCGGCACGAAGACAGCGATCAGGACCAGCGCGATGGCGATCAGCGCGCCGCCGACCTCGTCCACGGTGGCGTGCGCGGCGTCGCGCACGCTGAGGCCCTCCGCCAGCTTGCGCTCGACATTCTCGACGACGACGATGGCGTCGTCGACCACGATGCCGATGGCCAGCACCAGGCCGAACAGGGTCAGCGTGTTGAGCGAGAAATCGAGCGCCTTCAGCACCGCCAGCGAACCGACCAGCGCCACGGGGATCGCGAGGATCGGGATCAGCGCCGCGCGCCAGGTCTGCAGGAAGACCACGATGACGACCACCACCAGCACGATGGCGATGCCCAGGGTCTTCTCCACCTCGGAGATCGAGGCCGACACGTACTCGGTCGGATTGTAGATGACCTGGTAGGCCAGGCCCGGCGGGAAGTCGGCCGAGAGCCGCTTCATCGTCGCCTCGACGGCGTTGGCGGTGGCCAGGCCGTTGCCGCCGGGCAACTGCAGGATGCCGGTGGCGGCCGCGTGGTGGCTGACGATCTGACGGCCCTCGCGCTGCACCAGGAATGCGTCCGTCGTGTAGTCGGCCGCGCCGAGCTCGACCCGGGCGACGTCCGACACCCTGGTGATGCGTCCCTGCGCGTCGCGCTTGATCACGATGTCGCCGAACTGCTCGGGCGAGGTGAGCAGTCCGAGAGTCTGGATGTCGAGCTGCCGAGCCGGCGATCCCGCCCCGAACGGCGGCTCCCCTATCGAACCGGCGGCCACCTGCACGTTGTGGGCTCGCAGGGCGTTGACCACGTCGTCGGCGGTCAGGTTCCGCTGAGCGGCCTTGTCCGGATCTATCCAGATGCGCATCGCGTAGTCGCGCGCCGCGCGGCTGCCGAGGTCGCCGACGCCCGGCAGCCGTAGCAGTTCGTCGCGGATGTGCAGCGTGAAGTAGTTGGAGATGTACTGCTGGTCGAGGCTGTTGTCGGGCGAGTACATGTGCACCGCAAGCAGGAAGTCCGGAGAGGACTTGCGCACGACGAGGCCGAGCGTCTGCACGGCGCTAGGCAGCTGCGGGACCGCGACGGCGGCCCGGTTCTCGACCAGGACCAGGTCCTTGTCGATGTCGGCGCCGAGATTGAACGTCACGGTGATCGTGAGGTGACCGTCGCCGGTGGACTGCGAGGACATGTAGAGCATGTCCTCCACGCCGTTGATCTGCTCCTCGATCGGCTGGGCGACGGTGGAGGCGAGCGTTTCCGCCGAGGCGCCCGGATAGGTCGCCGCGATCGTCACCGTGGGCGGGGCGATCTGGGGATATTGCGCGACCGGCAGCGTCGGCAGCGCGATCACGCCGAGCAGCGTGATCATGATCGAAACCACGGCCGCGAAGACCGGATGGTCGACGAAGAAGTGGGCGAATCTCACTGGCCGACCGCGAAGGTCGCCGAGGACGCAGGCGGCGAGGCGGTCGCGTCGGCCGCGGCCGGCTCGGGCCGCACGACGCCGTTCCTCGCGTTGACCAGCTTGCCCGGGTGCGCGTTCTGGACCCCGTCGATCACGACCCGGTTGGCGGGCGCGAGGCCGGAGCGGATCACGCGCAGCCCATCCACCACCGGCCCGAGCGTCACCTGGCGGGTGGCGATCGTATTGTCGGGCCTGAGGACGTAGACGACCTCGCGCGCCTGATCGACCACGATCGCCCGGTCAGGCACCAGCAGACCCACGTAGGGGCGCGACCCGCGCAACCGCATGTGCCCGAACATCCCGGGGACCAGCAGCCCCGTCGGGTTATCCACCAGCGCGTAGGCCGAGATCACGCCCGACGCGGTGTCGAAAGCGTTGTCGACGAAGACGAGGCGTCCGTTCCAGCGATAGTCCGGCTCGTCCTGCAGGCGGATCTGCACCGGCGGCTGCTCGCCGTCGACGAGCAGGCCCTCGCGCCGATACTTCAGGAACTGCGCCTCCGCGCCCGTGAAGCGAAACCGGAGCGGGTTCGTCGAAACGATGCTGGTCAGCACCGTCTGGTCCTGCGTCACGAGGTTTCCGGGCAGCGCCTTCGCGTCGGAGGCGCGGCCGCTGATCGGCGAGGTGACGCGGGTGAACGCAAGGTTGAGCGCGGCGGCGCGCACGGCGGCCTGCGCGGCGGCGACGTCGGCCGCATCGGTGCGCTCCGTGGCTAGCCGCGTGTCGACGTCTTCCTGGCTTGTCGCGTGGACGGCGAGCAGCGCTCGCGAGCGCGCCAGCTCCACCGCCGCGTCCGCGAGCGCGGCGGCGGCGTGCGCGGCCTGGGCGCGGGCCTGATCGTACACGGCCTGATAGGGCCGCGCGTCGATCTGGAACAGCAGTTGACCCCGGGTGACCCTCTGACCATCGCGGAAGCCGACGGCCGTGATGTAGCCGCTGACCCTCGGCCGCACCTCGACGTCCTGCGGGCTTTCGAACTGCCCGACGAAGTCGTCCCAGTCCTCAACCTGCCTCTGAAGCGGCTGGGCGACCACCACGGCTGGCGGCGGCGGGGGAGCGGGTTTCGGCCCGCAGCCCGCCAGGATCGCAGCCCCGACCAGCGCGGCCCATGCGGGCCGCGACGCTGAAATTCGCCCCTTCGACAGCACAGGTGGCTCGGTAGCGGCTTGCGGGGCAGGCGCCAAGGTCGTCTGGTCAAGTTTGACGCGCGATCCTGGCGTGTGGTCAGGCTGTCGGCGGCTCGCCTGGCGCGGCGCCGGCCAGCCGCGGCCTCGGCTGGCCCATCAGAGCCGGCTGGAAGAGCAGGGCCGAGACCAGCGTCCAGACCAGGGAGATCATCAGCAGTTTGCCCATGCTGGCCGTGCCGGGGTGGTTCGAGAGCCAGAGGCTGCCGAAACCCGTGGCCGTGGTGAGCGCCGAGAAGAAGACGGCGCGCGCCAGGCTGGAAGTGAGCAGGTGCGAGCCACCGGCCCGCCAGGACATGACGAAGTAGATGTGGAAGGCCACGCCGATGCCGAAGAGCAGCGGCAGGGCGATGATGTTGGCGAAATTCAGGGGCTGGCCGATGATGACGCAACTGCCCAGCGTCAGCAGCCCGGTGAGGATGATCGGCGCCATGGTGATGGCCACGTCACGCACGCGCCTCAGCACGACGAAAAGCAGCGCCGTGATGACGATGAACGACAGCAGGCCCGCCTCGACGAAGGCGGAGACGACGGTGCGACCGCCTTCGCGGATGCCGAGCGGCGTCCCGGTCGCGTCGGGTGCGATCTTCAGCACCGCGTCGATGAAACGCCCCAGCACCGCGTCACTGTCGACATCGCCCTTCGGCGCGATCGAGACGCGGGCCCGGCCGTTTGGCGTCAGCCAGTCGCGCTTCAGATCGGTCGGCAGGCTGTCCAGCGTCACGGGCTCGGCGGCCAGCGTGTCCTGGATCTGGGTGAGCGTGGTCGCGAACGGCTTCATCAGCAGGGCCGTCGCCCTGGCGCGCAGGTCGGGCCCCGCCTGCGAGAGGGTCGCGAGGGCGTCGGCGAGGCGTCGCGCGTCGTCGGCGCCCGGCGCGGTGGTGTTCCCCGCCTGGCGCAGCGCGGTCGCCGTCGCGGCGAGGCTCTGGACGATCTCGGCGTCGGTCGGCGGCGGGGCCACGGCCAGGGGAGTGAGCGAGAGGCTGAGCAGGCTGTTGGCGTCGCCGATCGCCTGCAACTTTGCGGCCTGATCGCGGGGTACGAAGTCGGCCAGCGTCCGCGCGCTGGAAACCTCCGGAAGCTTCGCGGCCCGCGCGGCCAGGGCCTCGGCCGCCGCAAGGTTCGGCCTTACCGCCTCCAGCGTATCCGGCGTCTCGTCGGAGTCGCGGAGCAGGTCGTAGAGCGTCGACACCGACTCGCTGTGCGGATCGCGCATGTGCATGGGGTTGAAGTCGAATCGCAGCAGCGGCAGCAGGGCTGCGCACACCGTCGCGGCGCCGATCGAGATCCCCAGCACCCAGCGTCGCGCGCCCAGGATCGCGCTGTCGAGCCGAGTGATCGCACTCGGCGGCGGGCCCGGCGCGACAGGTCCCGGACGCAGCAGCACGATCAGCGCCGGCAGCAGCGTCAGGCTGAGTGCGAGGGCGATGATCATCCCGACGCCGGCGATCACGCCCAGCTGCGAAACGCCGATGTAGGCGGTTGGCGCGAACGCGAGGAACCCGGCAGCGATCGCGCAGGCCGCCAGTGTAAGGGGCCGGCCCATCCGCTCCGCGGCGCGGACCAGCGCGGTGCGCCGATCAACGTCCGGCAGGTGCTCGGCGCGGTAACGGACGCTGAACTGGATGCCGAAGTCGATGCCGAGTCCCACGAAAAGCGGGATGAACGCGATCGAGATCACGTTGAAGGTATGGAAGATCACCAGGCCCAGCGCCGCCGCAGTGGCGAGCCCGGCCACCGTCGTCGCGAGAATCGCAACAATCACCCGCGCCGAGCGCACCGCCAGCCACAGCATGAGGATGATCGCCGCGACCGCCACCACCGTGATCGGCAACGCCCGGTCGGCGAGCGAGCCGAACTCGTCGTCCGCCAGCGGGGCCTCGCCGGTCATCCGCACCCTGACTCCGTGCGCCGGGTCGAGGCCCAGTTGCGCCGCGTTGGCGCGGATGGTGTCCACGGCCTCGGCGCCCGGCTCCAGCTGCGCGTAGTCGAGCCGCGCCTGCACCAGGATGATCTTGCGCAGCTGGCGACGGTCGACATGGCCGATGAGCGCCTGCCAGGAAAACACCGCGGGCTGCCCGCTCTCCAGCTTCTCCAGCGCGCCGGCGAGGCTGCCCATCGGTCCAGCCATCGAGGAAAGCTCGGCCTGCCCCGCCGCGACGCCTTGCAGCGCTGTGGCGAGCGACGAGTCGAGCCCGCGAAGCGAAGGGTCGGCCGCGAGCGGTCCGAGAAACGGCTGGGCGGCGATGAGCTGGTTCATGCTCGACTGCACGCTCGCCGTGTCTGCGAAGAGCAGGCCCTCCCGGGCCCAGAACGGGCCGCTGTCCGGTCGTCGCACCAGCGTGAACAGGGCCGGATCGGTGACGAGCCTGCCGCTCAGCGCCTGCGCGGCTTCCTCGGCCAGCTCTGGCGTCGCCGCGTCGATCACCACGACGATATCGGTCTCGCGGTCCGGAAACTCGCGCGCCAGCGCCGTCTCGGCCTGTCGGTAAGCCAGTTTCGACGAGAGAAGATCGTCCTCGTTGGTGCTGAGCGAGAAATGCGTGGCCGCGAACACGATCGCACCGGCGGCGATCGCCAGGCCCGCCGCCGCCGTCGGAACCGCGTGGCGCGCGGCGAGCGCGACAAGGCGGGCGACCAGGGACGGACGCGTTTCCGGCGGGCGCGGGTCGGGCGTGGTCAACGGCGAGCTCACGTCCTAGTCGAGCGCCGCGAGCCGCGTCGGGTCGTCACGGTCGAACCGGCGGGCGGTGACGATCGGCTGATCTGGGTCGGCGACGGCTTCGTCCGCGCGCTCGCCGACGGAAGCCGCCGTCGGAGCCGGCGCGCCCTTCGCCGACGGGGAGGGTGCAGGCGTGGCGCCGGCGGGCGGCGGGGCGGGCTCATCGTCCATCGGCGGAAGCTGCGGCAGCGCCGGCGTCGCGCCTTCGCCGCGCACTTGCGCCTCGCGCGACTGCAGATAGACCGAGCGCAGCGTGGCGTAGGGGTCCGCCGCGTCGGTCAGGAGCGCGTTCATCTCGGTTTCCGATTGGATGCGCGTGTCGAGCGCGCCGACGACGGTGGTCGTCGCGACGGTGGCGACCTCGCCCGGGAAGCGGATGAAGTTGAGCGGGTCCGCGGCCAGATCCACCCCCTGCCCGATGGCGTCCCGCACCGTGGACGGCCCCAGCACCGGGAGAAAAAGGTAAGGGCCAGGACGAACGCCCCACACCCCCAGCGTGACGCCGAAGTCGTTCTCGTGCTGCGGCAGTCCGACGCGGGTCGCCACGTCGATCAGTCCGCCCCACCCGACCAGGGAATTGGTCGTCAGGCGAACGAAATCGCGGCCGGCTTCCTTGAACCTGGCCTGCAGGACATCATTGGCGATGATGACCGGCTCGGAGAGGTTCGTCAGCACGTTGTGGATCGCCTTGCCGACGAATCCCCCCGTCAATTCTCCATACACTCGGGCCAGCGGCAGGAAGTAGCGCCGGTCGAACGCCATGCTGGTCGCATAGACGCGCCGGTTGAACCGCTCGTACGGGTCCCCCGGGGTCGGATGGTTGAGGGGGCGCCTGGCGCCGCTGGCGGTCGCCCGCGGAGCGCCCTGAGCGGTCGCCTGCCGTGTCCCGCCGGCCGCGAGCGCCAGGCCGAGCCCGACGACGACGAAGATCTGGCCAGATCGCAACGCGGGCTCCGAAGGGTTCGGCGTGCGACATCTTCTAAAGGCCGGCGCGAACGACACAAGGTCCGGCGCAAATCGCGCCGCTCGGGCGCCCAGCGGTGGCTGCACCCAACGTTAACAGCTGCCGCCTTACCTGTGCGAGCAACAGAGAACGATTCAAAGGTCAGGGAGCGCATGGCTCGCACGCGCAAAACGCGGCCGGGCGGGGCCGTGGACATGGGCCTGCAGCTGGCCGCCTTCGTCTCGCAGGCGCCGATGGCGCTGTGCATGACCGACGTGGCCCTCCGCGTGATCGAGGTCAGCGGCAAGTGGCTCGCGATCGTGGGCAAGAGCTACGAAGAGGCGATCGGGAGCTCCCTCTACGATCTCGCGCCCGGAGCGGAGGCGCTCTGGTCCGACGCGCTCGCGCGGTGCCTGGCCGGCCAAGCCGCGTCGCCTGAGCAGGCGTCCGTGAAGCTGCCTGACGGCGCGCGCGGCTGGCTGCAGGTGGAGGCGCACCCCTGGCGGGACTCGAGCGGCGCCGTGGGCGGGGTGATGACGACCTGCGTCGACGTCACCGAACTGGTCGCCGCGCTCGATGAGAGTAAACGCTCCGCGGAGCGTCTGAACCTCGCCGCGCGGCTGGCCGACGTGCACGTCTGGGAAATGGATTTTCGCCGTCGCCAACTCTACAAGTTCGGGGCCGAGGACACGTTCTTCGAGCTTCCCAACACCTATGAGAAGCTCGCGGAAGACATCTTCCGCAACATCCACCCGGACGACTACGACCGCGCCAAGGCGGCGTGGGCCGCGCACGAGGCCGATCCTTCCGTCCCGTACAAGGTCGAGTACCGCATCAGTCGATCCGACGGGGCTGAGATCTGGGCCGCTTCTACGTCGGACGTCATCATCGACGAGAAAGGCCGACCGAGCCGCGTCGTCGGCGCGCTGCAGAACATCACCGGGCGCAAGGTGGCGGAGAAGGCGATCGCCAAGGCCCTTGTCGACGCCGAGGCGGCGAACCGGGCCAAGAGCGAGTTCCTCGCCAACATGAGCCACGAGATCCGCACGCCCATGAACGGCATCATGGGCATGAACGCGCTTCTCCTGCGCACGCCGCTGACCGGCGAGCAGCGCCGCTTCGCAGAAGCGGTGCGCGTATCCGCCGACTGCCTGCTCGGCATCATCAACGACATCCTCGACATATCGAAGCTCGAGGCCGGCAAGGTCGAGCTTGAGGCCATCGACTTCACGCTGGGCGTCGTCGTGGAGGACGTCGCCGAGCTGCTTTCGCCGCGCGCTGCCGAGAAGGGCCTGGAGGTCGCGGTGTTCCTCGACGACGGCGCGCGTCGCGGGTTCCGCGGCGATCCGACGCGTCTGCGCCAGGTGGTGCTGAACCTGCTCTCCAACGCCATCAAGTTCACCGACAGCGGCTACGTCGCGGTCGAGGTGCGCTCGAAGGCGCGTCGCGCCGGGCGGACGGGCCTCAGGATCGAGGTGCATGACACCGGCGTCGGCGTCCCGGCCGAAGCTAAGCCGCGCCTGTTCCAGAAGTTCCAACAGGCCGACGGTTCGATCACGCGCAAGTTCGGCGGCACAGGGCTCGGTCTCTCGATCTGCCGCCAGCTGGTCGGCCTGATGGACGGCGCGATCGGGGTGGCCGACCGCGCTGGCGGCGGCAGCGTGTTCTGGATCGAGATCGAGCTGCCGGACGCGCAGAGCCAAGTCGAGACCCAGCGGCGCCCGCGCCAGAGCCTCAAGGGCCAGAAGATCCTTGTCGTCGACGATATCGAGATCAACCGCAGCATTTTCGTTCGGCAGCTCGAGCCCGAGGGCGCGGTGGTGGCGCAGGTCGCCGACGGCCCTTCCGCGCTCGCGGCCATCGTCACCGCCGACGCCACGGGCCAGCCCTTCGACATGGTCCTGATGGACCACATGATGCCCGGCATGGGCGGCGACACCGTGGCCGAGAAGATACGCGCCAACGGCGCGGTGAGGCAGCCCCGCATCGTGTTGGCTTCGTCGATCGGCGCGCCGGCTCCATCGGAAAGGGCTCGCAAGGCGGACTTCGACGCCTTTCTGACCAAGCCGGTGCGACGCCAGGCGCTGGTTGACTGCCTGGCCGAACTGGTCGCCCCGCCCGAGGCCGCGCCGGCCCCCGCGCTCGCGCCGGAAGTCCCCTCCGAGGCCCCGCCGCGGGGCGGCCGCGTGCTGCTGGCCGAGGACAACGAGATCAACGCCATGCTCGCGACGACGATCCTCGAGGAGGCCGGCTACAGCGTCGAAGCGGTCGCCAACGGCGTCGAGGCGGTCGAGGCCGCGAGCCGTGGCGGCTTCGACCTCATCCTGATGGACGTGCAGATGCCGGTCATGGACGGCCTGCAGGCCACGCGCCGCATTCGCGAGCTGGAAGGTGGGTCGTCGCGTACGCCAGTGGTCGCCCTCACCGCCAACGCGATGCGCTCGGACCAGGATGCCTGCCTGGCCGCGGGCATGGACGACTTCGTGCCGAAGCCGCTCGATCCCGACGGCTTCCTGCGCGTCGTGGGCCGCTTCGTGACCGGGCAGGCGGCGTCGGCGGCGGATGCCGGCGCACGCGATCGGACAGCGGTCCTCCCGGATCTCGACGACGCCCAGCTCGATGGCCTGACGCGACTGATGCCGCCGGCGCGCCTGCGCGCCATCATCGAAACGTTTCTGGCCGCGGCGCAGGGCCGGATGCGGCGGATCGAAGCCTGCGCTCGCGATGACGACATGACGGGTCTGGCGAGGGAGGCCCACGATCTCAAGGGCGTCTCCGGCAACTTCGGCGCCCGGCGCCTTCAGCATCTGGCCGAGCGCCTGGAGGGCGCGGCCAAGGTTGGGGATACGGCCCAAGCCGGGCCTCTCGTGGACGAGGTGCGCCGGGCTTCGATCACCGCGTGGGATCTCGTCGCGCGCCGACTGGCGCGTCTGGACGCCGCGGCCTGATGGCCCCGCCCGCCGACATGGCGCATCGGCGCGCGATGACCGTACTGGCGGCCGACGATCAGCTTGAGAACGTCGCGCTGCTGGAAAGCCTGATCGAGAGCCAGGGCTTCACGTTCCTCGGCGTCGCCAGCGGCGCAGAGTGCCTGAGCCTGGCCCAGCGGATCGCGCCCCGGCTGATCCTGCTCGACGTGCAGATGCCGCAGATGGACGGCTTCGAGGTATGCCGCCGCCTGCGCGCGCTCCCGGCGCTCAACCAGGTCCCGGTGGCGTTCCTCACCGCGCGCAAGTCCGTCGCCGACGTGCAGATCGGCATGGCGGCGGGTGGCAACGACTTCATCGTCAAGCCGTTCGATCCAGGCAAGCTGATCGCGCGCGTTATCTATTGGACAAGCCGGCAGGCGCCTGAGGCCGCCTGAGCCGGCGTGGCGGACCGACGCACCGGCGCGGTCGCCTTATGGGCGGGTAGATATTCAAAGACATATCCAAGATTGTAGTATAATTAGGGTAGGGAAATGTCGGCCGCCGCGATGAGCACGCCTTCCGAGCTGGAATCGTCGGCCCTCGAGACGCTGGTCGAGACGGTGGAAGGGCTCTCGACCGCTCGCGGCATTGACGAGGTTGCGCAGGTCATCCGCACGGCGGCCCGCAGGATCAGCGGCGCCGACGGCGTGACCTTCGTTCTGCGCGACGCCGACAAGTGCTGGTATCTCGACGAGGACGCCATCGAGCCCCTCTGGAAGGGCCAGCGCTTCCCGCTCACCGCCTGCATCTCCGGCTGGGCGATGCTCAATGGCGAGACCGCGATCATCCCCGACATCTACGCCGATCCTCGCATCCCTCACGACGCCTACCGCCCGACCTTCGTGAAAAGCCTGGTCATGACGCCGGTGCGGCCGAAGGACCCGATCGCGGCGATCGGCGCCTATTGGGCGCGCCACCGCATGCCGACCGAGGGCGAGGTCATGCGCCTGCAGGTGATGGCGCGGGCGACCGCCGTGGCGCTGGAGAACGCCGCGCTCTACGCTTCGCTGAACGAGTCCCTCGAGCGCAGGCAATTCCTGATCCACGAGCTCGATCACCGCTGCAAGAACACCTTGACGGCCGTGCAGGCCATCGCCCGTCAGACGCTTCGCACGGCCGTTTCTCCGGAGCGGTTCAACGAATCGTTCGAGTCCCGCATCGCGGCGCTGTCGCGGGCCCACGAACAGCTGACCGGCGGCGGCTGGGGCCGCGCGCGCCTGGACGAGATCGCTGCCGCGGCGCTCGCGCCCTATGGCGGCCTGGACGATCTGCGGCTTTGCGCCGGCGGTCCCGGCGTCACTTTCAGCCCGGAAACCGCCGTGGTTGTGCACATGACGTTGAACGAGCTGGCGCTGAACGCCGTCAAGCACGGCGCTCTCGCCTCGTCCGCGGGAACCGTCCGCGTGCGCTGGGCCGTCGAGCCGGCGGCGAGGGGAGAGCGGCTGAGGCTCGCGTGGGTTGAGCGCGGCGGGCCGCCAACGAGCGCTCCGGTGCGTGAGGGCTTCGGCCTGCGTCTGCTTGAGCGGGGCCTCGCGCGCGATCTCGAGGGCGAGGCGCGACTCGATTTCGCGACCGACGGCCTCACCTATACGCTGACGGCGCCGCTGTCGCCGCGCGTCCAGAAGGGGTGATCCGATGCGGGTCCTCATCGTCGAGGACGAAGGTCTCGTGGCGCTGATGCTCGAGGACATGCTCGAGGACATCGGTTGCGACGTGGCTTTCTCCGCCGCGAGCGTGGCGCAGGCGCTGGCGTGGATCGAGTCGGATGGCCAGGCGGACGCGGCGCTTCTCGACGTGAACCTGGCCGGGGAGAAGGTGTTTCCGGTCGCTCAGGCCCTGAGGGCGCGCGGCGTGCCGTTCATCTTCGCCACCGGCTATGGCGACACGCGCGATCCGCGTTTCGGCGACGCGCCGAACCTGGGCAAGCCGATCATGATCGAGCGGCTCGCCGAGGCGCTTCATGGCATGGGTTTGGACTGATCGGCTCTCCGCGGGACGCCGATCTCGCGCGATCAGGCGGCCTTCTGCAGGCTCTTGTGCAATATGCCGATCGCCGCCTCGCGGTCGATGCGCTCGATCGCGGCCACTTCGCGGGCCATGCGGTCGAGGGCCGATTCGTAGAGCTGCCGCTCGGAATACGACTGCTCGGGCTGGCTGTCGGAGCGGTGCAGGTCGCGCACCACCTCGGCGATCGAGATCAGGTCGCCGGAATTGATCTTGGCCTCGTACTCCTGAGCGCGGCGGCTCCACATCGTGCGCTTGATCCGCGCGCGGCCCTTCAGCGTGGTCAGCGCCTGCGTGACGATGTTGCCGGCGGCGAGCGAGCGCAGGCCGGCGGCCCTAGCCTTCCTGGTGGGCACGCGCAGCGTCATCTTCTCGTGCTCGAAGGTGATCACGTAGACCTCGAGCGAAAGGCCGGCCACTTCCTGGGTCTCGACGCCCACCACCGCGCCCACGCCGTGGGCGGGATAGACGACCGAGTCGCCGACCTTGAAATCGAGTTCGCTCTTGGTGCTCATCGTCAAAACGTCCTTTCGTTCTCGTCGCCGCGGCTACCCGCGGCGTCCCAGCCCCTCCCCTCGCGCCGACAACAGCCCTGCGTCCGCGAAAGAGGCGGGGGGCCGTCGCATCGGGATCGGAGTCGTCCCGGCAGGGGACGCCTTCGTCTCAAGGGTCAGGCCCTCGAGGGAGAAGGATCAGGGTGGGTGTCGTGCAACGCAGAAAGACCCTCATGGCCCCCCAACGTCAGCCTGAACGTTAGCACAAAAGTCAGATGATTGAAAGGTTTGTAACGCCCACCTGACGAATCGGGAAATGTTCCCGCACTGCGGTAGGGCGTCAGCTTCCCTTGCCCGGCTTGTCGCTCAGCCAGCCCCGCTCGTACTTGCCGGTCTCGCGCTCGTGAGCGTCCGCGTCGGCGGGCGGCTCGCCTTTCAGCGTGATGTTCGGCCACACCTTGGCGAAGTCGGTGTTGATCTTGAGCCACTTCCCGTCAGGGTCATCCTCGGTGTCGGGCTTGATCGCGTCCACAGGACACTCAGGCTCGCAGACGCCGCAGTCGATGCATTCGTCGGGGTTGATGACCAGAAAGTTCTCGCCCTCGTAGAAGCAGTCGACGGGGCAGACCTCCACGCAGTCCATGTACTTGCATTTGATGCAGGGGTCGGTGACGATGTAGGTCATAGCGGCTCTGGAGGCGGGAGGCGCGGTGTTTGTCAGCCGCGCGGCCGGCTTGTCAATGCCGTGCGCCTTGGGTCGCTTTCAGCTTTCCTCAACACGCCCGCGCGAGCGGCCCGGCACCCACTCATTCCGCTTCGAGCGGCGAGTAGAGTTCGCGGGCCTCGGCCGGCGGTCCGCGGCGCGTGCCCAGAGCCTCGACGCGCACGGCGTGCAGACGGCCGGTGATGGCGAAGACGAGCGCGTCTCCCGGTCTGACCAGGCGACTCGGCTTGTCGAGGCGGCTCTCCAGACCGCCGCGGGTGAGCCTTACGCGCCCTTCGTCGATGAGCCGCGCGGCGAGCGTGCGGGTCCTGCAGAAGCGCGCGCGCCAGAGCCAGACGTCGGCGCGGACGGATTCGTCACCCATGGGCGCGCCTGCGCGGGCGCCGCCGCCGTCGCGATGGCTGAGCCTTGAGCGCCGCGAGCGCTGCGAACGGCGAGCCCGCCAGCGCCGCCGCGCTGGACGCCTTGCGTGGCTTGGGCGCGGGCCGGCGCCGCCAGACTTTGACCGGGCCGCGACCAATTGGCGCATACTCCAGCGCCCTCAGGACCGCGTGCGCCTCACCCTCGCTCCAGCCAAGCTCTTCCCGCGCCTGGTCCGAAAAGAGGACGCCTTCCCCCTGTTTCGCCGCTCCCCGCAGCAACTCGTCCAGCCGCTCCAGTTGCTCCACCGGGGCCGCCATCGACCCCACCGCGGCGAGACCGCGCAGCGAGAGCGCGCTCGGCGCGGCGCCTGGGGGCAACGGCGCGAGCCCGCCTTCGCGCGGCGTCCAGTCCGGCGCGGCGACGAGCGCGAACGGCCGCGCGAACGCGCGGGCCGGCCCGGCCAGCTCGGGTGCGAACAGCGCGAACGCCCCGATGCGCACGCCGAGGCTACGCAACGTCCGACGCTCGGCCTGACTGAGGCTCGCGAGCTCGGCGGCGACACCCGCACGGGCCAGCACCCCGCCGGCCTCGATCAGCTGGTGCGCGAGGCCGCGCGGCAGTCCCTTCAGCGTTCCCGAGGCCACGGCTTCCTCGAGCCGGCGCAGCGTCGGCAACCGCCGGCCCGCCTCGGCGGCCAGGAACGCCTCCAGCCGCCGCGCGGCGCGCTCGCGGGCCGGTTGGGGCCCCAACTCGCCGTAGAGGCGCACGCGCGGGGCGAAGGGCCGACCGCCGATCAGCGTCGCCGCCGCGCCGCCGCGCCAAAGCACCGTCCCGTCGGGCGAAAGCGCGAAGGCGTCGTCCGGCTCGGTAGCGATCAGGCCGAGCCGCCGGGTCAACTCAGGCGCCACGGCGCGCTCGGCGGCGGCGCGGAGGGCCTTTGTCTCGAGGGCCGAAGCGCCGCGGTCCGCCTCGAAGGCGAGGCCGTTCAGTCGGCCGACAAAGTGGCCCTCCACCGTGACGGCGCCGTCGGCGGCGAGCCCGGCGAGCAGTTCCGCGCCTCCTCCAAGGCCACGCATCAGCGCGCTGGTGCGCCGGTCGATAAACCTCGCCATCAGCTTCTCGTGCAGCGTGTCCGAGAGCCGGTCCTCCAGGGCCCGCGTGACCCCCTGCCAGTGCGACGGATCGGCGAGCCAGTCGGGGCGGTTGGCCACGTAGGCGATGTGTCGCACGTTCGCGAGGCGCATCGAGAGCGCGTCGATCTCGCCGTCAGCCCGGTCGACCTGTTTGAACTGGCCGGCCATCCATGCGTCCGGCACGCGCTCCGACCCCTCGGTCAGGTGCTCGAACAGAGTCTTCACCAGGCGCACGTGGTCTTCCAGAGTCGTCTTGCGGAAGTCGGGCGTCTGACAGGCGTCCCAGAGGCGGAAGAGGGCGCTGCGGTCCCGCGCCCGGTCGGCCAGCGCCGGATCGCCCGCCAGCTGGCGCAGCGTGGTCTCGTCGAGGGCTTCCTCAGAAGCTTTCAGCGCGTCGTGCGGCGCCCGCGCTTCCAGCGAGCGCAGGAGGTCCGCCAGGGAGCCGAAGTCGAGGCGGGCGTTGCGCCAGAGCGCCGCCGCCACCGGCTCGAAGCGGTGCTCCTCGACCTGCTGCGCCAGATTCTGGTCCATCGGCGCGCAGGCGCCGGTGACGCCGAACGTCCCGTCGCGGCGGAAGCGGCCGGCTCGGCCCGCGATCTGCCCCACCTCCTGCGGCAGGAGCGGCCGCGTACGCTTGCCGTCGAACTTCGAGAGTCCGGCGAACGCCACGTGGCCCAGGTCCATGTTCAGGCCCATGCCGATGGCGTCGGTCGCGACCAGGAAATCGACCTCGCCGGACTGGTAGAGCGCCACCTGGGCGTTGCGGGTTCGGGGCGACAGGTTTCCCATCACGACCGCCGCGCCGCCGCGCTGGCGGCGGATCAACTCGGCGATGGCGTAGACTTCCGCCGCCGAGAAAGCGACGACCGCTGCGCGCCTGGGCAGCCGCGTGATCTTCCTGGGGCCCTGGTAGCTGAGCTTCGAGAAGCGCTCGCGAGTGACGACCTCGACGCCGGGCAGGAGCCGGCGCACCAGCGGCGCCATCGCGCCCGAGCCCAGGAACATCGTCTCGTAGCGCCCGCGCGCCGAGAGAAGCCGCTGGGTGAAGACGTGGCCGCGCTCGGGGTCCGCGCAGAGCTGGATTTCGTCGACGGCGAGGAACTCGACCTCGACGGCCAGCGGCATCGCCTCGACCGTGCACACGTAGTAGTGCGGGCGCGGCGGGACGATCTTCTCCTCGCCGGTGATCAGCGCGACGGCCCTTGCGCCCCGCGCCGCCACCATCCGGTCGTAGATCTCGCGCGCCAGGAGCCGCAGGGGCAGGCCGATCATCCCCGAGGCGTGCCCCAGCATGCGCTCGACCGCGAGGTGCGTCTTGCCGGTGTTGGTCGGCCCCAGGACCGCGACGACGCGGGAAGGCGCCAGACCGCTCGGGCGATCGCTCATGCGCCCGATGTGGAGGAGGAATCGGGCGTGCGCAATGGCGCCGTCCGGTCAGGCCTAGGGCGCCCCCTGCGCATCTACGTAGAGCGCGTAGAGAGACTGCGAGCCGGCGATGAAGAGGCGGTTCCGCTTCGCGCCGCCGAAGCAGACGTTCGCGGCGCCTTCCGGGAGGTGGATGGCGCCGATCGGCGCGCCGTCCGGCGCCACGATCCGCACGCCGTCGACGGCCGGACCGCCCCACGCGACCGCCGCCCAGAGGTTCCCGTCGACGTCGACGCGGAAACCGTCGGGACCGCCCGCGTCGAAGTCGTGGAACACGCGCCGGTTCGAGAGCTTCTTGCCGTCCTCGACGTCGAAGACGTGGATCTGCCGCGGATGGTCCGGCTTGTGCGACGCACCGGTGTCCGCGAGGTAGAGGCGCTTGAAGTCCGGCGAGAAGGCCAGTCCGTTCGGCTTGGCCAGCGTGTCGTCGACCACGCTGGCCTGGCCGCTCGCCGGATCGAGCCGATAGGTCCGCGTCGGCAGCTCGAGCTCACCCTTGTCGCCCTCGTAGTTCGAGAGGAGGCCGTAGCCCGGATCGGTGAACCAGACGGCGCCGTCCGGATGGACGACGACGTCGTTCGGCGCGTTGAGCCGCGCGCCTTCGAACCGGTCGATCAGCACGGTGATCTCGCCGTCCGGCTCGGTTCGAGTCACCCGCCGCGACCGGTGTTCGCAGGTGATCAGTCGTCCCCGGCGATCGCGCGTATTGCCGTTGGCGTTGAACGACGGCTGCCGGAAGACGCTGACCTCGCCGGTCTCCTCGCTCCAGCGAAGAAGCCGGTCGTTCGGGATGTCGCTGAAGATCAGGGAGCGGTGGTCGCCGAACCACACCGGGCCCTCGGCCCAGCGCGCGCCGGACCAGAGCCGCTCGACGGTCGCGCTGCCCAGGCGGTAGCGGGCGAAGCGCCGGTCCAGGATCTCGACTGCAGGGTCGGGATAGCGGACCGGCTGGGACCAGTCGCGGTCCAGCAGGAATTTGTCTGACATCGGCGCTGGCTCGCGGCTCGGAAAGCCGAACTCTAACCCCGTCCGGCGCCTCGGGCGACTCCCGCCGCCACAGGCTCAGACGGCGGCCGCTCTGGCGGGCGCCGTCTGAAGCCGGGCGCGCAGTATTTCGGCGCAAGCGGCGGCCGCGCGCGCCGCCTCCTCCACCAGCGGTCGCGCAGCGGCGACGTCGCCGTCGGCGCAGAGCTGCTCGATGCGGCCGCAGATCCCCGCGAGGCGCTCGGCGCCGAAATCGGCCGCGGCGCTCCTCAGGCTCTGGGCGGCGTCGGCGAGTTCGCCGGGCTCGCCCCGTCGCGCCATCACGGCCATGTCGGCGACTCCGCGTTCGGCCGAGGTGAGGTATGCGCCCAGCATCGCGGCGAAGCGCGCGGGCGGCAGCATGCGGGCGAGCTGTGCGAACTGCGCCTCGTCCAGGTCCAGCTCGGGCGCGGAGTCGTTGGCGGCGACCTCCGGCGCGACGGCGAACGGGATTTCGAACCAGAACGTGCTGCCGCCGCTGGGGCGTTCCTCCGCGCCGATCTCGCCGCCCATCAGGGTGACCAGTTGCCGGCAGATGGAAAGTCCGAGACCCGCGCCGTCGAAGCGACGCGTCATCGACCGGTCGGCCTGCTCGAAGGTCTGGAACAGCCGTCGCTTGGATTCCTCGCTGAGCCCGATCCCGCTGTCGTGGACGCTCACTCGCACGGCCACCCGGCCGTCGGCTTCGGTCCGCGACGTCGCCTCGACGCGCACGCCGCCGCGCTCGGTGAACTTCACGCCGTTGGAGACCAGATTGAAGACCACCTGTCGGACACGGTCTACATCGCCCATCAGCGGCCTCCGGGCTCCGGGATCGATGTGGCGCGCCAGTTCGAGCCCCTTCTGCGCGGCCTGGGCCGCCAGCGCCCGCGTCACCTCGGCAATCACGGCCCCGAGGCTCATCGGGGCCGGCTGGAGTTGGACCTTGCCGGCTTCCAGCTTCGTCACGTCGAGGATGTCGTTGATGACGCCGAGCAGCGACTCGGCCGACGCCCGCGCCGCCTCGGCGTACTTGCGCTGCTCGGGCGTCAGCGGTGTCCGCATAAGAAGCGAGTTCATGCCGATCATGCCGTTCAGGGGCGTGCGGATCTCGTGGCTCATGTTGGCGAGGAACTCGCTCTTGGCCCGGTTCGCCGCCTCCGCCGCCTCCTTCGCGCGCGCCTGCTCGGCCTCGACGCCTTTCAGCCGGGTTATGTCGACGAACACGCTGACCGTGCCGCGGTTCGATGTCCGCCGGTCCTCGACGCGGATCCAGCGACCCCCCTGCATGGCGTGTTCGGCCGAGCCATCGCCCATCCGGTGCGCCGCCATTCGCGCGGCGATCCAGGTCTCGGGAGCGGCGGCTGCGCCCGGATAGAGGCCATGGGCGACCTCGGCGCGCAGCAGCTGCTCATAGGGCAGACCGATGCCGATCAGATCGCCGACCACCGCGCGATCCGCGGCGAAACGCGCGTTCCAGGCCAACAGCCTGTCGTCTGCGTCGAAGAAAGCCAACGCGTTGGGCATCGCGTCGATGGCGCTGCGCAACCGGGCGAGCGCGCCCTTGTGGTTCGCCACCTGCATCGCCTGGGCGCCGATCGCCGCCAGGACGATCGCCGCGAAGGTGGCGGCGACGCAGAGAGCCATGGCGTCGTGCGACATCAGGCTGGCGGGCACGGGCGCGTCGGGATCCGGCAGGATGGAGACGGCGGTCATCGCGGTGAAGTGCATGCCGCAGATCGCGAGCGTCAGCATGGCGGCGCCGAGCAACTGTTCGCGCAGCGTCGCGGCGCGTCCGGCCAGCGCGATCGCCGCCACGCCGCCGAGGGCGCCGATCAGGAGCGCGGCGGCGACGTAACCGTCGTCCCAGACGAGGCGCCCTTCGGTGCGGAAGGCGCTCATGCCCGCAAGGTGCATCAGTCCGATGCCCATGCCGACCACCGCGCCCGCCAGGGCGCGCAGCCGCATGCGGCGAGCCTCGGCCGCCAGGCTCAGCCCTGCGACGCCGGCGACCGCCGCGATCACCAGCGAGGTCACCGTCATGCCTGTCTCGTAGCCGGTCTTCAGGTGCGGCTCGTAGGCCAGCACGGCGACGAAATGGGTCGACCAGATGCCGGCCCCGGCCACGAAGCCGGCGACGCCGACCCAGAGTCGCCGGGCCAGGCCCGTCTGGGCCATGGCTACGCCGAACACGCGGAACGTCGTGACGGCCGCCGTCACGCAGACCGCCGCGGAGAGCAGCACCAGCCACCACTCGTGCCGGCCGTAGACGCAGAGCAGAACCTTGAACACAGCGCGCCTCGCGGGCTCCTGCAAAGGCCTCAGGCTGACGCCGACTGGTTAAGACGGGTCCACCCTCAGTGCGCGACAGGTCGTCGCGCGGCCGGCGGGAACAGAAGGTTTACGAGGTCTGAAGCGCTATGGTTAACACGCGGAACGAGCATGAAACGAATCATGTCCGAATCACTTACCTGTCGCGTTTCGAGCTTTGTTCACCACAAGCGCTTGTATCTGAGTCGCTTTTCGACACTAGGGCGCAGCGCGCCGGCTCGCGCCTCGCTCCGCCCGAGCGAAGCCGCGCGAAACGGCGCCGCTGGCGGCGGCTGGGGCGATCGGCCCCGTTCGCCTTGACGCCCGGCGCCCCGTCCGACTATATCGCCGCCTCCCGCGCGGGGGCGGTCGCTCTCCCTGCGCGATTGCTGTCTCCGGAAGGTTGCTGGAAATGTCGCGCCGCTGCGAGCTCACGGGCGTAGGGCCCATGATCGGCCACAACGTGAGCCACTCCAACGTGAAGACCAAGCGCCGCTTTCTGCCGGGGCTTGTCCCCGCGCGGCTGCAATCCGAGGCGCTCGGTCAGACCTTTTCTCTGCGCGTCACCAACGCTGCGTTGCGTACGATCGACTTCAGGGGCGGCCTGGACGCATTTCTCTTGAAGGCGCGCGACGAGGATCTCTCGGCCCGGGCCCTGAAGATCAAGCGGCAGGTGAAGGCCAAGCAGGCGGCCGCCGCCGCGGCCTGATAAACAGGGCCGGGGTTTCGCGGGGGCGGACGCCAGGAGCACCGCCGCATGCGCCCCGCGCTTTTCGCCATCGTCGTCCTCGCCGCACTTGCCTGCGGTCCGCTCCCGAGCGAGGCCGACGATACCGAGACCGCTTACCAGGCGCTTCTCGCCCAAGCCAAGACCGATCCGCCCGGCTTCGACTGGCAGGCGCTTCGCTTCGCCTACGCCGCGCGCCCCAGCTTCCAGGTGTTCGCGCAGAGCGCCGCCAAGCGGACGATGTTCGAGGCGGCCGGTAAGGGCGACTGCGCCGCCGCGTTGCCCGCCGCCCGCGCAGTGATCGCCGAGCGCTTCATCGACGCGGACGCGCACATGGTCGCCGCGTTCTGCGAGGAGAACGCCGGTCACGCGAACGCCGCGCGCCTGGATCGCGATATCGGCGCCGGGCTGATCAGATCCATCGAGACTGGCGACGGCCTCACGCCGCCGACCGCCTTCACGGTGATCGACGTGGCCGAGGAGTACACCGCGATGCGCGCCCTGGGCGCGCACCCCACCGAGCAGTCGCTGGTGCACGCGGATGGACATTCGTACGACCGGATCGTCACTGTCGACGACAAGGGGCGGACGGTGACCTACTACTTCCAGATCGACCGCGTGCTCGCGGCCGAGTCCGCGGCGCTCAAGCCGGGCTCGGTGAGCGAAGGCGGGCCGCCTGATCGCTCGCCCTGAGGGGCCCGGCCGAAGCGGCCGGTCCGACCCCGACGCGCGGCAGGGGCGTCGGACGTCCGCCTGTAGGCTACCTGCTGATTTTTCGCGTATCTTGGCGCCAGCGTTCCTCACGGAGGTCTCCATGGACGGCTCCCAGGTCACGAACCCATATCTTGCCGGCAACTTCGCGCCGATACGCAGCGAGGACGATTTCGAGCTAGCGGTGTCCGGCGAGATTCCTGCGGGCCTCGCCGGCGTGTTCTACCGCAACGGCGCCAACCCGCAGTTCGAGCCGCGCGACACCTACCACTGGTTCTCCGGCGACGGGATGATCCACGCCTTCTTCATCGAGGACGGCAAGGTGCGCTATCGCAACCGCTACGTCCGCACGCCGAAGTGGGAGACGGAGCACGCGGCCGGCAAGTCGCTCTTCGGCGCCTTCGGCAACCCGATGACTACCGATCCATCGGTGCTTGGCCAGGACAGCGGCGTCGCCAATACGAACATCGTCTGGCATGGCGGCAAGCTGCTCGCGCTCGAAGAGGGCCACCCCCCCTTCGAGGTGGATCCGCTGACGCTGGCCCCTCGTGGCTACCGCGAAGAATACCGTGGCAGGGTGACCGCCCATCCGAAGTTCGATCCCGAAACCGGCGAGATGGTGTGGTTCGCCTATTCGGCGGCCGAAGCGCCGCTCAATCGGCAGATGTCCTACGGCGTCACCGACAAGGACGGCCGGATGATGCGCCGCCAGGAGTTCCAGACGCCCTTCATGTCGATGGTGCACGACTTCCTTGTCACCCGCAGCCATGCTCTCTTTCCCGTGCTGCCGCTCACCGGCAGCCTCGAGCGCGCGATGAAGGGAGGGCCGCCGCTCGCCTGGGAGCCGCAAAAGGGCTCGCACATCGGCGTGATGCGCCGCGACGCCGATGTCTCGACGCTGCGCTGGTTCACCACCGACCCCTGCTACGTGTTCCACCCGATGAACGCGTGGGAGGAGGGCGACAGAATCCTCGCCGACGTGATGGAATATCCGGTCGCGCCGCTCTTCCCGACCCTCGACGGCTCGCGTCCCAAGGACGCGTTCGCCCGCTTGACGCGCTGGACCTTCGAACTGGCCGGCGAATCCGACACTGTGAAGCGCGAACGGATCGACGATCTTCCGGGCGAGTTCCCGCGGTTCGACGAACGGCGGACGGGCTTGAGCTACCGCCATGGCTGGTTCGCCAGCATCACGCGGCGCGACGCGTCGAGCGTTCGCTTCGATGCCATCTCGCATGTCGATCTGACCACCGGGAAGCGCGTCGACTACGTGTTCGACGCCGCCGACTCGCCCGGCGAGCCGGTCTTCGCGCCCCGCTCGGCCGGAGCGGCCGAAGGCGACGGTTGGCTCATAACGGTGGTGTATCGCGGCGCCGAGGACCGCAGCGATTTCGTGGTGTTCGATGCGCAGGATGTAGCCAAGGGGCCGATCGGCGTCGCAAGGCTGCCCCGCCGCGTACCCTACGGCTTCCACGGCAACTGGCGGGCGGCCTGACCTGCGCCGCCACGACCGCGCCGGTCAGACCAGCGCTCCGTGGCAGTGCTTGAACTTCTTGCCCGAGCCGCAGGGACAAAGCGCGTTGCGTCCCGTGCGCTGCCAGCCTTCGGGCAGCGACGAGACCGGCGCGTCGCCGCGCGCAGCGCGCGAGAGCGCGCCCAGGTCGCCGCCGAAGCTCAGCTGCGACCGCTCGTTCTCGCCGGTGACGGGATCGAGGTGCACCTCGGTGTAGCCGCCGCGAGCGGGCTGGCTGGCCAGGATCGGCTGCGGCGCGGGCGCGATGTCCGGCGGCGGCACGAACTGGAACTCCACCGTCATCAGCCAGCGCGTGACGTTGGAGGCGAGGTCGCCCTGCAGCTTCTCGAAAAGCGAAAAGGCCTCCACCTTGTACTCGTTCAGAGGATCGCGCTGGCCGTAGCCGCGAAGGCCGATGACGTTCTTCAGGTGGTCGAGGTGCGTCAGGTGCTCGCGCCACTGCTCGTCGGTCATGCGCAGCAGGAAATTCTTCTCGATCTGTCGCATCTGCGGCGCGGACAGCAACTCCTCGCGATCCTTGGCCCGTTTCGTCGCGGCGCTCTCGACCCGCTCGAGCACCTCGTCGGTGCCGATGCCTTCTTCCGCGCACCAGTCCGCGATCGGGAGGTCCATGCCCAGCACGGTCTTCACTTCCCGGGCGAGACCTTGGACGTCCCATTGGTCCGCGTAGGCTTTCGGCGGCAGGCAGCGCGTAACCATTTCGGAGATGACGTCGCGCCGCATTTCGTCGACGATCTCGGAGAGGTCGTCCGACTGCATGAACTCCGCCCGCTGCTCGAACACCGCCTTGCGCTGATCGTTGATCACGTCGTCATATTTCAGCAGGTTCTTGCGGATGTCGTAGTTGCGTTCCTCGACCCGCTTCTGGGCGGTGGCGATGGCCTTGTTCAGCCATTTGTGGGTGATCGCCTCGCCTTCCTGGACGCCGAAGGTGCGCATGATCGAGTCGAGCCGGTCGCCGGCGAAGATGCGCAGGAGGTCGTCCTCGCAGCTGAGGTAGAACTTCGAGCGGCCGGGGTCGCCCTGGCGGCCGGTCCGGCCGCGGAGCTGGTTGTCGATGCGCCGTGACTCGTGGCGCTCGGTGCCCAGCACGAAGAGCCCGCCCTCGGCCAGAGCCTTGGCGCGCTTGCTCTCGATCTCGGCGGCGATCTGCTCGCGCTCCTCTTCCTCGGCCTCCGGCGTCGGCTCGACGCCGAGCCCCGCCTGTTCCTGGCGCCACTTCACCACGCGCATGTCGATGTTGCCGCCCAGCTGGATGTCGGTGCCGCGGCCGGCCATGTTGGTGGCGATAGTGACGGCGCCAGGCACGCCCGCCTCGGCCACGATGTACGCTTCCTGCTCGTGCACGCGGGCGTTCAGCACGCTGTGCGGGATGCCGGTCCGCTTGCCGTTGTCGTGGACGAACTCATGCGCGTGCAGCAGCGCCGAGAGCTGTTCCGACTTCTCGATCGAGACGGTGCCGACCAGGATCGGCTGGCCACGCCGGTAGCAGTCTTCGATTTGGCTGATGATCGCCTGGTTCTTCTCGGCGACGGTTCGGTAGACTTCGTCGTCCTCGTCGATGCGCGCCACCGGCCGGTTGGTCGGAATCTCGGCGACATCCATGTTGTAGATGTCGATGAACTCCTGCGCCTCGGTCGCCGCCGTGCCGGTCATGCCCGAGAGCTTCTTGTAGAGCCGGAAGTAGTTCTGGATGGTGATCGACGCGAGCGTCTGGTTCTCGGGCTGGATCCGCACCCCTTCCTTCGCCTCGATGGCCTGGTGGAGGCCCTCCGACAGCCGTCGCCCGTGCATCATTCGCCCGGTGAACTCGTCGATCAGGATGACCTCGTCGGCTCGGACGATGTAATCGCGGTCCTTCTGGTAGAGCACGTTGGCGCGCAGCGCCTGGTTGACGTGGTGAACCACCGAGACGTTGATCGGGTCGTAGAGGCCGGCCGAGTCGGGCGCCAGGTGACCGGCCGCCTGCAGGAGTTCTTCCACCCTCTCCGAACCGAATTCGGTGAGCAGCGCCTGCCGCTGCTTCTCGTCGTGGTCGAACGTCTCGGGATCCCGGATCAGGTCGCGGATCACGCGGTCGACCGTGATGTAGAATTCCGAGCGGTCCTCGGTCGGGCCTGAGATGATCAGCGGTGTGCGCGCCTCGTCGATGAGGATCGAATCGACCTCGTCCACGAGAGCGAAGTGGTGCCCGCGCTGCACCATCTCGCCGGCCTCGTAGACGAGGTTGTCGCGCAGGTAGTCGAAGCCGAACTCGTTGTTCGTGCCGTAGGTGATGTCGCTGCCGTAGGCGCGCTGACGTTCCCCCTGCGAAAGGCCGTGGATGATGATGCCGACGGTGAGACCCAGGAACCGGTAGATGCGGCCCATCCACTCGGCGTCGCGGTTGGCCAGGTAGTCGTTCACGGTGACGACGTGGACGCCCTTGCCTTCGAGCGCGTTCAGGAACACCGGCAGCGTGGCGACCAGCGTCTTGCCTTCGCCGGTGCGCATCTCGGCGATGCCGCCCTGATGCAGCACCATGCCGCCCACGAGCTGCACGTCGAAGGGGCGCATGTTCACCGTGCGTTTGGCGGCTTCGCGAACCAGAGCGAACGCCTCGTTGAGCACCGAATCGAGCGTGGCGCCGTCGCCCACCCGCTTCTTGAGCTCCAGCGTCTTGGCTCGCAGCGCATCGTCGCTCATGGCCGCGAACTGCGGCTCCAGCGCATTGATCTTGGCCACCCGGCCCAGCATCTGCTTGACCTTCCGGTCGTTGCTGGAGCCGAAAAGCTTCCTGAGGTCGAGCATGTGCGGGCGGGCGTTCCGGAAGAGGTCTCGTCAGGTCTTGCAGGCGGCGCGCACGGCCCCGGAAAATCCTTCGCCTGCTCGGAAATCCGCCGCTCTCAAGCGCACCGTGACTTAAGCAGCGCCCCCCTTGAAGTCAACGCGGGCGGGATGACGCGGCTACGTGGCGGCCGCCGCGCGGGCGGAGGTCTTGCGCGACGCCGCGAGTTCGCGGCTCCACGCATAGAACTGCGGCACGTCGTACGGATGCTCGCGGCTTTCCCTGGGGTCCCACATGCTGCGCGGCGCGCCCAGGAGGTCGCCACCATAGACGTGCAGGCCCAGCGTCTCGGCGCCGAGCGGGTTCTCGATCGCGTGAACCACGTCCTCGCCCAGCAGGATCGCTTCGCCGCTGCGAATCGTGCGGCGGTTCGCCTGCGCGAGGCCCGCGCCGTCCCGCTTGAAGAAGGTGTTCGCCTCCTCGCCCTGGTAGATGCCGATCACGGCCCACATGCGGTGATCGTGCGGGATGGTGACCGTCCCCGGACGCAGCGCCACGTTCAGCACGGTCAGCTCCGGCGAGCGGAACAGCGGCGCGTCGAGGGCGCCGACCCCAGGTCCCTGCGGCGCCACGGCCTTCGCCACGGATTCCGGTTCGGCGATGGACGCACGCATCAGGTCGAGCACACGCTTGGGTCCGTGCGCTCCGCCAGCCAGCCGTCGGCACTCGCTGATGAAAGCATCGAGGTCGAACATCGCAGGTCCTCCCGGTCTCCGCCATGCTCAGCGTACCACCGGCGCGGGACCGGCGAAACGAGCGAACC
>JAKAZA010000139.1 GCA_021816155.1 Pseudomonadota bacterium | reverse complement strand
GGCCAGATCACTATCCGGTAGCCCATCGCCTCGAACTCATCCGCAGTGAAGAAGGGCGTCCGGCCGAATTCGGTCATGTTGGCGCGCAGCGGCGCGCCCGGAAGCCGGGCGGCGAATGCCAGGCCGCCGAGGTGGCCGACGTGTTCGTCGAGCGGGTGGTCATGACAGCGATGAGCGACCGCGGATCAGTTGCGCGGCGGCGACAGGACCGCCTTGGCCGCTCGAGGCCGGTTTTCGGGGCCGAGAGGTCGGACTGCATCGCCGCTGGAGCTTCAGGACGCAGATAGGCGCGCATCTTGTCCGTGATCCCACGTCCCACCGGCTGGGCGGCGACCTGCCATGCTGACAAATAATGTTCTACGCGCTATATGGCCGGAGCCGACATATGCACTGTGGGGCATATGCTGTCGCTTGATCATAGTTTGTGATCTATAGAAAATGTGCAGTGAGATAGACCATAAGGCATGAAGATGAACCGTAGGCAGGCCGCCGCCGAAGCGCGGCGCGCATTGGACCGGACCCTGGCGCCGTTCCGCAAGGTCCCCAAGCGGGCGCCTGCCCGCGGTTGGATACGTGCGCTGCGCGACGCGCTCGGCATGACGGCCGAACAGCTCGGCGAGCGCATGGGCATCACCCAGCCCTCGGTGCAGCGCCTCGAGCGGTCGGAGGCCGAGGGAACCATCCAGCTGAAGACCCTGCGGCGGGCCGCCGAGGCCCTGGATTGCGAGGTCGCCTATGCGCTCGTGCCGCGGAGAAGCTTGCGCGAGACCTATGACCGGGCCGCCCGGGCGGTGGCGAAGCGCGAGCTCGGCCGCGTCAGCCACTCCATGGCGCTCGAGGACCAGGCGGTCGAGGACGAGGAGGAGGACGAGCGGCTGCGCCGCTTCATCGCCGAGGAGCTCGACCCACGGGAGATCTGGGCCCGCCGCCCGTGACCGACGACGACGACCTCTACCGCTGGGACGAGGCGGCCACCGACCTGACGGCTGAGGAGAAGGTCGGGCTGATCCCGACCTGGATCGTCACCCGCGACGATCTCAACCGCGCCGAGCGCGCCAACATCGCCGCCGGCCTGCGCTGGGCGCGGCGTGGGCGCGTCGACGTGCTCGACCCGGACCAGCTGATGGCTCTTCACAAGCGCATGTACGGCGATGTCTGGCGCTGGGCTGGCCAGCCGCGGACCTCCGAGAAGAACATCGGCCGCGCCGACTGGTGGGCGCTGCGGGAGCACCTGCACCAGCTGCTTGGCAACGTCCGCGCCCAGTTGGAGCATGGCGGCCGCGACCCGGACGAGATCGCCCTGGATTTCCATCACCAGCTGGTGGCGATCCACGTCTTTCCCAACGGCAACGGCCGCCATGCGCGTCTCGCCGCCGATCTCCTGGCCGAGCGCCTCGGCCGCCCGCCGTTCTCCTGGGGCCAGTCGAACCTGGTGCGGGTGGGCGACGCGCGGGTCGCCTATGTGGCCGCCTTGAAGGCGGCCGACGCCGGCGACCTTCGGCCGCTCCTGGCCTTCGCCCGGTCGTGAGGGAGCGGCGTGCTTGAGTTCAAGAGGGTCCTCGTCACCGACGCCGTTCTCCAGGAAGTCGCCGAGTGCCAGAGACGCCACGTCACGCACCAGCGGTCTTGGCCGACCTCCGGCCGTCGCCCGGTAAAGTCGATACATGCTGGATTGAAGTAGGTTATCACGCCCTCTGCGTCTGTGACGTAGATCGCTGCGGGAAGCTCGTCGAGCGCCGCACGCAACGATGGCCGTCGGATCGGTCGCGCACACACCGCGCAGATGGCGGTCGTCTTCTGGGAAACATCCAAACCCACGTACAACGGCATCTCAGCCCTCCGATCGTGCTGGCGTCGCCGGGCGATGCGCCCGGATCACGGCACTATCGGCAGCTCAGGCCGGGAACGCGATTACCCTAGGTCCACACAGGGCCGGGTTCCGGGCCTGCCGGACTCGCAGGGAGCGGCATCTCAAGTCTCGCGAGAGTGGAAGGACGAGCCGCCGCCCTGAAAAGGAAGGCCCCGGCGTGGGGCCGGGGCCTCGACCAGAGGCGCTGAGTGCTCAGAGCCTTCGGCCTCTGGGACGGCACGCTGGACTGACGTCGCGTGTGCCCAGACACTGTCATTTGGGCATATCACGCCATGAGATGCGTCCCCTACCTGAGGGTGTGCGGCGTTGGCGGGACACCTGGCGGCGGGGCGCCAAGCACGCGCTGGGCCTGTGGATCGAGCCGACCGAGGGGGCCAAGTTCTGGCTGAAGGTGATGAACGCCCTGAAGACCCGCGGCCTCGGCGACATCCTGATCGCCGTGGTCGATCGCCTGAAGGGCTTCCCTACAACGCGAGGACTGAGGTGCTGCGCGTCGCCACTCTGCGGAGTAGGGCGATCGACGCCGCCTTGAGGATGGTCGAGGCGCGCGGCGCCGAGAACGTCAACCTGCGAGACTTGGCGGCTGATCTCGGAACTGGCCCAGCGAGCCTTTACTATCACTTCGCCAACGAGGACGCCTTGATGCGGAACTGGCGACGGAGGGATTTCGCCAAATGCGCCTGGCGTTTGTGGCGTCGCTGTCCAATCCCCGCGGCCGACGCCCATTGCACGCTTGCGGCGACGCCTACCTGACGTTTGCGCAGGCGCCCACAAGGCGTTGGTCGAAGGTTTGATTGTGCGCCGGGGGGCGCTAACCTGGCCGCCGGCGAGTAAGTAAGCAAACTGACCAATGCGGTTGGGCTGCACGAGATGTCTCTTCGCCGACGCTCCAGATTAGTTGTGACATTGCCCGACGTCGAGGCCTCGGAATCCAGCGCGCTGTCACGGGCCGTCCCGCGCGAGACTAATCGGTCGAGCGAGCCGGTGGATGACGCAGGTCGCCCAAGGGCGGATACACCGCGTCGTTGTCGTTCTGGTCGCACCTGGCGATCCAGTCCGCGAGTTCGCCGCGCAAACGCTGAAGCTCGGCAATGCGCGCCTCGATCGCCGCCAGCCGCTCCGCCGCAAGGGTGCGGCCGGCGAGGCAGGAAGGCCGTTGACGAACGGCGAGGAGTTCAGCCGCTTCCGCCGGGTGAACCCCGTCGCTTTGGCGGCGCGAATGAAGCTCAGACGCTCCAGCTGGTCGGCGCCGTAGCGCCGCCGACCGTGCGCCGGGCGCGACGGCTGTTCGATGAGGCCCTGGCGCTCGTAGAAGCGCACCGTCTCCACGCCCACGCCCGCCGCCCTCGCCAGGGCGCCGATGGAGAACGATCGCAAGACCGCTTGACTGCGTACCATGGTACGGAACGTAGGTCTGGCGGCGATGAACGCAACCGCCTGCGCCGCCTCCTCTGAGATGGCCTCGACCCTGACCTGCCCAAACTGCGGGTGGTCCTGGCCGCTGACCATGCCGACCGACGCCTGTCTTTGGCGCACCGCATGCCCGGGCTGCGCGGCGGAGCTCACGCCTCTGCCGGGCCGCTGCTGCATCTTTTGCTCGTACGGCTCGGTTTCCTGTCCGCCGGTGCAATGCCAGACCGTCGAGGAGTCGCCATGACCAACAGCACCTTGCGCCCCCGCGACCTGCTGAAGGATTGGCGCGCCGTCCTCCTGGCCTACGGCCTGCCGTCGGCGGTGATCTTCGTCACCGGCGCCCTGCCCATGGCCGACATCTGGCGCGGCGTTGTCTGGGCCAGCGCATCAGGCGTCATGTCGGCGGTTTGTTTCACCAACGCGCGGCGGTGCGGGCGCCTGCACTGCTTCCTCACTGGCCCGTTCCTCGCCCTGGCGGCGCTCGCCTCGCTGCTTTACGCCCTCGGCGGCTTGCCGCTGGGCCCAGGCGGCTGGAGCCTCATCGGGATGAGCCTGCTGGTCGGCTCGGCGCTGCTGATGATCCTGCCCGAGGCGATCGCCGGCCGCTACGGCGAGCGGTTGCGGGCCAGTCACGGCCGCTGAGCGCGAGGCCGGTCCGCGGCGAGAGCCCGTTTTCGGCCGCTGCCGCGGTCACGGATGCCGTTCCGCAACGGCGATCCTCCCGTCGGGCGACGAACCAGAAACGCGACAGGCGATTGGCTTGGCGCAGGCCGGGCCGGCGGCGGCGATCGCGAGCGGTTGTCTCGTCGAGGTACGTGATGACCGGATGTAGGAACATGAGAGCATAGTGCGCGGGACAGGCGAGGTGCGCCGGCGTCGTCGTGACGTTCCCCGCGCAGCAGGCGTAGCTAACTCGCCGCCCGTCGGCGCGCCGCCTCCGGGTGGCGCTTGACCAGGGCGCTCGCCGCCGTCAGCAAAGCAGCGCGATGTTCATCGCCCTTGATCTCGGCGTAGGCAGCGAGGAGGCGGGCCGCGCCGGGGGTCGCGAGCCGCGCGAGCGTCTGATGGTCGATTGGCGCCTCGCCGTCCTCGCCGACGAGGGCGGCGACCGTGGTCTCGAGCGCATGGGCGGCTCTCACGAGCATCGAGGCCGACACGCGGTTCGTCCCCCGCTCGTACTTCTGGACCTGCTGAAAGGTGATCCCGAGCGCATCGGCCAGGTTCGTCTGGCTGAGGTCGAGGGACTGGCGGCGAAGACGCAGACGCGCGCCGACGGCGATGTCGATGGGATCAGGCACGCTGATGAACTCGCCCAGGGCTGCAAACCCTGACCTCATACAGCCTTAACGATTCCAAAAGAACAAGGCTTGCGGCCTCAGGCCGGCCCGTCGATCGCCGGCGGAGGCAAGTTGGAACAACACGAGGGCGGTTATCGCGCCGACGCGCGCCTCGCAATCGGCGCTCAAGGGATCATCAGAGACGATCGGACTTGAGCGTGAACAGGTAGTCGCCGGCTCTGCGCACCTCGATCGAACGGACGCGGCGCTCACGAAGGATGTCGCCCACGGCGGCGAACAAGTCGGTGTCCGGCGGACAGGTCAGCGGCAGGAACTGCGGCGCTCCCTTGCCGTCGTCGAGGTAAAGTTCGTACGTCTGGTGAAGCGGGCCGCGCACAATGTAACCCAGATTATTCGCTGGCCGGCCCTCATCGAGGGCCGATAGGGCGCCGGCGCCGTTGCGTCACCTCCGGGACTCTACGTAGGCCGTCCTGCGACGTCCCATCTCAGTCGGCGGAAGCGTTCATTAATAGCGTCACGCTATCCAAGCGCGAATTGCGCAGGGGCGCATGGGAGAGGGCGCGTGGCTTCGGCAGATTACGGCGCCGGGGTTGGTCCGGACGACGAACCGCCTTTCGAGTCAGCCTGGTCGCGCAAGGTCTTCGACCGGGCGACCCTGCTGGCGCGCGGCCTCTTTCCCTGCGCGGAGAGCGTGGTCGCCCTGGTCAAGGACGGTCAAGTCTGGCGCAGCCGCGAGCGCTACCGCCACCTCGGCGTCGACCGTGCGGGCGAGCGCGTGGTCGCGAGCGGCGAACTCCTCTGGATCGAGGACGGCCGTTGCGACCCGCGGTTTGCCGACGACCCGCTGGTGACGGGCGAACCCCATCTGCGCGGCTACGTCGGGGCGCCGATCAAGCTCGCCGACGGCTCGGTTCCCGGCGTCCTCAGTGTTCATACGACCTTCCCGCTGCCGTACGACGCCGCCGGTGCGGCGCGGCTGGAGGCGCTTGCGGCCTTTGTCGCTGATGAATGGGCGCGGGCTCGGGCGGCCGATGAGCGCGAACGCGCCGCGCAGGCGCTGGAGGAGACGCGCGCCACCCAAAGGGCGCTGCTCTCGTCCCTGCCCATCTCGATCTCGCTGACGGACCGCGAGTTGCGGGTCATCGCGGCGACGCGGGTGTGGGAGCGCAACCTCGGTCTTGAAGGGAAGGATTACACGGGCCTGACGCTCTTCGAACTCGCCCCGGGGATCTATGAGCCGCACCGGGAGGTGTTTGAGCGAGTCCTCGCCGGCGAGCATGTCAGCGGCCCGCGCGTGCCGGTGCCGCGCGGCGGCGGCCGCCTTGACTGGATGAAGACCGAGACGACGCCCTGGCGCGACAGGAGCGGAGAGATCGGCGGCCTCATCATCGTCGCCGACAACGTCAACGAACTGGTCGCGGCGGTCGACCGGAGCGAGCGCGCCGAACAGCGCCTCAACCTCGCTCTGGAGCTGGCGGACCTTCACGTCTGGGAGGTTGACTACCAAACCCAGGAGCTCTTCAAGGCCGGGGCGGAAGCCTCCTTCTATGAGCAGCCGCAAACCTTCGAGAGCCTCTCGACGGACGCCTTCTCGACCGTGGACGAGCGTGACCGCGAGCGTGTGCGCGAGGCGTGGCGCCGACATGCCGAACAGGGCGCGCCTTACCGGCCGCAGTACCGGGTCGCGCGCGCCGACGGACAGGAGGTCTGGGTCGAAGGCGTCGCCCAGCTCTATTCGCGCAGCTCAGGTGAGCCCAGACGCCTGCTCGCGGTCATGCGCAATGTCAGCGAGCGCAAGCAGGCCGAGGCGCGGCTCGTCCAGGCCCGAGAGGAAGCCGAAGCGGCCAATCGGGCCAAGTCGACCTTCCTCGCCACCATGAGCCACGAGATCCGTACGCCGCTCAACGGGGTGCTCGGCATGGCCCAGGCAATGGCCGCCGACGAGCTTTGCCCGCGCCAGCGCCAAAGGCTCGACGTCGTGCGCCAGTCGGGCGAGGCGCTGCTGGCGATCCTGAACGACGTGCTGGACCTCTCCAAGATCGAAGCGGGCAAGCTCGTCCTCGAAGAGGCCGAGTTCGAGATCGACGACCTCGCCCGGACCGTGCACGACGCCTTCAGCGCCATCGCCAGCGAGAAGGGCGTCGGATTTCGTCTTTCGATCGATTCCGAGGCCAGTGGGGCCTACCGGGGCGACGCCACACGCGTGCGCCAGATCCTCGCCAACCTGGTCTCCAACGCCCTGAAGTTCACCGATGAGGGCGAGGTCAAGATCGACGTCAGTCACGCCCCGCCTGGTCTCAGACTGATCGTCCAAGACTCGGGGATCGGCATCGCCGCGGAGCACATGCCACATTTGTTCGCCAAGTTCGAGCAGGCCGACGCCTCCACGACTCGGCGCTACGGCGGCACCGGGCTTGGTCTCGCCATCTGCCGCGACCTCGCCGAACTCATGGGAGGGGCCATCCGCGCGTTCAGCAAGCCGGGCGAAGGAACCGCCTTCTGTGTCACCCTTCCCCTCGTCAAGCTCGATCATGCCGCATCGGCGCCATCTGCCGGCGCGGCGGCCAACGGGGCCGCCTCGATCGAGGGAGGCGCCTTGCGCGTGCTCGCCGCCGAGGACAACGCCGTCAACCAGCTTGTCCTGAAGACCCTGCTCCAGCAGGTCGGTGTCGAGCCCGTCCTGGTCGCGAATGGCCAGGAGGCGGTGGAGGCCTGGGCGCGGGAGACCTGGGACATGATCCTCATGGACATCCAGATGCCCGTGATGGATGGCCCCACGGCGAGCCGGATCATCCGCGAACGTGAGACGGCCGAAGGACGAACGCGAACGCCGATCATCGCCCTCACCGCCAACGCCATGTCGCACCAGGTCGCCGAGTACCGAGCATTGGGCATGGACGGGTTCGTGGCCAAGCCGATCCAGGTCAGCGAGCTCTTCGAGGCAATGAACCGGGTTGCAGTTGATGGCCTTCGAGTGGCGTGACCCCGGTGGCCGAGCCGGAAGCGGACGACGCTCCGGGGCGACTTTGAGGACTCCGTCGACCGCCGCCGGGAAGACGCCCGCCAGCCAAGGCTCTGCGCTTCAGCGAGCCGGCCGCCGCTCCGTCGCGCAGGTGATCGGGCCCCAATAGTCCATCTCGTTGCGCAGGGCGTCGAAGGCGCTCTGGACGTCACGGTAGCGGCGGGGTTCATCGACCTTGGCGAGGTTGAGGCGGAACTCGCCCTGGCGGTCGGAGAGTCGGAGCCACAGCAGCCAGGTCTCGTCCGTCTGTTCGACGAGCTGGGCGCCGATGACAGTGACCCCGCGCTTTCGCAGGTCGGTCAGGTGACGGATGCGAATCTGCTGATCGGGGTTCGATCCCGTCACCCAGAAGTCGCTGCTCTCGTCCACCCCGGTCACGGCCGCCCAAAAAGGATCCAATGGGCCTGGACCCAAGACCAGGCTTCAACGGCGTCCACCGCTAGCGTGAATCGAGCCGGTCGTCGCGAGGCAATATCCGCTCGAAGGCTCAGCGCGGGCTGAGACGACCTTTTTGGCCCGATCTCACCGGCGTAGTCTACTTGGAAACCGGCGGGGGAGCGTCCTCCCCCTGCGTCCGAGCCAGCGTCTCGGCCGACCCCCTTGAGCGGGGCTGCCCCCGCAACGCCCCATTGGGAGGGGGAGGAAGGGCGGGCGGCGGGAACCCGGACGTATTCAGGAGGCGCCAGATGAGCTTGAGACCCATTGTCGAGGCCCTGGGCGGCGAGCTCTACGACCACGGCCGGCGCGCCAACATCCCGGGCCCGGGCCACAGCCGGGGCGATCGGTCAGTGTCGCTGCTGCTCGAAGGCGACCGGGTGGTGGTGCACAGCTTCGGGCGCAGCGACTGGCGGGCGGTGCTCGACTATCTGCGCGCCGAGCGGCTGATCGACGGCGCCAATGCGGTGATCGGCGGCGGCGGCCCGCGGCGGGTCGGCGCGCCGGCGGGGGACACCCCGAGCGATGTCGAGCGGCGCGCCCCCTCCCCGGCACCCTCTCGGCCCGGCATTGTCGGCTGCGCGGCGTCGAGCGCGACCTGCCGGGACCGGAGGCGCTGCGCCATCATGGCGAGGTTCCGGTGTCGATCTATCGGCCCAGGCGGATTCTGCGGCCGGCGCTGCTGGCGGGGATCCTCGACGCCGGCGGCCGGCTGAGCGCCGTCGAGATCACCTATCTGGCGGCCAATGGCTCTCGCGCGGTGGACCTGCGGCTGCCGCGCAAGACCATCGGCCCGCCCCTGGCCGGCTCGGCGGTTCGGCTCGCCCCTGCCGAGGCGGACATGCTGGTGGCCGAGGGGGTGTTCACCGCCCTCTCCGCCAGCAAGTGGTTCGGCCTGCCGGGCTGGGCGCTGCTCTCGACCCGCAACCTTCGCACCTGGTCGGCCCCGGACGGGGTGCGCTCGGTGCTGATCGCGGCCGACCGTGGCCGGGACGGCGAGGCGTCCGCCGCGCGGCTTCAGGCCCGGCTGGCCGGTGACGGCGTCGCAGCTAGCATCGCCCTGCCGCCCGCGCCGTTCGGGGATTGGAACGAGTGGTCGCAGGGGCGGGCGCGGGCGGGTCAGGGGACCGGGGGGCGTGCGGCGGCAATCTAGGAGGCGGGAGGAAGGGACGAGACGGGCGCGCCGAAGGGGCAGGATGACCCTCGCCCGGGCGCTGGAGCCTGCCCCCCATGACTGACGTGATGTCCGAGACCCCCGTCTGCGCCGCCGCGCCGGCGGCGATGACTGAGATCCAGGTCCGCCTCGGTGACCTCGGCCTCGCCAAGGAGAACCTCCGCTACGCCGAGCCGCCGGACGACGACATCCCGAAGCTGGCCGACACCGTCCTCGCCGCCGGCGTGGTGATCCCGCCCATCGTCCGTCCAGGAAGCAAGGGCGAGCCGCCGTTCATGGCGCTCGACGGCCGCCGCCGGCGCATGGCCCTCCTGCTGCTGAAAGAGCGCGGCCAGATCGACGACGACTACAGA
>JAKAZA010000138.1 GCA_021816155.1 Pseudomonadota bacterium | reverse complement strand
GAGCGCGGCGCCGGTGATCACGATCAGAAGCGGCGCGCCGACCAGCCCTGAGAAAGCCGCGATCGAACCCGGGACGCCGGCCGCCCGGCCGCCGACAACGATCGACATGTTGACGATGTTCGGGCCCGGCAGGCTCTGGCACAGCGAGAGCGTCTCAGTGAATTCCTGCGGCGTCAGCCACCCCCGCCGCTCGACGAGTGAGCGCCTCGCGAAGGGCAGAGCGCCGCCGAAAGCCGAGATGGCGATCTCGAAGAACGCGCAGAATAGCGCGCGCAGGCCCGGCCGGCCCGCGCTGGCCGCCACCTGTGTCACTTGCAGGGAAAGTCGGTCGAGAGCGCCTCGAGCACTAGGTCCTGCGCGGCGATCCCGCGCTTCTCCGGGTGCGCGTTAAGGTACCGGTTCACACTCATGATCAACTCGGTCGACGAGGCGCTGGCCGGCAGGCAGACGCGCGCCGGCCTACCCGCCCCTTGCGCGGCCTGCTGCGCGTCGTTCACACCGAGGATGTAACCCTCGCAACGGGCGTGGCGCTGGAGGTAGTCGCTGGCCGCTGGCTGGACCGAGCAATCGGCGGAGAGCGTGCTGCCGGTGAAGTATTCGAGATCGCCCGCGCGGGCCGCTCCCGCTGTCATCGCTACGACCGCCACAATCGCCGCCGATCGCCACGACATCGCACGAAACTCCGTCACGCCACTGGCGGAATTGTATGGACGCTATCTCGGGGGGTCGCAAGAGCGACGCGAAGCAGCTAGAGAAGCTCCCGCCGGCGTTGGGGGCGCCAGCCCTCGACAAGGAACCAGGTGCAATGTCTCAGATGGCCCCGCGCTCGATCGCCAACTACATCTTCATCGTCGCGCTCGCTGCGCTGCTGGGCGGCGGCGTGCTCGCTACCTACCACATGGTGATGATGGCGGTCGGATCGTAGCGTCCGCTCAGGTCGCTATGAGCGCTGCGCCGTAGGGAGGCAGCGAAAGCCCCGCGGCGGTCAGCGCCGCACCGCCCTCCAGCAGCAGCGGTCGACCGCTCGCAAGGTCCGCGTCTTCGACCACGGCCGGCGAGCCGCCCAGTTCGAAATAGCACTGCACGCGCTCGCCGCCGGCGACGCGCTGGAAACCGAGCACGCTGTCGAGCGTGGTCAACGGAAGGGCCACGCCGGACTTCAGGGCCTCAGAGCCCCGCCTCGCGGCCAGCAGCCGGCGCGTCAGATGCAACACCGCGCCGGGATCGGCTTCCTGGCGCGCGATCGACAGCGGCAGATGCGCCGGATCCATAGGCAGCCATGCGTCGCCGGCCGACGTGAACCCACCCATCGGCGCCGCGTCGGTCCAGGGCATCGGCGTGCGCGCTCCATCGCGCCCCGCCCCCCCGGCGTAGGCGTTGATCGCGAAGGGGTCCTGCAAACGTTCGAACGGCACGTGGCCGTCGGGCAGGCCGAGTTCGTCGCCCTGGTAGAGGAAGATCGTGCCGCGCATGGCGACCAACGCCGCCAGCAGCGCGCGCGCCATGCGCGGATCGTCGTGCGCCATCCGGGTCGGGAAGCGGGTCACGTCGTGGTTGCCCAGCGACCAGGCCGGCCAGCCGCCGGCGTCCGCCCAGCTCTCCAGGGCGGAGCGGAACAGCGCTGGCGTGCCGGCGACCCCCGAGAGCAGGTAGAAACTGTAGGCCGTATGCAGCCGGTCCGGCGGCAGCGTGTACTCCTGTTGGCGCGGCAACGGCGGATCGTCGCCGATCTCGCCGACCGTCATTCGCTCATCGTAGCCGTCCATCAACGCGCGCAGCCTGCGGATGAACTCGAGGTTCTCCGGCTGAGAGCGATCCCGCACGTGACGCTGCATGTCCGTCGCCATCCGAGGGACATGCCGGCGCTCGGCGGGAGGATTGTCACGCAACTGGCGATCGTGGACGTAGTAGTTGACCACGTCCAGGCGGAAGCCGTCGACGCCGCGGTCCAGCCAGAATCGGGCGACATCCAGAAGCTCGGCCTGCACCTCCGGATTCCAGAAGTTCAGGTCCGGTTGTTCCGGCAGGAAGTTGTGCAGATAGTACTGGCGGCGCTTGGCGTTCCAGGTCCAGGCCGGGCCGCCGAACGAAGCCAGCCAGTTGTTCGGCGGCGTGCCGTCCGACTTCGGATCCGCCCAGACGTACCAGTCCGCGCGCCGGCCTTCGCGCGATGCGCTGCTCTCGATGAACCAAGGATGCTTGTCGGAACTGTGCGACCACACCTGGTCGATGATCACCTTCAGTCCCAGTCCGTGAGCCTCGGCCAGCAACTGATCGAACTCGGCCAGCGTGCCGAACATCGGGTCGACGTCCCGATAGTCGGACACGTCGTAGCCGAAGTCCTTCATCGGCGACCTGTAGAATGGCGAGAGCCAGATCGCGTCAACGCCCAGCGAAGCGATGTAGGCGAGGCCACGCCGCACGCCGCCAAGATCGCCAACGCCGTCGCCGTTGCTGTCCAGGAAGCTGCGCGGATAAATCTGATAGACGACCGCGCCGCGCCACCACTCGGCCATGCCCTGCTCCTGAAATTGGGAAGGCCGTGCTAGCCGAGCCGAACCGGGATGGAAACGGTCAAGTGGCCCGCGGTCCGCGCGATCGCGCGGACCGCCCACCGCAAGCGATCATGCGCGCGCCCGTCTCGGCCGGCCCCGCAACTCGGCCCCGGCGTCTGCGGGAAGGGCGATGAAGAACAGCGCCGAGACCAGAGCGACGCCGCCGATGATCCAGAACGCCGGGGCGATGTCGCCAGCGGTGAGCCGGTGGCCGTGAGCCGGATTCTCGAACAGGCGAAGCAGGGTCGCCGCGAAGCCGATGCCGATGCTCTGCGCCAGGCGTTGGCCCATGGTGGACATCGTCGACGCCCGGCTCATCTGCCGCTGATCCACCTCTGCGAACGAGAGGCCGTTCAGGGCCGTGAATTGCAGCGAGCGGAAGAAACCGCCGGTCAGCAGGATCACGTAGATCAGCCAGTGCGGCGTGTCCTTCGCGAGCGCCGCGTACGCCGTGAACGAGACGGCGACGATCACGGCGTTGGCGCTGAGCGTCGTCCGGAATCCGAACTTCGCCAGGATCGGCGGCGCCGCCGTCTTCATGACCAACGCCGCGGCGGCGCTGGCGAAAGTCATCATGCCGGCCTGCAGCGCCGAAAGCCCGAAGGCCACCTGGAGCAGCAGTGCGAGCAGGAAAGGCGTCGCGCCCACCCCCATGCGCATGAACGCGCCGCCTACGACCGAGGCGAAGAACGTGGGGAGCTTGAAGAGCTTGAGGTCGAGGATCGCGTGGGAGACACGCCGCGCGTAGGCGGCGTAGGCCACCAGGAAAGCCAGCCCGCCGCCGAGCAACAGCGGAACCTCCCAGACGGGCAGATGCCGCTTGCCGAGGTTCTCGAAGCCGTAGACGACAGCGGCCATGCCGATGCCGGCGAGGATCATACCGACCCAGTCGAGGGGGCCCGCATCCTCGTCCTTGATGTCGCCGATGTAGCGCGTGACCAAGATCACGCCCAGCGCGGCGATCGGCAGGTTGAGGAAGAAGATCCAGCGCCAGGAGATGTAGGTGATGATGAAGCCGCCGATCGGCGGACCGATGACCGGCCCCAGGAGCGAGGGCATTGTCAGAACCGACATGGCGCGCACGAGGTCGTGCTTGGGCGTGGTGCGCAGCAGCACGAGACGGCCCACCGGTCCAACGAGCGCGCCGGCGGCGCCTTCCGCGAAGCGCGCCAGCAGCAGATCGGTCAGGTTGTTGGCGAAGCCGCACGCGGCGTTCGCGAGCGCGTAGAGCACGATGGCGACCAGGAACACGCGCTTGGCGCCGAAGCGGTCGGCCAGCCAGCCGCTGAGCGGCAGAAAGATGGCCAGCGCCAGCAAGTAGACGGTGATCGTGGTGTTCAGTTGGATCGGGTCCACCTTCAGCGTCACCGACATCGCCGGCAGCGCGTTGGCGATGACCGTGGCCGAGAGGGTCATCATCAGGTTCGCGGCGCCGATGATCGCCGGAACCAGGCTGGAGAACGGCTTGTCGCCTTCCGAGGCCAACGGCTCGGCGATCGGCTCGCCTTCCTGGGCCGCCGTGGCTTCAGCCTCGGCCTCGCGGCGTTCCTCGAGCTCGGAGACACGCAGAGCTGCGTCGGCCATCACCGGTCCTCCGCCAGCCGCGCAAGCGGCGCGGCCGCAGCCGCCAGCGCCTCGCGCTCGGCCGCCGTGAGGTTGGCCAGCCGCGCGGCCAGCCAGTCGTTCCGGCGCCGGCGGATGGCGTCGAGGGCTTTCGCGCCGGCCGCGGTGAGCATGAGGCCGACCCGGCGGCGATCCTCGCCGTCGGGATCGGCGCGGGCGATCCAGCCGGCCGCCTCGAGGCGCTTGACGTGGCCGCTCATCGAGGCGCGCGTCATCTGCTCGCGCTCGGCCAACTCGGAGACGCCGACGCCGGGCATCTTCTTGACCTGGCCGAGCAACTGGGCGTCGAGCGCGGACGCGCCCGCCCGCTGGGCCTCGCGTCGCAGCGCCCGCGAAGCGCGGAGCAACGCCGGCCGCAACACCTCGGCGAGCACGTGGATGTCCTTCGGGCCGGATGCCTGCGCGAGTGTGTTCATCGGGACTCTGACGATATAGTTAGGCTAACTAACTAATCGAGAATCGCCGCGATGCAAGGGCGCCGGGCGATCGGGATCAGGTCGTCGCCGGGGCCCGCTGCGCGATCACCACACCGGCCAACGCCACGGCGCCGCCCGCCACCTGCAGGGGCGCCAACTGCTCGCCGAAGATGGCGAAGGCGAGCGCGGCCGCGACCACCGGCTGCACCAAAACCGTGACCGCAGCGGTCGACGCCGGCAGGCGTCCCAGGGCCCAGGCGATCGCCCCTTGGCCGAACACGTGCGTCAGGCCGAGCCCCGCCACGGCCGCCCAGCCGAGCGCAGTCGCCGGCCACAGGGGCTCGTGCAGCGCAAGCGCCGCCGCGAACAACGGTCCGGCCCCGATCAGGCACGACCAGAACATCACCCGCGGCGTGGAGTGGGTCTGGCGGGCGCCGCGAACCGCGAGGAAATAAAGCGCGTACCAGAGGGCGGTCGAGGCCGCGAGCATGTCGCCGAGGTGTGGAACCGGCGCGTGAGCCGGTCCGCCTTCAGCCGGCGCAGCCGCGGCCATCAGCACGGCGCCGCCGATCGCCGCAGACATTCCGACCAGAAAGGCTGGCCGGGGCCGCTCCCTCAGCATCAGCCACCCGGCGATTGTGACCACCACCGGCGTCAGGTTCGGGAGCACCGTGGCGTCCGCCACCGACGTGTAGCGGATGCCATAGTGCCAGCAGCCCAGGTCGAGCGCGAAGGCCAGGCCGGCAAGGATCATCGCGCCCGACGGCGACCCTACCCCGCCCGCGCCCCGCCGCCCCGCCGCGGCCGCCAGCAGGGGCGTCGCGAACGCCAGGCGCCAGAAGCCGGCCGCGGCGGGGCCGCAGGCGGCGAGCCGCACGAGGATCGGCGCGACGCCGATCACGAGGGCGCCGAAGACGAGCGCGGCGAGCGCCGGCCGCACGTCGTCGCGTCGGAAGGCGATCGCCATGGTCATGGCGCCCTTGAAGCGGCGATGCGGCTCCACGTCCAGCCCGCGGCCGCGTGAAACCGCGCGCCATGCGCCTCACCTCGCGCCGCGCCCCCAACGGCTCGCGCGCCTTGCCTCGGCGACCCCGAGCACGCCGGTCGCCAGCAGCGCCGAGGCGCAGGCGTACGCGTAAGGGGCGAAGCCGCTGACCGAGAAGAGCACGCCCATCACGAGGTTCGAGATGAACTGGCCGATGCTTCGCGAGACCGAAAGGAAGCCCATGCCGCGCGAGAGCCGCGCCGCAGGCGCGAGCGACGAGACGAGCGTCGGCTCGAACGTCTCGACCGCCCCCATGCCGAGGCCGAGAACAGCGACGAAGAGATAGAAGGCCAGTTCGTGCAGCTTGAAGAACACGCAAAGCGCCATCAGCCCCGAGCCCAGGGCCGACGGCAGGTATCCGAGAAGCCAGAGTGCGCGCAGCGGCGAGAGCTTCATCGCCCCGAGCGCGTAGCCGCTCACGGCCGAGACGCCGAGGTAGATCACGAACGCCAGGACGCCCAGTTCGTAGCCCGAGGTCGCGCCCCGGCCGCCGGTCGCGGTCAGGACCGGAAACCCAAGATTGTAGAAGCTGAAACCGTAGAGGGTGGCCGCGACGAGCAGGAGCACAAACAGCGTGCGGTCGGCCTTCGGCGCGCCGATTCCGGCCTCGCTCCCGGCCAGGGGCGTCTCCTCCTGGAAGAGCGTCCGCCGGCGGACCGGAACCAACAGCAAGGTCGAGACGACCAGCGGAATCGCCGCGAAGAGTAGGATTTCGGGCAGCGGCGTCCCCAGCGCGAGGAATAGCAGCGCGACGAGCGCCGAGAGCATGCCGCCGCCGATGTCGAGCGCGTGGAGCACGCCGAACGTGTAGCCGCGGTGTTCTTTCGGCGTGACATGCGTCAGCAGCGCACGACGCGCAGGCGTGCGGAAATATCTGGCCCACCAGCCAAGGATGAACAGGAGCGCCGAGAGCCAGAGCGAACCCGCCAAGCCGGAGAACGCCATCAGGGGGATGAAGAGATTGCCCGCGATCGCGATGTACTTCTTGTCGAAGCGGTCCCCGGCAAGTCCGCCCAGGTAGGCGAAGAACGAGCCGGCGCCGAAGGCAACACCTGTAATGACCCCGTACCAGTAGATCGGTTCGTGAAGCACGAATACGAGGTATAGTGGAAAAAGCGCAGAGACACCTTGGTAGCCGAGGTCCGCGAAGAACGCGGAGAAACACAGGAGAAGACCGTCAGAAGTGATGCGAATCACCTTGCGATTGGCTTCACTCACATCGGTCATCTCGAAATCATGCTCCCCCTGAACAATCGTGACGTTTGCGGCGGAACTCGAAGCTCGAACCGCCAGCGCACTTCGGCACGGCCGGACGGACGCGCGCTGTCGCGAGATCGCGTGAAATCGAATCTCGATTTCGTCAATCCGATCCCCTAGCATGCGCGACAGCCCCCTCGCCACCTCGGGAAGCGCCGTGCGGTTCCGCACCTGCCACCACGACGTCCGTCCCGCACGCCACCGCCTTGACGATCAGCCCGCCCGGCGTAGTCGGGCGAATCCGATCGGGGTCGGCGCGCGCGATGGAACACCAAGAACTGCTCTCTGGCCTCGTGAGGCTGCACGTCCTCCACCACGCCGTCGAAGGCGAGGTCTACGGCCGGGAAATGATGCTGGAGTTGCAGCGGCACGGGTATCGCCTGAGCGCCGGCACGCTCTACCCGATGCTGCACGCCATGGAGCGGCGAGGTTACCTGGTGTCCGCACGACAGCGCCGGGGGCGCACGTTCCGCCGCGTCTACACCGCGACGCCCCTCGGCCAGGAGGCCCTCGCGATCGCGCGCGTCAAGCTCCGCGAGCTTTTCCGCGAGGTCGTGGAAGACTGAAGCCGGCCCGCAGCGGCGCCTTTTGCTGACGGGGCGCATGATACGAACCGCAGTCGCCGCGCACCCAGGCTGGCGCAGCCGCGCAATCGCCCTCGTGGCGGCGCTGGCGACCAGCGCTGTGGCGGGAGAAGCGCTGGCCGGTCCGCCATTCATCACCGACGACCCCGAGCCGGTCGATCTCGGCCATTGGGAAGTCTACGCGTTCTCCGCCGGCGCCGTCGGCTCGCACGACGCGACAGGCGACGGCCCCTCGATGGAGATCAATTACGGCGCGGCGCCCAACCTGCAGCTGCACCTGATCGCCAATTTCGCCTACGACCTGCCGAGCGGCGGCCCGGCCGAGTTCGGCCTCGGCGACACCGAGCTTGGCGTCAAGTACCGGCTTCTCGATCCCGCGCCTGCCGACTGGTGGCCGGAGATCGGCGTGTTTCCGCTGCTGGAAGTCCCTACCGGCCAGGCGCGACGGGGACTCGGCGCCGGCTACTACCAGGCGTTCCTGCCGGTTTGGGCGCAGAAGAACTTCGGCAAGTGGACGACCTACGGCGGTGGCGGATACTGGATCAATCCCGGCCCAGGCAATCGCGACTACTGGTATGCCGGCTGGGAATTGCAGCGCCAGATCACCGACAAGCTGATGCTCGGCGGCGAGGTGTTCCACACCACGTCGAACATGGTCGGGCGCAGCGGGGTGACCGGCTTCAATCTCGGCGGCCAGTACGACTTCGACGAGCACCACCACCTGCTGTTCTCGGCCGGCCAGGGCGGACTGCTCTACGCCGTCGACGCCGCTGCGGTGCGCAATCCGATCGCGTACTATTTCGCGTATCAGTAGACGTTCTGATCACGCCGAAGCGGCCAGGCGAAACCCCGCCTGTCCGCTCCAACGCATGAGGCGTCCGCGTTCCGTCAGAACGGATAGTAGCGGATGCTGGTGAACACCATGTCGTCCGACGTGCTCGGACGGACGGTCGAGCCGGGCGCGAAGCCCGCCGTATTGGCGCCAGCCAGACCCGAGAAGGCGTCCAGCGTCGTGTGCGAGTACTGGAGGCCGACGCGGAAGCTGCCGAAGCTGCCGTCGTAGAGCTTGTCCCAGAGACCGACGGTCACTTGGGTGATCTGCCGGGTGTCAGGCGAGCACGTGGCCATCTCGACGAAGCAGTTGCCCAGGGCCGCGAACGAGTTGCCGTAGCCGAGGTGCACTGCGGTCGCGCCGACCGTGGTGTTGAGCGTCTTGGAGCCTTCCGTCTCCTGGCCCCCGTTGACGTAGATGTCGAGCTTCTTGGTGGCGTGCAACACGCCGCCCGCCATCCACAGCGTCTCGTCAATCGGCTCGAGGTTTCCGGTGGGCCCGACGACCACGTCCGGCAGCTGGCCCGACCCGTAGCGGCCGATGCCGCGCCCGGTGAGCACGTTGCCCTGCAGATCGAGCAGCTTGGGCACGGCCGTCCAGACGATGCCGCCGCCGACGCCGCCGCCCCAGGTGTTGTTCGTGTATTTGCCGGACCCGTATCCCGCCAGGGTCGCCTGGCTGCCCGCGGCGATGATCGACTGGTCGTAGAAATTGCGCAGCAGGCCGAAGACCTCGACGTGCAGCGGCTGCGAGCCGCCAATGATCGGCTCGTAGGCCACCTTACCGACCACGTCGGGCATGTGGTTGAACGAGTAGTTGTTGACGCTGTTGTAGAGGCCGATGCCGGGGGCCATGTCGTTGACCGTCACGCCGCCGAAGGTCGTGCCGGTGCCGGTGGCGGATCCCGCGAACGTCGTCTGCGGGTTCTCGGCCGAGACGGCCACCCACCATTGCTTGTCGTCAAAGTCCTTGGTCACGCGGATCTGCGGCTGCCGCGCCCAGACAAAGCCGACGACGTACTGTGCGTCGATGGTGAGCGGGATGTCCTCGTTGCGAGGCGTTATCCCTTTCGTGTTCATGGTCACGAGAGACCAATTCTGGCCCGCCAGCAGGTGCCAGCCCGTGTCGTTGAAGTCGAGCGCGCCGTAGATGTGGCGAATGCGCAGATTGTACGAATTGCTCTCGTTGGAGTTCGCGGTCTGAGCAGCGCCAAGGAAGTCGAACTCGCCGTAGTACGAGGCGACAATCGACGGGAGTCGATCCGAGCGACCGAGGT
>JAKAZA010000137.1 GCA_021816155.1 Pseudomonadota bacterium | reverse complement strand
CTACGCTACCCTTCACTAGGAGGTCGCCAAGATGCGGCTCGATATCCTAAGGCGAACCGACGACGGCTTCGAAATCGCCGAACGCGACCTCGAGCTGCGCGGCGGAGGCGATCCGCTGGGCCTCAGACAGAGCGGCTTCCCGGCCTACCGTCTCGCCGATCCGGCTGCGCATCGGGACCTGATCGCGACAGCCGCCGATGATGCGAGGCTGCTGATAGCGCGCGACCCGGGACTGGCCGGCGAGCGCGGCCGCGCCGTCGCCCTGCTTCAGGCTCTGTTCGACTGGCGCGCGGGCGCCGGCGCCGGGGCCGGATGACTCTGGAACCAGACGTTGGCCCTGGCCTGCGAGTCCGCCTCCAGGTCGGCCCAGAACAGATTGTACGCAGGCTCGCGCACCCGCTGGGTCCAGTTGCCCGAGGGACGCAGCAATGACGAGCGCGGGCGCGTGACGCGGAGCACGCCATCGACGCACCGGGCGCCGACCTGGCGAACCATGAAGCCCGGGCGAACGCCCCACTCCAGCCCTGTCGCCGCGGCGGCTCCCAGGTTGAGACGCGGCGGCGCGAACTGGTCGGTCTCCGCCCCGTAGAGCGGGTTCACGCAAAGGGGCTGGCGCGAGCCCAGCGGCTCCAGGAGGCCGGCTGCGTTCCAGACCCGGGCCCGGCTGATCAACCGCGCCGCGCCGGTGAAGTCGTTTGCGCCGACGGAGGCCCAGGCGACCAGGCAACCGATCTCCTCGCGGCGCAGACAGGCAGGGACCGGCGCGCCAGGGCCGTATTCGTCCGCCGGCACGATCGTGTCGATCAGGTACGCCGCGACAAGGCGGCTACGCAGCGCGATATCCGGCGCGATCACCTCGCGCAGGAGACGGGCGGCCAGCTCCCCGCCCTGCTCGGCGCCGACGAGGATGAAAGGACGGCCGCGGTTGAAGTGCGCGAGATAGTAGTCGAACGCAGCCTTCACGTCGCCGTAGGCGAACTCGCGCGCCTCTATCGCATCGTCCCACAAAGTCGACTTGGTGTAGAGGCTCGCCTCACGGTAGCGTGGGGCGTAGACGTCGCCCACGGCGTCGAACGGCGCGGCGTAGTTGGGTAGCATCACGCGCGTCAGCGTGACGGTCGCGGCGTGGTCCAGGATCGGGCTGTTCCAGTGCTTGCCGCCGTTATAGACCGTCGGGTGGAGGAAGAAGACGTCCACTTGGTTCGGCTGTGCGACCGCGGGATCCGGCAGCAAAGCCCAGGACGCGCGTCGGGCGTAGTCAGGCGCCGGTGGCGGATGGTCCTTGCCGAACGGCACCTTGGGGTTGAGCAGCGTCTTGATGATATCGTCGCGCCACACGTAGGCGGCCGTGGCGGTCATCACCAGCAGGCCCGCTCCGACCGCCGCCAGCCAGAATCTCAAACCTCGACGCGCCTTCGCCATCGAGCCAGCCGTAGCCCAAGCGCGTGGCCGACTAAAGGCTGACGGCGCTCACATCGCGGGCGAGCGGACGTGCTCGAAGCGCACGCCCATTCCGAGCAGGCGGGCGGCCAAGCCCTGCAGCACGGGCAGTCGATCGATCAGCTCAGCGGGCCAGGGCGGCTTGGGGACGGCCCCGGCGAGAGTCGGCGCGATGGCTCGGTTCTGGACAAAGATCTGCGCGGCCTGCGTCGTCTTCGTCGGCCACTCCCGCCGGCGCTGCACGGCCTGAAGATCGGCCAGAGAGACATCGCCGGCGCGCAGTGGAGCATGCAGCAGATTGGCCGTCGCCACCGCATCCTGGATCGCAAGGTTGATGCCGACCCCGCCGACCGGCGACATGGCGTGCGCCGCATCCCCGATGCAGAGCAGGCCAGGCGCGCACCAGGCGCGCAACCGATCGACCGCGACCGTGAGCAGCTTGACGTCGTCCCAGCTCGCGATCGCGCCTGTGCGTCCCTTCATCGCCGGCGCCATAGCCCCGATCGACGCGCGGAACGCCTCGATCCCTTTGGCCTTGATCGCCTCCGCGCCCCCCTTGCGAACGACGTAACCGCACTGGAAGTAATCGCCGCGCGGGATCATCACGAGGATACCGCCAGCGACGGCGCGCCCCAGCGGAAGACCATCGTCCTCGCCCTGACGTGGCAGGCGCAGCCACAGAACGTCCATGGGCGCGCCGCGATCCTCGACCCGGAAGCCGGCGAGGTCGCGCACCGTCGAGTGACGCCCGTCACAGCCGATCACGAGCGGGGCGGCGACGCGCAGCGCTCCATGAGGCGTCTCTGCGACCGCGCCCACGAAGCGCTCGCCGTCCCGCGTGAGGGCGGTGACCTCCGCATTCATCACCAGGCGGAACGAGACGAACGCCTTCGCCTTTTCCGCGATGAAATCCAGGAAATCCCACTGCGGCGTCAACGCGATGAAGCGGGCAGGCAGATGCAGCCGGCGGAAGTCCGCCACGTGCACGACCTCATCGCCGATCTGGGCGGCGAGACGATCGACCTCCTGATGCGGCCGCTGCAGAAACTCGTCCAGCAGGCCGAGCTCGTGCAGGACCGCAAGCGTCGAGGGATGCACTGTGTCCCCTCTGAAATCGCGCAGGAAATCGCCGTGCTTCTCGAGCACGACGACGTCGACGCCGGCCCGCGCCAGGAGGTATCCGAGCATCATGCCCGCTGGGCCGCCGCCGGCAACGCAGGCCTGGGCGGCGATGTCGCTCACAGATAGGGGTCCGACTGGCTCAGGAAACGTCTCACGTAGTCGCCGACGCCATCCTCGAGGCTGGTGAACTGGCCCTCGTAACCGGCGGCGCGCAGGCGATCGAGCCTTGCCTCGGTGAAGTACTGGTAGCGCTCGCGCAGGGCCTGGGGCATCGGCACGTAATTGATCCGCGGCTCCGCCCCGACGGCGGCGAACACGGCCTCGGCCAGTTCCCCGAACGAGCGCGCCCGACCCGAGCCGAGGTTGAAGACACCGCTGACGTCCGGCCGCTGAATCAGCCATTGCACGACGTCCGCCACGTCGCGCACGTAGACGAAGTCGCGCAACTGGCCGCCGTCCGCGTAGTCAGGCCTGTACGACTTGAACAGGTTCACCGAGCGGCCGTGCGCGACATCCGGCCAGATTTGGGCCGCGACCGATTTCATCGCCCCCTTGTGGTCCTCGTTGGGACCGTAGACGTTGAAGAACTTCAGGCCAGTCCATTGAGGGGGCGCCGCCCCGCGCGCCGCCTCGCGCACGGCGAAGACGTCGAACGCCGCCTTGGACCATCCGTAGGCGTTGAGCGGCCGCAGCCGCGCCAACGCCTCCGGTGCGTTGTCGTCGTCGAAACCCAGTTCGCCGGCGCCATAGGTGGCGGCTGACGACGCGTAGATGAACCGCCGCCGGTGCTCGGCGCACCATCGCCACAGGTCCCGCGAGAGCACGAAATTCGACTGCACGATGCGATCGGCGTCCGGCTCGGTCGTCGACGAGACGGCGCCCATATGGATCACCGCCTCCACCTCGTGGCCGTGACGGGCCAGCCAGGCGAACGAGTCCTCCGGCGCGGTGAAGTCGCCGATCGGATGCTTGGCGATATTGCGCCACTTGCCGTCCTCGACCGAGCCGAGCCAGTCGCAGACCACCACGTCGAGACCCCGGTCCTCGGCCAGCCGTGCGACGATATTGGAGCCTATGAAGCCTGCGCCGCCGGTGACGAAGATGAACCTGCGCATGGTCTCAGGCGCGCCTCGCCAGCTTGGCGATCGTAGCGGTGGTCGAATGGCCCTCAACCAGGTCCGCGAGGCGCACCTCGCCCCCCCAGCCCTCGACCAGATCGCGGCCGACCACGCCGTCGAGCTGGTAGTCGGAGCCCTTGACCAGCACGTCGGGCCGCGCGGCCTCGATCAGGCGCAGCGGCGTGTCGTCGTCGAACGACACCACGAGATCCACCGAGCGGAGCCCGGCCAGCACCATGGCGCGGGACTCGAGGTCGTTCACCGGCCGCCCCTCCCCTTTCAGCGCCCGCACCGATCGATCGGTGTTCAGCCCGACGATCAATCTGTCGCACCACTCGCGCGCCTGAGCGAGGTAGGCGATGTGGCCGCGGTGCAGGATGTCGAAGCATCCGTTTGTGAAGCCCACCTTCAGGCCGCGCTCGCGCCACCTGGCCGCCTCGCGGGCCATCCGGTCAGGGGTCGCGATCTTGGCCTCCGCGGGCGCGAGGCGCTCGACGATCTCGGCCTCGATCACCTCGTCGGCCGAGGCGGTCGCCGTACCGGCTTTCTGGATCGCGACGCCGGCGGCGAGCAGTGCAAGGTCCATCACATCCTCGATCGGCGCGCCGACCGCAAACGCCTGACCCAGCCCCGCGAGCGCCGTGTCGCCTGCGCCCATCGTGTCGAACACCTCGGGCGGCGGACGGCGACGGTGGCGCACCGCCGCGCCACGCAGCGCGTATGACATGCCCTTGGCCGCCCGCGTCACCAGCACGGCCCGGCAGTCGGACAGCTCCAGCGCACGGGCCAGCGCGGCCTCGATCTCGTCATCGGTATCGGTCGGCAGGTCGGTCGCGAACGCCAGCTCGGCCGCGTTCGGCTTGACCACGTCGACCGGCCCATACTTCGCAAACGAGCGCGCCTTGGAATCGACGATCAGTGTCGCGCCTTCGCGCTCGGCCGCGGTCCTGGCCGCCGCGATCACCGCCGGCGTCACGACCCCTTTGCCGTAGTCGGAAAGCAGGATCGCCTTGGCGCCGCGCGCCGCGTCCAACAGCGTGCGCACGACCTGGCTCTCCACCTCGCCCCCGATCGGAAGCGTGGTCTCCTCGTCGACCCGAAGGAGCTGCTGACCCGCGGAGACGAAGCGCGTCTTGATGGTGGTCGGGCGCTCGGCGTCAGTGATGAGGTAGCCTTCTATGCGTGGTTCCGCCGCGATCAGGTCCTTGGCCTCTCGCCCAGCCGCATCCTTGCCGATCACGCCGACCAGCGCCGCCTCGCCGCCAAGCGCCGCCACGTTGCGCGCGACGTTGCCCGCCGCGCCCAGCATGACGCTCTCGCCGGTGCGCGCCATCACCGGGATCGGGCCCTCCGCCGAGATCCTCGCCACCTGACCATGCACGAAGCGGTCGACCATCAGGTCGCCGACGGCCACCACGCGCACGCCGGCGATGCGGCCTAGAAGTTGCTGAAGATCGGAAAGGTCCATGACGCGCCCTGGATTTCCGCGACGTTCAATCGGAGCGCCGGGCAGTTGTCCAGTGTGCGCTGGTCAGACGAGCCGGTCGCGCTTGGCCAGGGCGTCGAACTCCATCAGCTCGCGCACCAGCGGTTCGAAGTCGCAAAGACGCAGCATGTTGGGGCCGTCGGAAGGCGCCCGGTCGGGGTCCTCGTGGGTTTCGATGAAGACGGCGGCCACGCCGACGGCCACGGCGGCGCGGGCCAGCGTCGGTACGTACTGCCGCTCGCCGCCCGAGCGATCCCCCGCCCCGCCCGGCTGCGCCACTGAGTGCGTGGCGTCGAACACCACCGGGCAGCCGATCTCGCTCATGATGGGCAACGCGCGCATGTCGTTGACGAGCGTGTGGTAGCCGAAAGAGACGCCGCGCTCCGTGGCCATCACATTGGGGTTGCCGGCCGCCAGCGCCTTCTCGACCACGTGCTTCATGTCGCCGGGGGCGAGAAACTGGCCCTTCTTGATGTTCACCACCCTGCCAGTGCGCGCGGCGGCCTGGATCAGATCCGTTTGGCGCGACAGAAACGCCGGAATCTGCAGCACGTCGACCGCCTCGGCGGCCGGCGCGCACTGATCGATCTCATGCACATCGGTCAGCACAGGCAGGCCCAGCTGCTCGCGGACCTCCGCGAACACAGGCAGCGCCTGACCGAGCCCGACGCCGCGGCCTGTGTGAGCCGAGCTGCGGTTCGCCTTGTCGAACGACGTCTTGTAGACGAGCCCGATCCCCAGCCGGTCAGCGGCCTCCTTCAGCGCGTGCGCAGTCTCGAGCGCATGCTGGCGGCTTTCCATCTGGCAAGGGCCGGCGATGATCGCGAGCGGCAGCCGGTTTCCGAACCTCACTGGCGCAGCGCCGGGAGCGCTCACCTCGACTACCGCGTTCGGTTGGCGTGACATTTGATCTGGCTCCGATCCGAACCGGCCCTGGGCGCGTACATGTGGCGCTGGGCCACGCCGCGCGCAAGGCAGGTCCCCGGTGGCGTTCGCGTTGAGGCCAACCGGTGTTATTCTAGTTGAGCCAAGGGTCTGGAGGCGACGTTGGAGCATTCTCCGATCAGGCGCGACGATCCCGAGCTGAAAAGGGCGCCGGCTGCCTTCCGCACGGCGGTGAAGCTCGCTTCCGAGAACTGGGAGGCGGGCGCGGTAACGTTCGAGCTGCCGTCGGGACGGGAGCTCAGGATCGCGGGCGCGAAACCAGGCCCTGACGCACGCCTCATCGTCAGGGACTTCCGCTTCGTCTCGCGGGTGCTCGCCGCCGGCGACATCGGTTTCGGCGAAGGGTTCATGCGGGGCGAATGGGACACACCGGACCTGTCAGCGCTGCTCGAGGCGTTCACCGCCAACCTCGACCGCCTGACCCGCCTGCTCGAGGGGGGATTGGCCGCGCGCCTATGCAACGCCGTCGTCCATGGTCTACGCCACAACAGCCGCGCCGGTTCGAGACGCAACATCCTGGCGCACTACGACCTCGGCAACGCCTTCTACGCGCGCTGGCTCGATCCCAGCATGACCTATTCGTCGGCCAGGTACGACCGTCCGGACCAATCGCTCAGCGAAGCGCAGCGGAACAAGTATGCGAGCCTCGCGCGTCAGATCGGGCTCGCGCCTGACAACCACGTGCTGGAAATCGGCTGCGGCTGGGGCGGCTTCGCCGAGTTCGCGGCCGGTGAGGTGGGCGCGCGGGTCACCGGCATCACGATTTCGCCGGCTCAGCATGAGTTCGCCCGCCGACGCCTGTTCGAAAAGGGCCTGGCCGAGCGCGCTGACATCCGGCTCGTGGACTACCGCGACGTGGAGGGTCATTTCGACCGTGTCGCCTCGATCGAGATGTTCGAGGCCGTCGGCGAGGCCTACTGGCCCCTCTACTTCCATAAGATCCGCGAGGTCTTGTCTCCCGGGGGCCGCGCCGGCTTGCAGATCATCACGATTCGCGACGAACTCTTCGCCAGGTACCGGCGCCGCGCCGATTTCATCCAGAAGTACATCTTCCCGGGCGGCATGCTCCCGTCGGAGAGACGCCTGAGGGAGGAGACGGACCGCGCGGGGCTCGAATGGAGGGAGATCGTCCGCTTCGGCCAGAACTACGCCGACACCCTGGCGGAGTGGGCGCGCCGCTTCGAGGCGGCATGGGACGAGATCAAGGGGCTGGGCTTCGACGAGCGCTTCCAGCGGCTTTGGCGGTTCTATCTCGGCTACTGCGAGGCCGGATTCCGCACCGAGCGGACGAACGTGGTGCAGCTGAGTCTTCTGAAGAGTTGAGGCGGGCGGCGCCCTGGGACCGGGTAGTGTTTGGTGACGCAGGAAGCGGGGTCTAAGCTGGCGCCTGAACTCACCGAGGCGCGCCATGCAGGGCCTGCACTTCACCTATTTCGCCGATCCGATGTGCTCGTGGTGCTACGGATTCTCGCCCGTGGTCGTCGCGCTGCGGGCCCGCTACGGCGAGGTCGCGCCGATCCGGCCGGTCATGGGGGGCCTCAGACCCGGCACGACCGACCCCATGCCTGAGACCGCGCGGCGCGGGCTCGTGCGGCACTGGGACGAGATCTCGGCGCTGGCCGGCGTGCCGTTCGACACGAGCCTCGCCGACCGAGAGGGCTTCGTCTACGACACGGACCCTGCCGCCCGCGCCGTCGTGCTGGCCAGGCGCACGAGCGACGAGGCCGGGCTGGACTATCTCGCCGCCGCCCACCACGCGTTCTACGCCGAGGGACGCGATGTGACCGACAACGCCGTACTCGCCGACCTCGCGGCCGAGCAGGGCTTCGACCGCGCCGCCTTCCTCGCGGCGCTCGCCGACGAAGGTCTCAAGAACGAGACCTGGCGCGATTACGCCATCGCCCAGCGCGCCGGCGCCACCGGCTTTCCAACTTTGATCGTCGGCCCCAACGCCGACGGGACCTATGCGCTGGTCACCCGGGGATTCCAGTCCGGCGACGTGGTCCTGGAAGGCGTAGACCGCTGGCTCGCGGCGGCGCGTCTCGCCGACGCCTGACACGGCGGATGCTCGGGTCTGGCCGCGGCCAGACCCGCCAGGACTCGGTTTCCCCCTTGCGCCACGGCGCCGGCGCCGCGATTTAGGCGCCATGACCGCCGCCTCGGTGCTCGATCTCATCGGGAACACGCCGCTCCTGCGGCTCAGGAACGCCAGCGCAGCGACCGGGTGCGAGATTCTGGGCAAGGCCGAGTTCCTCAATCCGGGGCAATCGGTGAAGGATCGCGCCGCGCTGTGGATCGTGCGCGACGCCGAAAGGCGCGGGGCGCTGAAGCCTGGCGGGCGGATCGTGGAGGGCACCGCAGGCAATACCGGCATCGGGCTGGCGCTTGTCGGCCGGGCGCTCGGCTACAAGACGACCATCGTCATCCCCCGGACTCAGAGCCGGGAGAAGAAGGACGCCATCCGCCTGATGGGCGCCGAGCTCGTCGAGGTGGACGCGGCGCCCTACTCGAACCCCAACAATTACGTTCGCTATTCCGGGCGTCTGGCCGAGGAGCTCGCGGTCACTGAGCCGGGCGGCGCGGTCTGGGCGAACCAGTTCGACAACGTCGCCAATCGCCAGGCCCACATCGACACCACGGGTCCCGAGATCTGGGCGCAGACCGGCGGGCGGATCGACGGCTTCATCTGCGCAGTCGGTTCAGGCGGCACGCTGGCGGGCGTCGCGGCGGCGCTTCGTGAGAAGAAGCCCGACATCGCCATCGGCCTCGCCGACCCGGGCGGCGCGGCGCTCTACGATTACTATGCGCACGGCGAGCTGAAGGCCGAAGGTAACTCGATCAGCGAAGGCATCGGCCAGGGCCGGATAACCGCCAATCTCCAGGGACTCGCCGTGGACTACCCCTACCGCGTGACCGACGAGGAGATGATGCAGGCGATCATCGAGATGGCCGACGAGGGGCTCGTGATGGGCGGGTCGACCGGGATCAACGTCGCCGGGGCCAAGCGGCTTGCCCACGAGCTGGGCCCGGGCCACACCATCGTGACCATCCTCGCCGACTACGGCGCGCGCTATCAGAGCAAACTGTTCAATCGCGAATTTCTCGAGGAGCGGAAGTTGCCGGTACCGCCATGGCTGAAGTGACCTCGCCGCTCGTCACCACCGACTGGCTGGCGACGCATCTCGCGGACGAGAGCCTCATCATCCTCGACGGCAGCTGGCACATGCCCGCGGAAGGGCGCGACCCGCGGGCGGAGTACGTCGCAGGCCATATCCCGGGCGCGGCTTTCTTCGATATCGACCATGTTTCGCACCACGCGACCGACCTGCCCCACATGCTCCCCGATCCGGCCGACTTCGCCACCGCGGCGCGGCGCCTCGGCGTGGGGCCCGGCTCCACTGTCATCGCGTACGACACCGTGGGCGTCTTCTCCGGGCCCCGCGTCTGGTGGACGTTCCGCGCCATGGGGCACGACAGGGTGTTCGTGCTCGACGGAGGGCTGAAGAAGTGGATCGCGGAGGGTCACCCGGTCGAGACGGGATGGCGCGAGCCGGCTCATGGAGACT
>JAKAZA010000017.1 GCA_021816155.1 Pseudomonadota bacterium | reverse complement strand
CGGTGGCGGACGCACCACTCATCCTGCTGGCCAAGCAGCTGATCCAGGAGACGCGGCTGCCGATGGCGGAGGTGGCGATGGCGGCCGGCTTCGGCAGCGTGCGCCGCTTCAACGAGACCTTCCAGCAGCTGTACGACCGCCCGCCCGGCGCGCTGCGCCGGCTCGGCGGGCCTGAGCAGGCTGTCGGCCAGGGCGAGGCGGTGAAGCTGTGGCTGGCCTACCAGCCCCCCCACGACTGGGACGCGATGCTGGGCTTCCTGGCCCTGCGCGCCATCCCGGGCGTCGAACGCGTCGCGGACGGCGCCTACGAACGCACGCTCGGGCTCGGCGGCGCGGCAGGCGTCGTGCGGGTCGAACCGGCGGCGAAGAGCCGGCTCGCCGTCAGCGTGCGCTTCCCGAGCATCAGCGCGCTGCCGGCCATCATCGCGCGGGTGCGACGCGTGTTCGACCTGGCCGCCGACCCCGCAGCCATCGCCACCCATCTCGCCGGAGACCCGGCGCTGGCGCTGCTCGTCGCGGCGCGCCCGGGCCTTCGGGTGCCAGGCGCGTGGGATGGCTTCGAGCTCGCCATTCGCGCGATCCTCGGCCAGCAGGTCACGGTCGCCGCCGCGCGCGGCCTCGCAGGCAGGCTGGTCTCGGCCCACGGCCAACCGATGCCGGAGCAACTGTCGCGCGAGGGATTGAGCCGCATCTTTCCGACGCCGCAACGGCTCGCCGGCGCCGATTTCGCCGCGCTCGGCATGCCGCGCGCCCGCGCCGCAGCGCTGACGGCCATGACCGAGGCGGTCGCCGCCGACCCGGCCATCTTCGGGCCGAGGCGCACGCTCGACGACGCCGTCGGCGCGCTGAAGGCGCTGCCGGGCGTCGGCGAATGGACGGCGCAGTACATCGCCATGCGCGAACTGCGCGAGCCGGATGCGTTCCCGGCCGCCGATGTCGGGCTGATGCGCGCGCTGGAGCCTGCGCTGGGTCGCCGGCCGTCGCCGGCGGAGCTCTCGACCCGCGCCGAGGCCTGGCGGCCATGGCGGGCCTACGCCGCGATGCACCTCTGGTCGTCCGAGACGCCCGGCGCCGCGCAGCCACGGCGAGCGACCGAACAGACGAAGGATCCCCTCGATGCCCGTGACGCAGCCTGAATCCCTCACGATCGACCAGCTCGAGACGCCGATCGGCCCGATCCTGATAGCCGTGGACGCGCAGGGACGGCTGCGCGCCGTCGACTTCTGGGCCGACGAGGTGCGTCTGCAGCGATCGCTCCGCCTTCACTGCGGTCCGTGCTCCGTGACGCGCGACCAGGCGCCTGCGGCGACACGCGGTGCGTTTGCGCGCTATTTCGCGGGCGACGTCGCGGCGCTGGAGCGCGTGCCTTGGACCACTGGCGGCACCGTCTTCCAGAGGAGGGTGTGGGCCGCGCTGGTCACGATCCCACCGGGCCGCACCTTGAGCTACGGCGAACTGGCGCGCCGGATCGGCGAGCCGGATGCGGTGCGCGCGGTGGGCGCCGCCAACGGCGCAAACCCGGTGCCGATCGTAGTGCCTTGCCACCGGGTGATCGGCGCCGACGGAACGCTGACCGGCTTCGGCGGCGGCCTCGACCGCAAGCGATGGCTCCTGCACCACGAGGGCGCGGACTTCAGGGAGAACCGCGCGCCGAAGCGCCGGCAGCCGGGCCTGTTCGACGGAGCGAACGCGGTCTGATCCGCAGCTAGGTCATCATCACTTCGCGGTCGGCGCGGCGCTCGCCCTCGCCTGGAAGGTCGTCGAACGAGCCGTGGCTGGAGGCGTAGAGACGGGCGTAGAGGCCGCCTTGCGCGACCAGCTGTTCGTGCAGGCCCTGCTCCACAATACGCCCGGCCTGGAGCACGATGATCTCGTTCGCGTCCCGCACCGTCGCCAGGCGATGGGCGATGACGAGGCAGGTGCGCCCCGCCATCAGAGCCTTCAGCGCGCGCTGGATCTCGAGCTCGGTGAACGAGTCGATGTTGGCCGTCGCCTCGTCGAGGATCAGGATTTTCGGGTCGATGACGAGCGCGCGGGCGAACGACAGCAGCTGGCGCTGGCCGAGCGAGATGTTGCGCCCGCGCTGGCCCAGCGGCGTGTCGTAGCCCTGCGGGAGGCGCATGATGAACTCGTGCGCGCGCACCGCCTTAGCCGCCGCCACCACCTGCTCGTGGGTCGCATCCGAGGCATAGCGGATGTTCTCCTCGATCGTGCCGGTGAAGAGGAACGGCTCCTGCAGGACCATGCCGATCGTCCGGCCGAGGCTCTGCAGCGAGAGGTCGCGCACGTCGTGGCCGCCGACCAACACACGCCCTTCGTTGACGTCGTAGAAGCGGCGCACGAGCGAGATGATCGACGTCTTGCCCGATCCGGTCGGACCGACGAGCGCGACGATCTGCTTGGGCTTCACCTTGAAGGAGACGTCCCTCAACACCGGGCGCGCGGCGTCGTAGCCGAAAGTGACGTGATCGAACTCGATGGTCGGCGCCTCGTCGGTGATCTCGACGGCGCCCGGCTTGTCAGTGAGGGTCAGCGGCACGTCCAGCACCTCGAACACCCTGTAGGCCGCCGCCATCGCCCGCTGCAGGGCCGTGTACTGCATCGAGAGCGTGTTGACGGGATCGAAGAACTTCTGGACGTAGATCACGTAGCCGACCATGGCCCCGAGCGTGAGCTGGGCGTTCAGCACCTCGGAGCCGCCGATCACGATGATCACCGCCATCGCCAGGCCGGTGAGGATCGACACCGTCGGAGTCATCAGCCGGGCGATGAAGGCGCTCTCGACGGCCGCGTCGCGATAGTCGCGGGCCTTCTCCTCGTACAGCTCGAAGTTCATCGCCTCGCGCCGCGTCTCCTGCACGGTGCGAATGCCGTTGATGTTCTCGGCGAGCGCGCCGTTGGCGATCGACGAAGTGTCGCGGGCCTTGCGAAAGGTCTTCTTCGAGAAGGGCAGCCAGATCGCCCGGATGATGAGCAGGGCCGGCAGCACCAGCATGGTGAGCAGGCCAAGCTTCAGGTTCATCACCAGCACGATGACCACGATGCCGAACAGGGTGACGATGTCGCCCAGGGTCGAGGTCGTGCTCTCCAGGAAATCCTGCAGCGCGCCCACGTCGCCCTGCAGGCGCGCCATCAGCCGGCCCACGTGGGTCCTGTCCATGAACGCGAGGGCGATGGTCTGGAAGTGCTCGAACATCGACCGGCGCAGATCGAAGATCACCGCCTGGGCGAGCTTGGTGCTCAGCCACTGGGTGACCAGCGAGGCGACGGTGAACACCAGCACCGCAAGCACGAAGCCGCCGACGGCGAAATCGAGTCGGTGGCCGTCCACCTTGCCGCTGGTGGCCGCGGTCACCGCGCCGCTGATGGCGATCGGCAGGGCGAGCTGTGCGCAGGCCGAAACGATCGCCGCGGCGAGGGCGGCCAGAGCCGCCGCCCTGTGCGGTTTCAGGTAGCCGGCGAAACGGCGGACGATCCGGGTGTCGAACGCCATGAAGATCTCTTCGGCCTCGGCGCTGCCGAGGTTGGCGTTGCGCCGCCGTTGCGGCGGCCCTGCGTCGCGGGCGTCGTCGAAGGCGAAATCGCTCATTCGGCGGCCTCCGTCACGCGGCGCTGGATCCGGGCGTCTGCGATGGAGAGGCCCTGCTCGGTGCGCGTCTGGAGCTGATAGAGATCGTAGTATTCGCCGCGCAGCGCCAGCAGCTCCTGGTGCGTGCCTCGCTCTACGATCCGTCCCTCCTCCAGCACGATGATCTCGTCGGCGTGCAACAGCGACGAGAGGCGATGGGCGATGATGATCGTGGCCTTTTGCCGCGTCGCTTCCGCGAGCGCGTCGCGCACCTTCTTCTCCGTCACTGCATCGATCGCCGCCGTCGAGTCGTCGAAGATCATGATCCCCGGCCCGGGCACTACGCCGCGGGCGATCGACATCCGCTGGCGCTGGCCGCCGGAAAGCGCCACGCCGCGCTCGCCGACGCGGGTCTCATAGCCTTTTGGCAGGGCGGCGATGTAGTCATGCAGCTGCGCGGTCTTGGTCGCCCCGATGATCCGATCGTCCTCGGCCCATGGATCGGCGTACGCGACGTTGTTGGTGACGGTCGAGTCGAACAGGAACGCCTCCTGCTGCACCAGACCGACGTATTCGCGCAGCGATGAGAGCGTCACGTCGCGGATGTCGACACCATCGATCGTGATGCGCCCGCCGCTGACGTCGTAGAATCGCGGGATCAGGTTCGCGATGGTCGACTTGCCGGAGCCGGGCGGCCCCACGATGCCGAGTGTCTGTCCGAGCCCGACCTCGAAATCGATATCCTGCAGAATGAGCTTGCCGGCGTCGTAGGCGAAGTCGACATGCTCGAAGCGCAGCACCCCCCGGGAGGGCTTCAGCGGCTCGGCGCCCGGCGCGTCGGTGATGTCCGGGTGGGTGTCGAGGATCTCGAACAGGCGGCCGCCGCAGGTGGTGGCCCGCGCAGCCGACATGACGATCATCAGCGTCTGGCGAACCGGCGCCTGCAGGATGTTGAGATAGAGCACGAACTCGGCCAGTCGTCCCGGGCTCATTTGCCGGGCCGCCACCTCGTGGCCGCCGTACCAGAGCACCGCCGCCTGCGAGCAGTAGAAGGCGAGCGTCGTGGTGCGCACGGCCTGCATGCGGAACACGATGCGCTTGAAGGCCTGGTCGAGCGCCTCGAGCCCGGCCCGGTCGAACTTGGCCATCTCGAAGGCGCGCGAGGCGAAGGCGCGCACCACCCGGATGCCCTGGAGGTTCTCCTCCATAGTGAGCGTGAGGACGCTCATCAGATTCTGGAACCGCAACCAAGAGACGCGCAAGAGATAGCCGACTCGCGCCAGAGTATAGAGACTTAGCGGAACGAAGGCGAGGGCGAGCAGCGCCATGACCCAGTTGGCGGCGAACATCATGTAGGTCGCGACGACCAGCAGCAGGACCAGCGTCAGCGACGTCATCATGCCGTTCTGGATGAACATCCGCGTGCCCTCGAGGTCGATCATGCCCCGAGTGATCAGGTCGCCAGAGTGGATCTTGTCGTGGAAGCGAAACGACAGCCGCTGCAGGTGCTGGAAATACTGCAGACGCAGCCTATAGGCGACTTTCTGGCTCACCCACTCGCCCTGGTAGCCACCGAAACCGGTCAAGGCGCCCTGGATCAGGCTCGCCGCGAGCACGAGCCCCGCGCTGATCATCAGCGCGTGCATCGACCGCTGCTCGAGCAGGCTCTGCTGCGCGGCCGCAACGTGGAGCTGGCGGCTATTCTCGACCGCCTTAAGCAGGCCCTGAACCTGATTGATCGCCGTGCCGAAGAGCCTGGGAACGATCAGCCCGGCGACCGCCGCGCCGAGCGAGCAGAACATCGCGAGGACCACCTGAACGGGATCGGTTCGGAACGCGAGCACCACGATGCGCCGCAGAATATGCGGCATCGCCCTGACGTCGACTTCAGGATTGACTTGCACCCCCGCCGGCCCGCTGCCCGGCGCGGCGCCACCATGTGAATAAGACATCTAAATTTCCATCTTCGGTAATGGAATCCATTGTGGCGGCAGGCGCGCACGAACGCAAATCTGTGGGCGCCCCTGCTGACAGGAGCCGCGGTGCGGCGCCGGCTCGCGGCGCGCCGGCCGAGACCAGTCGACGCCAGCCTACGTCAGGTAGGCGTGCACGATTTCCACCAGTTCCTCAGCCGCCCGGACACGCGCGTCGTCCCGCGGCGCGCCCGGGTCGATCATGTGCTCGCGGATATGGTCCTCGATCACCTCGGCGATGAAGCCGTCGAGCGCGCCGCGGCACGAGGTGGCCTGCTGAAGGATGCGGGCGCATTCGGAGTCGGCCTCGACGGCGCGCTCGATCGCCTCCAACTGGCCGCGGATGCGCCGCAGCCGGTTCAGCAGCTTCGCCTTCTCCTTCTCGACGTGCGACATCCGGCCCCGCCCATCGGGCTTGAAGGTATAGCCCCCCTGGTTATATAGCTGTTCGGGACGGACGGCGAGGCTTTCGTGCCTCGCCGTCCGTCCGGCCGGGTCTCTTTGGAGACGCGGTCGGGATCAACCGGACTTCGGACCCAGATGGAACCGCGATCTAGCCATCCGTTCGGCCACCGCGCGCACCGCAGCGCCGAACGGTTCACCGCCCGCGAAGACCGCCCCGTCGGGGAGCAGCTGATCGGCTGATCCCAGCGGCCAGCCTTCCGGGCTTGAGCGCAGAAGCTCGAGCAAAAGGGGAGGCTCGCATGGCCGCCTTCTTCAAGATTCCCACGGCGCCCCGCCGCGTGCCTGGGCGCGACACGCCGCCCCCCGTGCTGACCCGTGTCTGGCGTCTGGACGCCGACGGCCGCCTGGCGAGCCGTTGGCAGCCGGCCGGCCGTTGATGGAGGGCTCCCCGATGGCCCCCTTCGACGGCCTCGCGCCGACCGAGCAGACCGCGCACCTCGACCCGGCGCATTTGGGCGACATCAAAGGCGCGTTCGGCTCGATCGCCGCCCAGGATCATCGCCGCCGCAACGGGTGGCGGGCGAGGCTGTGGACGCTGCTTGCGATCCTGGGCCCCGGCCTCATCGTCATGGTCGGCGACAACGACGCCGGCGCGTTCGGCACCTACACGGCGGCGGCGCAGGACTACTCGACCAGCCTCCTGTGGACCCTGCCGCTGATGATCCCGGTTCTCTACGTGAACCAGGAGATGGTGCTGCGCCTGGGCGCGGTTACCGGCGTCGGCCACGCCCGCCTGATCTTCGAACGTTTCGGCAGGTTCTGGGGTGCGTTCAGCGTCATCGACCTCTTCCTGCTGAACGCTCTGACCATCGTCACTGAGTTCATCGGCGTGACGCTCGGCCTCTCCTATCTCGGGCTCCCGAAGGAGCTGGGGGTGGTCGCGGCGGCGGCCGTCGTCGTGCTCGCCGCCAGCACGGGCAGCTTCCGCAGCTTCGAGCGCTTCATGATGGTGTTCGTGTTCGGCAGCCTGGCCCTGGTGCCCATCGTGTTCATGGTGCACCCGCCGGCTGCGCAGGTGGCCCATGATCTGCTGACGCCGCAAATGCCGAAGGACGGCAAGCTCAGCGATGTCATGCTGATGATCATCGCCCTTGTGGGCACCACGATCGCGCCCTGGCAGCTGTTCTTCCAGCAGAGCTACGTGATCGACAAGCGCATCACGCCGCGCTTCATGGCCTACGAGAAGCTCGACCTCTGGATCGGCATCACCTTCGTGATCGTGGGCGCGGTGGCGATGACCGCGTTCACCGCGGCGGTCTTCGACGGCTCGCCGCTGCACGGTCACTTCACCGACGCCGGGGCGGTGGCGCGGGGTCTGGAGCAGCACGCCGGCAGGCTCGCGGGCGTGCTCTTCGCCATCGCCCTGATCGACGCGTCGATCATCGGCGCCGGCGCCGTGTCGCTGTCGACCGCCTATGCGATCGGCGACGTCTTCCGGATAAAGCATTCGCTGCACCGCAAGCCTAGCGAGGCGGCGGGCTTCTACCTGGTCTACGGAGGCTTGATCGCGGTGGCGGCGGCCCTGGTGCTGCTCCCGGGCGCGCCGCTGGGCCTGCTGACCAACGCCGTGCAGACGCTGGCCGGCGTGCTCCTGCCGAGCGCCACCGTGTTCCTGCTGCTGCTGTGCAACGACAAGGCGGTGCTCGGCCCCTGGGTGAACGGGCGCTGGCTGAACCTCTTCACCGGCGGCGTGATCGCGGTGCTGGTGATGCTGTCCGTCATCCTGACCGCCTCGGTGCTCTACCCCGGGATCGGCGCGCCGATGATCCTCGCGATCCTCGGAGGCGGCTCGGCGCTGACGCTGGCGATCTGGGCGGGCGCGAGTCTTCGCCGCTCGGGGCGCCCGGCGTCGCCCGTCGGCCGCCGCAGCCGGCTTGCCTGGCGCATGCCGCCGCTCGAGCAGCTGCCGCCGCCGCGTCTGACCGTGACGGAGAAGGTCTGGATGGGCGTTCTGCGCGGATACCTGGCGGTGGCGGGTGGGCTCGTGCTGGTGCGGATCGCGCAGTTGATCATCAGCGGTCACACTTAGGGCGTAGGGCCTGAGCGCGGCCGCGTGACCGCTGGTCCGAGGACAGGATGTCGAGCACGACAGCAAGCTCCGCCGCTGCGCTCGTCGGCGCGGCCCCGTTCCTGACGACGTGCGCGGCGCTGACGGTCGCGTTCGTATGCGGCGGGCTGATCGGACTGGAGCGGCAGATCCGCCAGCGCAACGCCGGGCTTCGCACGATGGTGCTGGTGTCGGTGGGCGCGGCCGCGTTCGTCGATCTGGGCGGCCGCCTCCTGGGCGCCGACGGCGAGACGCGGATCATCTCCTACGTGGTGTCGGGCATTGGCTTCCTCGGCGCCGGCGTGATCATGAAGGAGGGCATGCAGATCAGCGGGCTGAACACGGCGGCCACCTTGTGGTCGTCGGCGGCGGTCGGCGCCTTCGCGGGCGGAGGGCTCTACGCCGAGGCTGGCGCGGTGACCGCTGTCGTGCTCGCGGGCAACACGCTCCTGCGGCCCATCGTGGACTATATCAACCGCCGCCCGGTCGACGCCGACCTCACCGAGGCGCTGTACCAGGTCCACGTCACCTGCGACCCTGGCAACGTGGTGGAGGTGCGCGATCTGCTGGCCGCCGAACTGGAGAAGGCCAACTATCCGGTGGGGTCGGTCGCGACGCTGTCGGAAGCCGAGGACCAGGTCGAGCTCGCCGCCAGCCTGATCCCGACTTCCGCCGAACCGGCCGAGCTCGACGCGGTGTGCGCCGCGCTGGAAACGCACCCCGAAGTGCTGGACGCCACATGGAGCGTGTCGACCACTCTGTGAGGCGCGGCGCAGATCACCCGCGCCCCTTGCGGGCGGCCTGGGCGGCGAGGAAATCGGCCATCATCCGTCTCGGCTCGTCGCCGCGGTAGGCGTCGGCAAACGCTTCGACGCCGGCGGCGACGGCCTCATCGGGCGGCAGGCTTTCCCAGGCGCGAATCAGCGCCTTCTGCTGGCGGATCGCCGCGGGACCGCAGGCGAGGATGTCGGCGAGACGCATCTCGACCGTGGCGTCGAGGCCGGCCGGCTCGACCACCTCCTCCACCAACCCCCAGGCCAGCGCCGTCGCCGCATCGATCGTCTCTCCGGTGTAGAGCAGACGACGCGTGCGGCCCCAGCCGATCAACTGCGGCAGGATCGCGGCCTCGACCACCGACGGGATGCCGAGCCGCACCTCCGGCATGCCGAACCGGGCGTCCGAGGCGGCGACGCGGAAGTCGCACGACGCGACCAGCTCGAGCCCGGCGCCGAAGCAGAAGCCACGCACCCGGGCGATCACCGGGATCGGCGCGGCGCGCACGGCGTGGCAGGCCCGGTGCACCTGCGTGATGAAAGCGCGGGCCGCGTCGGGACCGTCGATCGCCGCCATCTCGTTGATGTCCGCGCCGCCTGTGAACGCGCGCTCGCCGGCGCCGGTGACCACGATCGCGCGCATCTTCGGATCCCGCCCGAGCCGCTCGATCTCCGCGACGAACTTGGCCAGCAGCTCGCCGCCAAGCGCGTTCAGCCTGGCGGCGTTTTCCAGGGCGACGTGGGCGACGCGGCCTCGCGAGTGGGCGTCGAGGCGAATATCGATGCGGGCAGCAGTGGCGCTCGTCATGCGCACGTTCTATCTGGCCTCTCAGGTTCGCCAAAGGGAGGAACACGCGACCATGATCGGCTACGCCACCATCGGGACCAACGACCTGGAGAAGGCCAAGACGTTCTACGCCACCGTGCTGGCGCCGCTGGGGGCCCGTCCGGCCTTCGCGAGCGACCGCATGCAGGGGTACGCGGGCGCCGGCGGCGCCATGCTCGCCGTCTGCACGCCCTACGACGGCAAGAAGGCGTCCGCCGGCAACGGCGCCATGGTGGCGCTGCAGGCCCCCACGCCTGACGTGATCAAGCAGGTCTACGACCTCGCCCTCGCCAACGGCGGCGCCGACGAAGGCGCGCCGGGCGAACGCGGCCCCGGCTTCTACGGCGCCTATTTCCGCGACCCCGACGGCAACAAGGTTTGCGTGTTCAAGATGGGGTGAGGCCCGAGCCGGGCGCCGCGCTGGCCGACATGCTGCTACCGCACGCGCTGGCGGCGGTGGGCGGTGGTGCGCCGCTGGTGATCGGACTTACCGGGCCCCAGGGCTCGGGCAAGACCACCGTGGCCGAACGTCTTCGCCGGCGCCTCGGCCGACAGGGATTGCGCGCCGCGGTGGTCGGCCTCGACGACCTCTACCTGCCGCGCGCCGAGCGGCCGAGGCTACCACTGCTGGACGTGCGCGGCGTACCCGGAACGCACGACGCCGGGCTCGGCGCGCGCGTGCTCCGACACCTTAAGCGTCCGGGGGCCGTGCTGGTCCCGCGCTTCGACAAGGCGAGCGACGACCGCACGTCGCGCTGGCGACGCCTCGTCGGGCCCAAGGACGTGATCCTGTTCGAAGGCTGGTGCGTGGGCGCGAGACCCCAGGACGAGCACGCCCTCGCCGTCCCTGTGAACGACCTTGAGCGCGAGCGCGACCCGGACGCGGTTGGCCGGCGCTTTGTCAACGAGCGGCTCCGCGACGACTACGCTGCGCTGTTCTCGCTCATCGATTTCCAGGTGCTGCTGCTCGCCCCCGACTTCGACACCGTGATCCGCTGGCGCCAGGAACAGGAAGCGGGCCTGCGCGCGGCGACGGGCCGAGGGATGGACGATGCTGCCGTGGCCGATTTCGTTCGACACTACGAGCGCCTGACCCGTCACATGGCGCGCGAGATGCCGGCGCGGTCGGACGTGGTCGTGCGCCTCGGCCCGGCTCGCGAGGTCATCGATGTTGCGACACCTGCGCGACGGCCGGCGGACTAGGCCCCGCGCGCCTGCCGCACGAAGCGGGGCTTGCCGTCGTCGCCCATGCCGAGGAAGCCCTCGACCCGGTCGAGATCGACGACGACGCCCACGCCCTTCTTTTCCTTGTCGGCGTTGCGCTCGATCTCCGGCGCGCTGTCGTAGACCCGGTCGCGCTCGGCTCCCGAGACCACGCGCGCTCGTCCGACGAGCTGCAGCACCACGCGGGTCGCCGGATTACGCAGCATCATCGCCACGTGCGGGTTCGCGGCGATGTTCGCCATCGTCGAGCCCTCGGCGTTGCGGGCCCAGAAGCCGATCTGGTCCGCGCTGAACACCTGCACCGAGCCGCGGAACGTGAGCCGAGGCCTGCCTTCCGCATCGACGCTGGCCACCACCATGGGCGTCTGGGCGGCGAGCGCGCCGTTGATGATCCCGGTCAGCTCGTCGTCCAGCGCAATCGTCATCGCATCCCCACCGGCACGCGCTCCGCATCCCTCTCGGCGCGGATCCTTGCGGCGAGGTCGCCGTACTTCGCGAACTCCATGCGCGCAATGGTGCGGTTGTGCACCTCGTCCGGACCGTCGGCGAGGCGAAGCGTACGCTGGTTCGCGTAGAGCCGCGCGAGGCCGTAGTCGCTGGTGACCCCCCCGCCGCCGTGCGCCTGGATCGCGTCGTCGATCACCTTCAGGGCCATCGTCGGCGCGGCGACCTTGATCATCGAGATCTCGAGCCGGGCGACCTTGTTGCCCGCCTTGTCCATCATGTCGGCGGCCTTCAGGCAGAGCAGGCGCGTCATCTCGATATCGGTCCGCGCCTGCGCCACCCTCTGCTCCCACACCGAGTGCTCGGAGACGTACTTGCCGAAGGCTTTGCGGCTCATCAGCCGCCGGCACATCTTCTCCAGCGCGACTTCCGCCGCGCCGATCGTGCGCATGCAGTGGTGGATGCGCCCCGGGCCCAGCCGCGCCTGGCTGATCTCGAAGCCGCGCCCTTCGCCAAGGAGGATGTTCTCGACCGGCACGCGCACGTTCTCGAGCAGGACCTCGGCGTGGCCGTGTGGCGCGTCGTCGTAGCCGAACACAGGCAGCATGCGCACCACCGTCACGCCGGGTGCGTCGAGAGGCACCAGCACCTGCGACTGTTGCTGGTGGGTCTGCGCGTCCGGGTTTGTCTTGCCCATGACGACGGCCACCTTGCAGCGCGGATCGCCGACGCCCGACGACCACCACTTGCGGCCGTTGATCACGTAGTGGTCGCCGTCGCGCTCGATCCGCGTCTCGATGTTCGTGGCGTCCGACGAGGCGACCTGGGGTTCCGTCATCAGGAATGCGGAGCGGATCTGACCGTCCATCAAGGGCGCCAGCCAGCGCTCTTTCTGCGCGAGCGTGCCGTACCGGTTCAGGATCTCCATGTTGCCGGTGTCGGGCGCCGAGCAGTTGAACACTTCGGACGCGAAGGAGACGCGCCCCATCATCTCGGCCAGCGGGGCGTACTCGAGGTTGGTCAGCTGCAGGCCCTCGAAGACGAACGTGTCGTCGACGTGCGGCGCGCCCGAGGACGGCGGCATGAACATGTTCCACAGCCCGGCGGCGCGGGCCCTCGCCTTCAGCTCCTCGATGATCGGGATCACCTTCCAGCGCTCGCCCTCGGCGGACTGTTGCTCGAACGTCGGCACGGCAGGGTAGATGTGCTCGTCCATGAAGTCGCCGACGCGGCGCATGAGCTCCTTCTGGCGGGGCGAGTAGTCGAAATCCATCGAGCGGCTCCTCAAACAACCGTTTGAATGAGGAGCCGTCGCATGGCGGCTCGCCGGGCGGCAAGCCGCGGCGAACCCTTAAGGAGCAGCCCGTATCAGCCCTTGGCGCGGATGCCGAAGAACACCATCAGCCCCGGCTCGCCGTAGCCCAGCACCTCCTGGTAATGCGTGTTGGCGATGTCATCGACGCGGGCGGTCAGCGCCAGCTTCGGCGTCAACGCGTACGAGCCCGCGATGTTCGCAAGCACGAAGCCCGGGCGCACCTGATCGACGAAGGTGGTCGGGTTCTCGTCCAGGTCCGGTCCCTCGACGCGCAGCGTGAAGGCCGCCTGCCAAGGCCCACGCGTCCAGTCCAGCGTCGCCGAGCCGGCGTCACGCGGCACCCGCAACAACTGCATCCCGGAAGCGAGGTCCACGGCGTTGGTGTAGGCGTACTCCGCCTCGACCTTCAGCTGGCGAGTCAGCCGTATGTCGGCCTCCGCCTCCAGTCCGTCGGTGCGCGTGTTGTCGATGTTGACGTAGCGGTAGGGGTAGGTCGGCGCGTACTCGATCTGGTCGCGGACGGCGAGTTCGTAGCCCGTGAGCTTGGCGGTCATCAAACCGTGGGCGGACGTCCATGCCAGCGTCCCGTCCCAACCGACGGCGTGCTCGGGCTTCAATCCATACGACGGTCCGACCGGGTAGCAGAAGTCGCAGGCGATCTCGCTGATCGTCGGCGTCTTGAACCCCTGGCCCCAGGCGCCTTCCACCGAGAAGCCGGCGGGCAGCTTCACCACCGCCGAGACGTGACCCGTCGCCGCGCTCCCATAGGTGTCGGTGGCGTCGTAGCGCTCGCTGGCGGTCAGCGTCAGGAAGGTCAGGGGCGAGACGCGCCCGACCACGAAGCCCGACGTGGCGCCGAGGCCAAGCCGCGCGCCGTTCGACAGCGAGGCGTCCGTGGTCTGCCGCTCGACTCCGAAATCGAGGCCCCACGGGTCGGTCGGCGCGCCGCGCTCGGCCGTGAACCGGTAGTCCCAGGTCCGGCCCCAGTAGGCCGAGGAATTGGCCGGCGAGCCGATGTAGGTGTCCGATCGGTCGATATTGAAGACGCCCACGGTCAGCGTATCGGTGAAGCCGAACGGGGCCTGCGCGATCGCCCGCGCGCTTCCGGTCCAGCTCTGGCTGCGCGCGTACTGCGGCGTGTAGCCGAACACGCCCGTGGTCGCGTTGTAGCCGTCGACGCTCGCGTAGCTCTGCTGGTAGCGCAGTCGCGCATCGACGCTCAGCCAGTCGGCGGGCTCGTAGCGCCCGTACCCCCCCGCGCTCCACGACGAGTACGGATTGGGAACGCCGGTGCCATCCGCCTTGGGCACGCCGTTGGTGCGATCGCCGAACACCGAGAACCCGTAGGCCCACTGGTTCGTGCGCTGGCCGTAGGCCGCCGAACCTTCGAACCGGTCGAGCGAGCCGCCCTCGGCCTGGGCGCGCCAGCCGTTGAGCTCCCGCGTGGTGAGCGAGATCACGCCGCCGATGGCGTCCGACCCCCAGAGCGAGCTTTGCGGTCCTTCGAGGATCTCGATCCGGCTGAAGTCGGAGAGGTCGAGGCTCGAGAAGTCATAGGCGCCATTGGGATCGCTGGGGTCGTTCTGCGGAATGCCGTCGATGAGAACCAGCGTCTTGTCGGAACTGGCGCCGCGTATCCGGATGCTGGTGACGCCCCCGAACGCGCCGTCCGAAGTCACCGCGAGCCCCGGAACGGTATCCAGGATGTCGGCGGCGTAGACGGCCTGGCGCGCGTCGATGTCGGCGCGCGTGATCACCTCGAGGTCCGGCGTGTCGAGCGCGACGGCGGGCAGGCGCGTCACGTCGACCGGCCGCACCGTGGCGGCGTCGGACGCCGTGGCGACCGGCGCGGAATCGGAAGGGGTGGAATCGGACGCGGCGGAATCGGCATGCGCGAAAGCAGGCGGCAGGCAGATGGCCAGCGCCAGCCAGCCCAGTCCGGGCCGCCTTCTGTGATCTGACATGAGGTTGCTCCATCGACCACGCGGCGCACGCGGCCTGGCAGCGACTGCGCAAAGCCGGCGCGCCGAGCCGGCCGCTGTCGCTGCGACGGAGTTCCCCCGCGCCGATGGTCTGGTCCCGGACCTCGGACGAGCGACGGGGGCGGCAGGTCTCCTGGCTTGCGGGTCGTCGAATCCCACACCCACGCCTTCCCGGTTTCCCAGTGGCGCCGGCCCGCGGAGACGAGCCGGATGGGCAAGGGACCTCGCCGCTTACAGTTGCGGGCACAGCCGCGGTCTTGAGGCGAGCCTCGCACCGCGTTCCCTCTTGGCCGCCGGCTAGGGCGGACCGCCTTGACCGGCGTTATCCGCGGAACTTGGCCTTGGGGCAAGCCTCAGGGCGAGGCGAAAAGGCCCTCGGGCAGACCGACCCACGCGCAGCGTTTGGCGTCCGTGGCGGTGATGGTGGGGGCGCCGAGCGGATCGGCGACGAAGCACCCGCCCGCGACGCCGGTGTGTCCCGGCATGAAATCGGCCGACGACCACAGGAGCGTGGTTCCGCAGGCGCCGCAGAACCAGCGCTGCGTCCTCAGCGCGCTTTTCGGCTCGTAGAGCGTGAGCGGTCCGCGGCGGGCCAGGACGGCTTCGTCCGGAAAATAGGCCGACCAACCGAAGGCGCTGCCGGTTCGCCGCTTGCAGCTGTCGCAATGGCAGATCGCGTTCATCACCGGTTCGGCGTCGACCTCGGGCTCCGAGGCGCCGCAGCAGCAGCTGGCTATCCGGCTCAAGGCGTCCCTCCTGTCGCGGCTCGCGCCGCTTGCCACGCATCGCGCGTCAGCTCCCAATAGAGCGAGCGGCGCACCGTGCCGTCCGGCCGCACGCTGTCGCGCTCGCCCTGGCGCACGAAGCCGGCCGCGTCGATCAGGCGCGCCGAGCGCACGTTGTCCAGCGCCGCAGTCAGCCCGATCAGCCGCACGCCCAGCCGTTCGAACATCCATCCGAAGCTGTGCAAGGCGCCGGCGCCGCCCTGGCCGCGGCTCTGGCGACTGGCGCGCATGGCGCCGCCTATCTCCGCCGCGCTGCGTTCGGGCCAGACGCTGAACTTGGAGTAGCCGGTCAGCTCGCCCGCCTCGTCCCAGTTCAGCACCAGCAGGCCCTCGCCGCGCGCCTGTTCCTCCAGCGCGTGCTCGATCCAGCCGCGCACGTTCGCCACCGTGAACGGTCGCGGGAGGTCGTAGATCGGGTCCGAGACGGCCGGGTCCTCCAGCAGGTCGGTGAGCGCCTGCGCATCCTCGAGGCGCGCGACCCGGCGGCCGGCGCCGAGCGCGGCGAGGTCGGGCGCGCGCACCGCGGCGCGGATCGCCTCGGCCTCGCCCGGCTCGGCGACCAGCACGGTCCGCGGCGGGGCGCTCACGCCGCGCCCGCGGATCCGGCCAGCGCCGCCAGCGCCTCGCCGGTGATGCCGGTGCTGCGGCTGGCGCCCGAGACGAACAGGGTCTTGCCGGAAAGGCTCATCACGGACGTCTCCCGGTGGCGACCCGCCGCCTCGGCACGGGCGCCAGACCGCCTTCTTTTGGCCTCGCGGCGCCGGCAAGCCGAGCGCCGTGAGCCGCCGCTTGCTGTCGGTCCTGACTTGACCCGCGCGCGCCCGATGGGGCTTAAGCCTGCCCATCGAGGATTCCCAGGAGACAAGAAGACATGCGACCAATCCTCATTGGTCTCGTCGCCGCACTCATGGCGGCGATGATCGCGCCGGCCGCGGCCTCGGCCGCGGCCTCGGCCGCGACCCCGCAAAAGCAGACGGTCGATTCGGGCAAGCGCGCCCAGGGCATGAAGGACGCGCCAGGCGTCATCGCAGCGACCGGCGTCGACTGCCAGGTGGCCGACGCCCGCTTCATCGGCGAATCCTCCGACCCCAAGACGAAGGCGAAGTCGAAGTACTATGAGCTGGCGTGCAAGGACGCCGAGGGCTTCATCGTGGCCGTGCCTGAAAAGCCCGGCCCCCTGCCGCTGATCTATACCTGCATGGAAGTGAATGCGGCCCACAACCCGAACATCGCCTGTATCCTGCCTGACAACGCCGACCCGACGGCCGGTCTCGCGCCGCTGGTCGCCAAGTACGAGCCGACCTGCGAGCTGAGCGCCGCCCGGGCTCTGGGCCAGACGAGCGACCGCAAGACGACCGTGTTCGAGATCGCCTGTAAGAACGGCGCTGGCTACATCGTCGACGCCTCGTTCCCCGTGTCCGCCAAGCAGCCGGCGACGTTCAATTCGTGCCTCGCGTTCAGCTCCGCCACGCAGACGCACTGCACCCTGTCCGACCAGGCCAGCCTGAACACCTACTTCAATTCGCTGGTCGCCAAGCTCAGCAAGCCCTGCACGCCGACCGCGCACCGCTGGGTCGGCGCGACAGCGAGCGGCTCGAACTACTTCGAAGTCGCCTGCCAGGGCGGCAAGGGCTACATGTTCGAGCTGAAGCCCGACGGCTCGGTCGGTCAGCCGATCAATTGCGCCGTGGCCGACAGCATCGGCGGCGGCTGCACGCTGACCAATGCGCGTCAGGCCCAGACCGAACAGGCCGACCTCTACACCAAGCTGGCGCATCAGGCTGGTTTCGACTGCACCGTCTCCAAGTACTTCCCGTTCGACACGCAGCCCGCCGGGTACTCCGAGGCCGTGGAAGTCGCCTGCTCGAACCGGCCCGACGGCGGCATCCTGCTCTCGCCGACCGATAGCTCGCGCAAGGAGGTGTTCTACAACTGCGCCCATTCCGAGCTGGCCGGTTTCCGGTGCACCTTCACCAAGCCGGATGCGGCCCTGCCCAGCCTGACCGCCGACCTCCAGGCGATGCACAAGGAATCGTGCACCGTCTCCGGCGAACGCGTGATGGGGAGCCAGGCCAACATGGGCTACATCGAAGTCGCCTGCGCCGACGGCAACCCCGGCTTCATCATCCAGTACGACACCACGTCGATGAAGCCGGTGGCGGCTACCAGCTGCCCGCTCGCCAAGGACATCGGCGGCGGTTGCCAGATGCCGCAGAACCAGCCGCACCACTGACCGCGCAAGGGCGCGCTCGGCCTGACGGTCGAGCGCGCCCTTCCGTCTTGCGGGCGCGGGATCGTCAGGGGACGACGGCCTCGATCAGCTTCGGGCCCGGTTCCGCCATGGCCCGGGCAAAGGCGGCGTCGAAAGCCTCGGCCGTTTCGCAGCGCGTCGCAGGCACCCCGAGGCCCTTGGCCAGGTTCACCCAGTCGATCGCCGGCTCGCCGAGGCCGAGCAGCTTCGAGGCGGCGGGGCCCGGATTGCCGGCGCCGGTGCGTCCCAGCTCGATGCCGAGGATCCGGTAAGCGTTGTTGGCGAAAATCACGACGGTGACGTCGAGACCCTCGCGCGCCAGTGTCCAGAGGCCCTGCACCGTATACATCGCCGCGCCGTCGCCGTTGAGCGACACGACCTTGCGGCCCGGGGCCGCGACGGCAGCGCCCACCGCGACAGGGATACCCTGGCCGATCGCGCCTCCGGTGAGGCCGAGCCAGTCGTGCGGGCGGCCCGTGCGCGTGGCGTTCAGGATCGACTGGCCGGCGGTGACCGAGTCGTCGGAGACGATCGCCCCTTCCGGCAGATGGTGCGCCATGGCGAGGCCGACGGCGGCGGGGTTGAGCGCCCCCGTGGGCGCCGCGGCCGGCAGCTTCAGCGGCTGGACCGACGGCGCCCGCGGCGCGCCCAGCAGGTCGGCGATGGCGCTCAGCGCCGCCGCACCGTCCTCGGCCAGCGACGCCAGCGGCAGGGTCTCGCAGCCCTCGGGCGCCAGAACGCTCGGCTTGTCCGGATAGGCGAAGAACGCGACCGGAGGCTTGGCCTCCGTCAACACCATCAGGTCGACGCCGGCGAGGTCGGCGACCGCCATCTCGGCGAAGTACATCATCCGGTCCGGCGCGAAGCGGCCCGCGCCGCGCGGCAGCCGGCCGATGAAGCCGTCGGACAGCACGCGCACGCCTGTCTCGGCGATCCGTCCAGCCGCCTGGAGCGCCGCCTCGTTGCACGCGCCTGTCCCCAGCAGGATCACCGGCTTCGCCGCCGCGCGGATACGGCGCGCGACTTCCTCGATCGTGCTTGCCGGCGCGGCCGCCTTCGCCGGGCGGCTCGCCTTGCCGCCGGTTGCGTTCGTCGGCGACCATGCGGTGTCGGCCGGCAGCACCAGGCTCGCCGAGCCGCCGGGCGGGCCGTAGCTGGCGGTGATCGCCTCGGCGGCGAGCGCGCTGACCTCGTCTGCGCTCGCGGCCGACTTCAGCCAAACCGAGTTGGCGCCGGCGATGGCGTGGATGTCGGAGGCGAGCGGGGCGTCGTACTTCTGATGATAGGTCGCGTGGTCGCCGATCACGTTGATGATCGGCGTGAAGGCGCGCCGAGCGTTGTGCAGGTTGGCGAGGCCGTTGCCGTAGCCCGGCCCCAGGTGCAGCAGCGTGCAAGCGGGCTTGCCGGCCATGCGGCCGTAGCCGTCGGCGGCGCCCGTCGCGACGCCCTCGAACAGGCAAAGGACCGGCCGCATCCGCGGCTGCCGATCCAGCGCGCTGACGAACTGCATCTCGCTCGTGCCGGGGTTGGCGAAGCAGGCGACGACGTCATTGTCGATCAGCGTCTCGATGAGCGCGTCGGCGCCGTTCATGCGTGAGCCTCCAGATTCTCAAGAAACCGCATCGGCGCCCCGCGGCCCGACGACGTCAGCTCGCCGTCGCGCATGACGACGCAGCCGCGGATGATCGTGGCCATCGCCCAGCCGATCGCCTCCATGCCGTCGAACGGCGTCCAGCCGACGCGGGTCGCCATGTCGGCGTTGCGGATCGCCCGGCGCGCCTTGAGGTCCACGATGGTGAGGTCGGCGTCCCAGCCGACGGCGAGCCGGCCCTTGCCGGCGATCGCGAAGATGCGCTGGGCGCCGGCGCTGGTGAGGTCGATGAAGCGCTCCAGTGTCAGCCGCCCCTCGGCGACATGGGTCAGCATCACCGGGACCAGCGTCTGCACGCCCGGCATGCCCGACGGCGAGGCCGGGTACGCACGCGCCTTCTCCTCCAGCGTATGCGGCGCGTGGTCAGTGCCGATCACGTCCACCACGCCGTTGGCGATCCCGCGCCAGAGGCCGGCGCGGTGATGGGTGTCGCGGATCGGCGGGTTCATCTGGGCCAGACCCCTCAGCCGCTCGTACGCTTCCGGCGCGGCGAGCGTCAGGTGCTGTGGCGTCACCTCGCAGGTCGCGACGTCCTTGTGCAGCGCGAGGAACTCGATCTCGTCGGCCGTCGTCGTGTGCAGCACGTGCACCCGCTTGCCGAGCCGCTCGGCGATCGCGATCAGGCGACGGGTCGAGCGCAGCGCGGTCTCGGCGTCGCGAACCTCGGGATGGCTGGTCCAGTCGCCCTCGCGCGCCAGAGCCTTGCGTTCCCGCAGCCGCGCCTCGTCCTCGCTGTGGAAGGCCGCGCGCCGCCGCACCGCGCGCAGCACCGCCTCCACGCCCGCGTCGTCGTCGACCAGGAGCGAGCCGGTGGACGAGCCCATGAAGGTCTTCACCCCGCAGCAGCCCGGCGTGGCCTCGACCTCGGCGAGGTTGGCCGCATTCTCGTGGGTCGCGCCCGCGTAGAACGCGTGGTCGCAGTGCATGCGGCCCCTGGCCCGCGCCAGCTTGTCCTCCAGCGCCGCCCGCGACGAAGTCGGCGGGTCGGTGTTGGGCATCTCGAACACCGCCGTGACGCCGCCCAGGACCGCAGCCCTGGAGCCGCTCTCGAGATCTTCCTTCCAGTCCATGCCGGGCTCGCGGAAATGGACCTGGGTGTCGATCACGCCGGGCAGCACGGTGAGGCCGCGCGCGTCGAAGGTCTCCCCGGCTGACGCCTGCGACAGATCGCCGATCGCGGCGATGCGTCCGCCCCGCACACCGACATCGGCCAGGCCCCGCCCAGCGTGGTTCGCCACCTCGCCGCCGCGGACGATCAGATCAAACGTTTCAGACACTCACGGTCTCTTCAAGGAGCATGTCAGCCGCCGCAAGCACGCTGTCGGCGGAAAGGTCGATCATGTGTCGGACCTGAGCTTTCAGCGGCGGGTCCACGCGCCGAATCTCATCCAGCGTCCGCGCCCCGCGCACCACCCGCACGTTCTCGCCCCAGGGACGCCATATGCGGTCGTCGGACGGGCCGAACAGCGCGAGCGTCGGCGCGCCAGCGGCCGCGGCAAGCTGGGCGAAGCCGGTGTCGTTGCCGATGAAGAGCCGGGCGCGCTTGAGCGCTGCGACCACGGTCAGCAGGTCCTTGCCCACGAGATCGATGACGGCGTCCTTTGGCGCCACCTGGCGCATCGGCTCGATCTCGTGCGCGTTCGACTTCTCGCCGAGCAGCATGACCCGCGCACCGGCGAGCAGCCCGCCCGGCGCGCGCAGCCGCCGCGCCACCTCGCCGAATCGCTCGATCGGCCAGGCCTTGCCGACCCACTCGGCGCACGGCGCGAGGGCCAGGATCGGCCCCTCGCCGGCCACCATCTGCGCGGCGCGCTGGTCGGTCGCGGCGTCCACGAACAGATAGGGCGCCGGCGGGTCGTCCTCGAGTCGCATCAGATGCGCCGCCTCGATCAGCTTGTGCGCCGGCTCATCGCCTTGGTGTCTCAGCGGCCGGCCTTTTGGGCGAAGCCGGCCGGCGATCACCCGCGCCGGCACGTCCACCACGAGCGACCAGCGCCGCGCGCGCATCGGCCCCAGCACCCCGAACCAGCGGCGCGCCGAGCCCTCCCGGTCGGTCACCACGACCCGCTCGACCTTCGGCATGTCGGCGAAGAGCGGCGCCACCTTGCGGCTGGCCACGATGGTGAAGCGCGGATTGGGCGCCTCGTCGTGCAACTTCTTCAAAAGGCCCGAGGCGAGCACCGCCTCGCTGACGCCGCTCGGCGCAATGAACAGGACGGGAAACGTCTTGGCGGCCATCTTCGCCATGTATTGCGCGCTTTTCCTGGCGCTCCAACCGCTTCGCCGCCACATTGGCGACATGAGCGCAACAAACCGCGTCGCGCGCCTTGCGAGCCGGGCGTTGGTCGCCCTCGGCGGCCAGGATTGGCGCACGTTCCTGCAGGGTCTGGTGACGCAGGACGTCGAAACGCTCCGCCCTGGCGAGCAGCGATTCGGCGCCTTGCTGACACCGCAGGGCCGGCTGCTGTTCGACCTCTTCATCGTCGGCCGTGAGGACGGCTGCTGGGTGGACTGTGCGGCCGAGCGGCGCACGGCGCTGATCCAGCGCCTCGCCATCTATCGGCTTCGCGCCAAGGTGACGCTCGAGGCGGACGATACGCCCGTGCTAGCCGCATGGGGCGGGGATGAGCCGCCCCCCGGCGCCGGCTGGGCGCTCGATCCGCGTCTCCCCGCGCTCGGCTGGCGCGGCTACGGCGCCGCGGCCGAATCCGATGCGGCCGAGGCCGACCACGACGCCCACCGCCTCGCACTCGGCGTGCCCGGCCCGGCCGACTGGGCCGACGAGGCCACCTACCCGATCGAGGCGAACTTCGACCTCCTGAACGGGATCGATTTCAGGAAGGGCTGCTTCGTCGGCCAAGAGACGACCTCGCGCATGAAGCGCCGAGGTCAGGTGAGGAGCCGCATGCTGCCGCTCGTCCTCGACGGACCGGCGCCGGCGTCGGGCTTGGAGGTTCTGGCGGGAGCGCTGCGCGCCGGGGAGGTGCTGTCGGGCGGCGAGGGCCGCGCGATGGCGCTGCTGCGTCTGGACCGCATCGAAGGCGCGCAGCTGACGGCCGATGGCCGGCCGGTGCGGGTGGAGCGGCCGGACTGGATGGCCTCCTCGGGCGCCTGAGACTTTGGGCCACCGAGTCGGGGGTGAGACGCTGCTGACGCAGACGTGTCGGGCCCGGCGTTGCCGCTGCGGCGATTCTTCGGCAGACCCTGCGTATGGGCCTCGCCACCTTTGAGACCGACGGGCGTTGCGCCTGGGCCAATCCCCGGGAGCCGATCTACGTCGCCTACCACGACGAGGAGTGGGGCGTGCCCGAGTACGACGCCCGGGCGCTCTGGGAGAAGCTGGTGCTGGATGGCTTCCAGGCAGGGCTGGCCTGGATCACCGTCCTGAAGAAGCGCGAGGCGTTTCGCGCCGCGTTCGCCGGGTTCGATCCGGACGTCGTGGCGCGGTTCGGCGAGGCGGACCGGGCGCGGCTGATGGCCGACGCCGGGATCATTCGCTCCGCCGCCAAGATCGAGGCGGCCATCGCGGGCGCGAGGATCTGGCTCGAGATGCGCGACCAGGGCGAGGACTTCTCGGCCTGGCTCTGGAGCTTCGTCGACGGGGCGCCGATCCAGAACCACTGGCGCGAGATCCGGCAGGTTCCGGCGCAGACACCGCAGGCGCAGGAGATGGCCAAGGCCCTGAAGGCCAGGGGCTTCAAGTTCTGCGGGCCCGTGATCGTCTACGCGTTCATGCAGGCGGTCGGCATGGTCAACGACCACGTGGCCGGCTGCCCTCGCCACGCCGAGGTGGCGGCGATGGCGAAAGCGGCCCGCTGATGCCGACGCTGCGTCTGGAGCGCGACTCTCCGACTCCAGTCTGCGGCGTCGACGAGGCGGGCCGCGGCCCGTGGGCGGGTCCCGTCTGCGCCGGCGCGGTCATCCTCAAGGCGCGGCGGATCCCCAAGGGCGTCGACGACTCCAAGAAGCTGAGCGCCAAGCGCCGCGCCGAACTCGAGATCGAGATCAAGGACACGGCCGTGGCCTGGGGCATCGGCTTTGCATCGGTCGACGAGATCGCCGAACTCAACATCCTGCACGCCACGGGCCTCGCCATGCGCCGCGCGGTGGCGGCGCTGCGCATTGCACCCGCGTTCGCGCTCGTCGACGGCAATTACGCCTTCGACCTGCCCTGCCCGGTGCGCGCCGTGGTGGGCGGCGACGCGCTGTCGGCGTCGATCGCGGCAGCCTCGATACTCGCGAAGACCGCCCGCGACCGGCTGATGGCCGAGATGGACGAGGTCTATCCAGGCTACGGCTTCGGCGCCCACAAGGGCTATCGGGCGCAGGTCCACGCGGACGCGCTGCGCCGCCTCGGGCCCTCGCCGATCCATCGCTTGAACTGGGCGCCGGTCCGGCTGGCCCTGATGGGCAAGGACCCGATGCTGTCTTTCGCCGACGCCATGCAGGGAGAGCTGCCACTCGGCGCTGATTGACCGGATCAATCAAGATTGACCCTGGGGCGCCCGACAGGGCCGATCGCGTCGCATGAGCAACGACCCGATCCTTCAGGCGCTGGCGGTCCAGTCTCGCGTATGCGCCAGCTTCGGCTCCGCCTTCTATGGCGGGCTCCTGGAGCGCGCCGCCGCCGACCTGACGGCCGACGCGCGGGCCCTGTTCGCGCCATGGAGTGACCAGTCCGACGCCGCCGTGGTCGACGCGGCCGTGGCGCTGCGCTTCCTGGGCGCGCTGCACGACCTCGCGCTGAGCGGCGACGATGCCGCGCTGACCGCGGCGTTCCCGCCCTCGGCGACGGACCCCGGCGACGCCTGGCGCGCAGCTTGTCGCGCGATCGCTGCGCACGGCCCTCGCCTCTCGGCCTTCATGGCGCACGAGCCGCAGACCAACGAGGTCCGCCGCTCCGCCTGTCTCCTGCCTGGCTTCCTGACCATCGCCGCCCTGACCGGCCTGCCGCTCGCCTGCCTGGAGCTTGGCGCCAGCGCCGGGCTCAACCAGCTCTGGCGCCGCTACCGCTATGACTACGGCGAGGCGGGAAGCTGGGGCGACCCGGCCTCGCCGCTGGCGCTGAGTGCGGTCTGGACAGGCACTGCGCCGCCGCTCGCCACGCCGATCAGCGTCGCGGCCACCGCCGCCTGCGACCGCAAACCGATCAACCTGGCCGATCCGGCGCAGCGCCGGCGGCTGCGCGCCTACCTCTGGCCGGACCAGACCGAGCGGATCGCGCGCTTCGATGCGGCTGTCGCGATGGCCGTGGCGGCCGGCGTCGCGGTCGAGGCGGCCGACGCCGCCGACTGGGTGCGCGTCAGGGCCGCGCCGCGCGAGGGCCTGGTCACGGTCGTGTTCCACTCGATCTTCTGGCAGTACCTGCCGCCCGCGACCGCAACGGCGATCCGCGCGGCCCTGGCCGCTCACGGTGCGGCCGCGGGGCGGACCGCGCCGCTGGCCTGGTTGCGCATGGAGCCCGCCGAGGGCTCGCCGGCGCCGATCGAGTTGCGGCTGACGCTGTGGCCCGGCGGCGAGGATCGTCAGCTCGCCGTTGTCCAGGCGCACGGCGCGACCGTCGAGTGGCGCTAGCGCCGCCGGCTGTCGGCGCTCGACCGATCTGCGCCTCATTCGCGGAACCAGATGCTTCCAGGCCGCGTTGCGGCTTCAGAGCGGCTTGTGCTTCAAGCGGCTGGGGTGAGGGGCGTGATGAGGATTCCCGTGTTGCGCCGTGGCGTCGAAGGCGACGGAGACGCCGGTTGAACGACATCGGCCACCTGGAGAGCCACAGCCTGGCCTCCCCGGCAACCGGCGTGCGCAGGGTGGACCTGGCGCCGGAGAAGAGGATGGCGAGGACGGCGGCCAACCGCGCGGCGCCGGACTTCCGCGCGGTCTTCGAGTTCGCGCCGCGGCCCTTGCTGCTCGTCAAGGCCGACCCGCCCCGCTACACGATGGTCGCGGCGAACCGCGCGCACGGCCGCGCATTCGGCGCGACCGCCGCCTCGCTCGTGGGCAAGGGCGTGTTCGAGGCGTTCGGCGACCAGCTCTCGCCGGACATGGCCGCCCTCCTCGAGGCGATCCGCGACTCGTTCGCGGCCGCGCTCGAGACCGGCGAGCCGCACCAGATGAGCGCGCGCCGGTACCTGAGCGCCGCGGCGAACGGCGGGGAACGCGCCGAAAGGTACCTTAGCGCCGTGAACTCGCCGCTCCGCAACCCATCGGGCCAGATCACCCATATCCTCAGCGCAACCCAGGACGTCACAGGCGAAGTGCTGGAGCGCCGCAACGAAGAACTTCAGCACCGGCTGATGCGGGAGATCGACCACCGCGCGCGCAACTCGCTGACGATCGCGCAGTCCTTCGTGCGGCTCACGACGGCCGCGACGGTGGCGGATTTCCGCGACAGGCTCGAAGGCCGCATCGCCGCGCTGGCGCGAGCTCAGACGTCGCTCGCCACCAAGCGCTGGCGCGGCGCGCTGATCGGCGAGATCGTCGCGCTCGAACTCAACGCGCTGACGGACCATGCGCGCTACAAGCTGGAGGGCGAGAGCGTGCTGCTGCCCCCCGACAGGGCTCAGGCGCTCAGCATGATCGTGCATGAGCTGGCCACCAACGCGAGCAAGTACGGCTGCCTGTCGCGGGCGGGCGGCAAGCTCCTCGTCAGCTGGAGCACGGACGGGGGCCGCACATTGCGCCTGCGGTGGGATGAACGGGCCGGACCGACCGTCTCGGCCGCCACGCCGAGAGGATTCGGCACGCGGCTCATCACTCGGCTTGCCGCTCAACAGGGAGGCGCGGCCTCGTTCGACTGGCGGCCGGCGGGGCTGATGGTCGCGCTGAGCATGCCCGTCGCCGCGGACCAGGGCGGCTGCGACGGGCTTCCCGCGTCGCGATCGTTGGCCGGCGGCCTCAGTTCCCGCCCAAGTCTGTCAGGTTGAAGCCGACGATCACCGGGTCGACGCCGGCCGGGGATTTGAAAAGGGCGGTCTGGGCGATCAGGTCCTTGTCCGAGTAATGGTAGACATCGGTGAGCTTGGTCGTGACGCCGGTGCTGTCCGTAGTGACGGTGGAGGCGCGCAGCACGACCGAGCTGTACGGCTCCGCCGGAATCATCGCGCGGAACTGGGCGATCTCCTCCTCGGTGGTCGGGTTCTTCAGCTCGTGCGCGAGGTGCGGGTCGGCGTCGAGATCGGCGCCGGACCGTATCTCGTCGAACAACTGCCGCGCGTAGACGTCGGCGTTGGGATCGAGCGGCGGCGGACCGGCGGGCTTGCACGCCCAGAGCAGCAGCAGCGGGACGACGATCAGCGCCGGCGATGCGAATCGCACCATGGCGATCCTCCGTTTTGCCTCGCAAGGATCGCTCCGGCGCCGCTTGCCCGCAAGTCCGCCCGCGCCTATCGTGCTGCAGCGCAGCATAAGGAACCCTCGGGATGGCCACAGGCTATGGACTGAAAGGCCGCGCGGCGGTCGTCACTGGCTCGACGAGCGGGATCGGTCAGGCTCTGGCGCGCGCGCTCGCCGCCGAGGGCGTCAACGTGGTCCTGAACGGCTTCGGCGATGCGGGTCAGATCGAGAAGGACCGGGCGGCGCTGGCGGAGGCCGCCGGCGTGAGCGTGCTCTACCACGGCGCGGACATGACCAAGCCCGCCGAGATCGCCGACATGCTGGCCTATGCGAAGGCTCGGTTCGGTCGCGTCGATATCCTCGTCAACAACGCTGGCGTGCAGCACGTGGCGCCGATCGAGGACTTCCCGATCGAGAAGTGGGACCAGATCATCGCGATCAACCTCTCGTCCGCCTTTCACACGATACGCGCCGCCGTGCCGATCATGAAGGCGGCCGGCCAGGGGCGGATCGTGAACATAGCTTCGGCGCACGGGCTGGTCGCCTCGCCGTTCAAGGCCGCCTACGTCGCCGCCAAACATGGCGTCCTGGGATTGACCAAGACCGTTGCGTTGGAGGTCGCCGAGCACGGCGTCACCTGCAACGCGATCTGCCCAGGCTACGTGAAGACGCCACTGGTGGAGCACCAGATCGCCGACCAGTCCAAGGCGCGCGGCATGACGCCCGATGAGGTGATGCGGGAGGTGATCCTGGCGGCTCAGCCGACGAAAAAGTTCGTCGAGTTCGACCAGCTGGCCGGGCTGATGCTCTATCTCGTGAGTGATCAGGGGGCGTCGGTGAACGGCGCGGCCCTCTCCATCGACGGCGGCTGGACGGCCGCCTGACGAGCCTGATGTCCGCCGGCAAGACGTCTCCGAAACCGATCAGCCTCGCCCTCCAGGGCGGCGGCGCCCACGGCGCGTTCGAGTGGGGCGTGGTCGACCGGCTGCTCGAGGACGGACGCCTCGAGATCAAGGCGATCACCGGGGCGTCGGCCGGAGCAATGAACGCGGTGGCGATCGCCGCCGGCCTCGCGGAGGGCGGGCCGGCCGGCGCACGAGCGAAGCTCGAAGCGTTCTGGCGCACGGTGGCCGACTGCGCCGGCGTCTTCGGGGACCTTGGGCTGTGGACGCGCGCCTTCAACCCCGACTGGCTCACGACGCTCACGACGGCGTGGCGTTTCGCGCCGCCGTTCGGCGCGGGAGGGCTCTCCCCCTACGCCTTCAACCCGTTCGACCTGAACCCCCTGCGCGACGTTCTGGAGGGACAGATCGACTTCGCGCGGCTGCGCGCCGAACCGCCGGTCGCGCTCTACGTCTCGGCCACGGCGGTGAAGTCGGGTCGAGCCCACATCTTTCGCGAGGGCGAGCTGACGTGCGAGCACGTGATGGCGTCGGCCTGCCTGCCCTACCTGTTCCAGGCGGTGGAAATCGATGGAGAAGCCTACTGGGACGGCGGTTTCCTCGCCAACCCGGCGCTTTGGCCGATGTTCTACGACCCGACGCCGGATGACATCCTGATCGTCAACCTCAACCCGTTCGTGCGCCGCGAGGTCCCCCGCACGCCTACCGAGATCCTCGACCGGCTGAACGAGATCACCTTCAACGCCTCGCTCTCGGCCGAGCTTCGCGCAGTGGCCTTCGTGGCGAAGCTGATCGACCACGACATGCTGAAGGGGGACGCGCGCAAGGCCTACCGGCGGATGCTCGTCCACTCGATCGGCGCCGACCGCTGGCTGCGCGACCTCGGATGGGCCTCCAAGTTCCAGACCGATTGGCCCTTCCTGCAGCGCCTGAGGGATCGCGGCCGCCGGGCGGCGGGCGAATGGCTGGCGAAGGGGCTCGACGACGTCGGCGTGCGCTCGAGCGCCGACCTGAGAGCCGAGTTCCTCTGAACGGCTTGACCGGAGCAGGACCTCCGCTCATTGCGGCTGACTGCACGCCAAGGGAGAAGCACCATGCCGGGGGCGCGGTTCAGCCAGATCAACCTCGTCGTACGAAACATGGCCGAGACGCTCCGCTTCTACCGGCTCATCGGCCTCGAACCGCCTCAGGAGACCGTGTGGGAGAGCGGCGGCCACGGGCACCACGTCAAGGTGGCCGGCGAGGCCAAGCTCGATATCGAGTTCGACAGCCAGAAGCTCGCGCGCCACTACAACAGCGGCTTCGCCGCCGAGCGCGGACGGGTCGTGATCGGCGTCGCGGTCGAGAGCCGCGCGGCCGTCGATGAACTGTGGGAGACGCTGATCACGGACGGCGCGCAGGGCCTTCAACCGCCGTATGACGCGTTCTGGGGCGCGCGGTATGCGATCGTCGAAGATCCGGACGGAAATCCGGTTGGGTTGATGAGCCCGATCGATCCGGCGATGCGCCAGCCAACGCCTGAGCTCTGAATCGCGGATGGCGGTCTACACCGACATCAGCGACGCCGAGCTGGAGGCGTTCCTCGCCCGATACGAACTCGGCGCCCCGCTCTCCTTCAAGGGCGTCGCGGAGGGCGTGGAGAACTCGAACTTTCTTCTGGAAACCGAGACCGGCCGTTACTTCCTGACCATCTACGAGCGCCGCGTCCGCCGCGAGGACCTGCCCTTCTTCCTGGGCTTCATGCAGCACCTTGCGCGTCATGGATTTCCGAGCGCGACGCCGATCGCCGACAGGGAGGGCCGGTTGCTGGGCGAGTTGCGCGCCAAGCCAGCGGCCATCGTCAGCTTCCTGACCGGCCTCTCGGTGCGGCGGACGACGCCGACGCATTGCCGCGCAGCGGGCGCAGGGCTCGCCTGGCTTCACGAAGCGGCGCAGGGGTTCGATCAGACGCGCGTCAACGATCTCGGGCACGCGGCCTGGGCGGGGCTTTTCGAGCGGCTGCGTGGCGAAGCCGAGGCGCTGAAGCCTGGGCTCGAAGCGCAGATCGCCGGCGACGTCGCCCATCTTGCCGCCGCCTGGCCGACCGGCCTCCCCGAAGGCGTAATCCACGCCGACTACTTCCCCGACAACGTCTTTTTCCGCGGCGCCGCCTTCGCCGGCGCGATCGACTTCTATTTCGCCGCAACCGACGCCCTGGCCTACGACATCGGGATCGCGCTCAACGCATGGTGCTTCGAGCCGGACGGCAGCTTCAACGTCACCGCCGCCCGCGCCTTCGTCGCCGGCTACGAGAGCCGCCGTCCGCTTCTGTCCGCGGAGCGGCAGGCTCTGCCGGTGCTGGCGCACGGGGCGGCGCTGCGCTTCTTCCTGACGCGGCTGGCCGACTGGCGCTCCACCCCGGCTGGCGCGCTTGTGCGGCCGAAGGATCCCCTCGAATACGAGCGCAAGCTCGCCGTGCATCGCGCCGGTCTGGCCCTGTTCGAGGCGGCCCCATGAAGGGCGGCGCGACGCCGGACGTCGTGATCTACACCGACGGCGCCTGCCGGGGGAATCCGGGACCCGGCGGCTGGGGCGCCATCCTCATGGCCAAGGGCCGAGAGCGGGAGATCTGGGGCGGTGAGCCCGCCACCACCAACAACCGCATGGAGCTCACCGCCGCCATCCAGGCGCTGGAAGCGCTCAATCGTCCCTGCCGCGTCGAGCTGCACACCGACTCGAAGTACGTCCAGAGCGGCATCACCGAGTGGCTGCCCCTCTGGAAGGCGCGCGGCTGGCGAACGATGACCAAGGGCGCAGTGAAGAACGAGGATCTCTGGCGTCGCCTCGACACCGCGCGCCTGCGCCACGAGGTCGATTGGCGTTGGGTCAAGGGCCACGCCGGCCACGAGCATAACGAGCGCGCCGACGCGCTCGCCCGCCGCGGACTCGAGGAGGTGGAGGCGCGGCCCTGAGCGGGGCCGCGCGCAGTCTCAGGGGTTCCACGGCGAGATGATGACGTTGAGGTCGCTGTTGGCGTGCTTCAGCAGCAAGGCGCGCAGCCGCTCGCCGCGGCCGACGCGCAGCAGCCGTTCCCACCAATGTCGCGTGACCAGCTCCGGGATCAGCACCGCGATCCGCCGTTCCGGCATCTCGGTCCGCAGCTTGGCGATGAAGGTGAGCAGCGGAGCGTGGATCTCGCGATAGGGCGCCGGCAACAGGACCAACCGGGGCGGCTTTATCCCTTGCGCCTCAAGCGGCGCCACGACGGTCTCGTTCCATTCCTGTCGCAGCCGGCTTCCGCCATCCTCGTCCGCTTCCGGACCACCCAGCTGCGTCAGATGCACGGCGATGACATCGGGCGACAGGCTGAGCCCGAAGCGAATGGCGCGATCGCTCACCTGGGAGCGCTGCTGGAGCGCGAGCAGCAGGAGCGGCGGACGGATGTCGCCCAGGACCAGCGGGCCCACCGCGGCGACGCTGGCGTCGAGCCGGTCGTAATAGCGGCGGATGCTCAGGAGCAGCAAGATCGTCAGCGGTATGGCCAGGACGGTGATCCAGGCCCCTTCGAGGAATTTCGCCGCGAGGATCACCGCCAGCGCGAGCCCCGTCACCGCGGCGCCGACGCCGTTGATCGCCAGCCGGCCGAGGTTCGATGGGCCTTGCCGGCGCCAGTGTACGACCATCCCCGCCTGGCTGAGGGTGAACGTGAGGAAGGCGCCGATGGCGAAGAGTGGGATCAGCCGGTCGGTGATGCCGCCGAAGACGATCAGCAGCAGTCCGGCCGTGGCGGCCAGGAACCCGACGCCGACCGAGAACACGAGGCGCCGGTCCGGCACCGCGAACGGGCGCGGCAGATAGCCGTCCTCCGCCACGAGCCGACAGAGCCTGGGGAACCCCACGAAGCTGGTGTTGGCGGACAGGCACAGGACCGCCAGCACGCTCGCCATCGCCACGAAGTAGAAGGGGCCGCGCCCCGCGATGGCGGCCGCCAGCTGCGAGAGGACGCTCTGGTAGCCCGGTTGCGTCTGATCCATGGCGGAGATGCCGTAGGCCTGCGCGACGCCCGCGATGCCGACCAGGAGCAGGGCGAGCAAGCCGCAAATGATCGTCAGCGTCAGGCGAGCCTGCTTGACGACCGGCTCGCGGAACGCGCCGACGGCGTTCGACACCGCCTCCACGCCCGTCATGGCGGTGCAGCCGGCCGCGAAGGCCCGCATCAGTATCCAGATCGTCACCGCTTCGGTTCCGCGGCCCAGGTGCGGCGGCGCCACGATCGGCGCCGGGTGGCCGCCGGCCGCCACGAGCTTCCAGAGACCGAAGGCGATCAGACCCAGGAAGCAGGCCACGAACAGGTAGGTCGGCAGCGCGAAGAGCAAGCCCGCCTCGCCGGTGCCGCGCAGATTGGCGATCGTGACGAGCGCCAGCACGGCCAGGCACAAGGGCAGGATGGCGGGCTGCAGCGCCGGGAGGGTCGAGACCAGAGCGGCGACGCCGGCGGAGATGCCGACCGCGACGTTGAGCACGTAGTCGATCATCAAAGCCGTGGCCGCCAGCAGGCCCGCCCCACGCCCGAGGTTCTCCTTGGCCACCGTGTAGCCGCCGCCATTGCTCGGGTAGGCGATGATCGTCTGCCGATAGGAGAGATAGAGCACCCCGAGCAGGGCGATGATCGGAACCATCACCGGCCCGATGTAGGTCAGGCTCGCCGCGCCCAGCGGGACCAGAACGCTCAACGCAGCTTCGGGGCCGTAAGCCGAGGACGACAGGCCGTCGAGACCCATCGCAGGCACCGCCGCCAGCCAGCCGATCTTCTCCGCCTGCCCTTCCCTGTTGGCGAGGCGACGGCCGAACAGCAGGTCGATCAGGCGCTGCGCGGTATGCGGCATGGAAGCGGATTATCCCTTGATCGGTCTACACTCGAAACGCGTATTGCGCCGCATCAGACGCCGTTCGTCTTGAGCCAGGTCAAGGCGCCGCCGGGCGGCATCGTCGAGAAATCACGCGATGCTCTCCGCCCTGCTCGTCTGGATGGCCGCCTACACGGCGGCGGGAACGGCGTTCGCGGCCGGCCGCACCCCCGCATCGGCGACCGTCTTCGCGCGCAACGCGCTGACGTGGCTGCCGGCGAGCCTGCGCCAGATCGGCGCGCGGGATACGTCGTCGAGCTTCTGGCGGCATCCCGCCACGGCGCTGGCCCTTTTCGTCGGGCTCGGACTGTTCGGCATGCTGGCGTTCACCATCCCTGGCGCCAGGAGCGCGCTCGACGACGCCCTGGGAGGCGCGGGCTGAGCGCCGCATCCGGACTGGGGTGACATTCGCGCCGTCGCGCGGCACTGTCGGCACAGCGAGTCGCAAGCAGCGGCGCCTATCTTGCTGCGCGTGGGGCATGACCGGTCCGATCGATCCAATCAAGTCCGTGAGGCTGGTCCGGCGCGAACCGGACAGGCCGTCGATGGGGGAGCCCGCCGATGGAGCGACGGTGAACGTAACGATCAACGTGACCGCGGCCGCGCCGGCCGAACCTGCGCCAGCGCCGCGTCAACCGGTCCCGAGCGCCGAGACGCACCTGATCGCCCAGGCGGCGCGCGTGCGGGGCTTGCGCGGCGGCCCTAACGTGCTGCAATCGGCCCGGAGCGCGTACCTGGGAACCGAATATTCCGGTGCGAAAGACCGTCGCGCCAAGGCGGGCCGGATCACCAAGACCGACATCTGACGCGCCTGGATCGAGCCCCGGCGATTTGAAATGTGATCACGCGCTCGTGAACTATTGCTTGCGTCGAGGCGCGAACACGGCATATTGCCGCCCCAGCGTCACGAACGGCGCTGCACCTCATCCACTTGGGACCAGGGACATGACCTCGGGTACGCTCCGCACTTTCCTGATCGTCGGCGCCGCCGTCGCCGCCGTTTCCGTCGCCGCCTGCAAGGCCAACGAGACCGCGAACACCGCCGAGAACAGCGCGGCCACCGCGGACAACAGCACGCTGTCGATGTCGAACGAGACGAACACGGCGATGGCGCCGAGCGCCTCCAACTCAGCGGACAACGCCACGGCCACGGCGCCGATGTCGTCGAACGCGACGGGCAACTCGACCGCTCCGTAAGCGGTTGCAGATCTGCGAGTTTTTGCGAAGGGCCGCCCGGTCGGGCGGCCCTTTTGCTATTCCAGGCCGGCGATGAGCGACCCGGTCTCGCCGGCTTTCTTCGACGCGGACGGGCGTCTGCGTTCGCATCGCCATGGCGATGTCTATTTCTCGCGGGAAGGCGGGCTGGCCGAAGCCCGCGCGGTTTTCCTGGCCGGTTGCGGGCTGCCCGATCGATGGTCGGCGCGCCGACGCTTCACGGTCGGCGAGCTCGGCTTCGGAACCGGCCTCAACATCGTGGCCCTGCTCGACCTGTGGCGTCGCGCGGGCCCGCCGGAGGGCCGCCTCTCGATCTTCTCGGTCGAAGCCCAGCCGGTGCCGCAGGCCGACGCGCGACGCGCGCTGGCGGCCTGGCCGGAGGTCGGCGACCTTGCAGACCGCCTGCTCGCGCGCTGGCCCGGGCGGCGCGCCGGCTTCCAGCGGATCGAGTTCCCGGAACTGCGTGCGAGCCTCGATCTCGCGGTGATGGACGCGGCCGCCGCGCTGGGCGAGTGGCAAGGCGCGGCGGACGCCTGGTTTCTCGACGGCTTCGCGCCAGCCGTGAATCCCGAGATGTGGTCCGACGAGCTGATGCGTCTGGTCGCGCGGCGCTCGCGGCCCGGCGCCCGTGCGGGCACCTACACGGTCGCGGGCCAGGCGCGACGGGCGCTCGCCGCCGCCGGTTTCGAGGTGGCGCGCAGGCCAGGGTTCGGCGCCAAGCGCCAGCGGCTCGAGGCCACGCTGGCGGGTGCGCCGCCCTCCGAACCAGAGCTGCGGCCGCGCGTCGTCATCATAGGCGCCGGCGTCGCCGGGGCCGCACTGGCCCGGGCGTTCGGCAACGCAGGCGTGAACGCCCGCGTGCTCGACGCGGCCGGCGCCGGCGCAGGCGCGTCCGGCAACCCGGCGGCGCTCGTCACGCCGCGCCTCGACGCCGGGCTCGGTCCCGTGGCCCGGCTCCACGCGCAGGCCTTCCACCACGCCTGCGGACTCTACGAGCGGCTCGCCGGCGCGGTGATCGCCGAAAGCGTCATGCAGCTGGAAACGCAGGAGCGCGACGCCGCGCGCTTCGCCAAAATCGCCGCCAGCGACCTCTTCGAGCCGGGCGCATTGACGCCGATCCCGGCCGATGCGGCCACCGCGCGGCTGGGCGAAGCGGCGTCGGCCGCGCTCGCGCTGTCTGCGGCGCTGGTGATCGATCCGGCCGTCGTGCTGGCGGCATGGCTGCCGTCGGTGGAGCGCGCTGCCGTCGGGCAGATCCGGGAGGCCGGCGCTTCGTGGCGCCTGTTCGATCCGAGCGGCGCGGCGCTGGGCGGGGCGGAGGCCGTCTGTCTCGCGTTGGGCTCGGCGCTTTCCGGCGTGTGGCCGGACGCGCCGGTCAGCCCTGTGCGCGGCCAGTTGAGCTGGATCGCCGGCGCGCCCGCGCCACCGGCGGTCGCCTGGGGCGCCTACGTCGCGCCGACGCGAGACGGCGTCATGTTCGGCGCGACCCACGACCGCGACGACGCGGCGAGCGACCGGCGCGACCGTGACGACGCAAGGAATCTCGCCGCGGTCGCCGCACGTCTCCCGGGCCTTGCGGCCCGGCTCGCCGCCCGCCCCGTGCAGGCGCGCGCCTCCGTTCGCGCCGTCACGAGGGACCGGCTTCCGATTGCGGGGCAGCTCCGGCCAGGGCTTCTCGTGCTGGGCGGCCTGGGCGCGCGAGGCTTCGCCCTGGCGCCGCTGCTGGCGGAGCATCTGGCCGCCACGGCGCTCGGAACGCCCTCGCCGCTGCCGCGACAGCTTGCCGCGGCCGTCCGGCCGGATCGCCTCGCCGTTGCTGGCCCGGATGCCCGCGCGGCCGCCGCCCCGTAGCAGCGCCGCCGCACCCTGCGGGGCGACACGACGCGATCGAGCCGGGCGGCCCGACCGCGCGTGGTCGCCGGCCGCCTATTGCTGCGCGGTCAGGCTGAGCGAGGCGATGCCCGCAGCGACGTTGAGACCCGTCATCCCTTCGATGCTGACCGGCTGCAGCGTGATGTTGTTCGCGCCGCCGCCGAGCAGGACGTGAGCCCCGAGGCCGACGCCCGCCGCGCCGGAAGCCGTCACGCCGCCGTAGTCGCCGGCGAGCGCGCCGGGACCGACACCGCCCGGAGCGAAGACGCCCCAGACGATCACGCCGCCCTGCTGGTAGCCGATGTCGACGCCGTACTTGTTGATCGTACCCCTGTACTTCTCCGCCGGTCCGTTGACGGGCTCGAAGGTGCAGTTCAGCTCCTTCGAGGACCCGAAGACGAAGCCCCAGCCGCTGCTGACGTTGCAGATGAGGCTGCCGGCGTTCACGCCACTCGGATCGGCGTGGGCTTGGGCGGCGACGGCCAGCGCCGCCGCGCTCGCGAGGGCGAGCATAAGTTTGGACTTCATGGAAGGCTCCCTTGCAGGTTGAGCCACGTCTTTCGCAGTTCGCCTGTCCCCCGGCCTTGATCCAACTCAAGGTCGACGCGCGCAGCGGTGAATCCAGGCTGAAACAATAACCGCGCCGACCCCGCCGATCTGACATATTCATTCTTGAATGAATCAGCATTGACGCGCTAGCGAATAAACGGCAGCTTCGCCTTGGCGCCTCGGGCGCGGGCCGGAGTCGGCTGGGGGAGGAAACAGATGAAGAACCACGCTCCGTGGGTGAGCGCGTCCGTTGTCGCGCTCGCATGGTGCAGCTTTGCTCAGGCGCAGACTGCGGCGTCGCCGCCGAGGAGCGGCGCCAGCTCCGGCGGCGCGTCCGGCGTCGCCGAGGTTGTCGTCACCGCCGAGCGGCGCGCGACCGTGCTTCAGAAGACGCCGATCGCCGCGACGGTGCTGACTGGCGCGGACCTGCTCAAGAGCGGGGTGGTGACGGTCGACCAGCTGCAATTCGTCAGCCCGTCGGTGACCATCAACAACTTCGGCCAGGGCAACGACTTCGACATCCGCGGCATCGGCAAGGGCGAGCACAACACCCAGACCGAGACGGGCGTGATCACCTACCGCGACGGAGTGGCGACCTTCCCCGGCTATTTCACGGAGGAGCCCTATTACGACATCGCCAACGTCCAGGTGCTGCGCGGTCCTCAGGGCACGTTCAGCGGCCAGAACGCCACGGGCGGCGCCGTGCTGGTCAACTCCGCCAACCCGGTCATCGGCGGCGGCTACGACGGCTATGTGATGGGCCATTACGGCAACTACAGCGACGCCGGCGCCGAGGGCGCGGTGAACCTGCCGATCAGCGACACGCTGGCCGCCCGCGTCGCCTTCTACGGCGACTACCACAACAGCTTCTACCACGTGACCGGTCCCTGGACGGGCGATCCGAACCAGAAGTGGGCCGCCGGCCGCTTCTCGCTGCTGTGGGAGCCGACCAGCCAGCTCAAGGTGCTGTGGAAGACGGACTTCGACTACCTCTACAATGGCAACTATTTCGGCAGCGCCATCTTCAACCCGGTGACGCACAAGCTGAACCCGACCAGCAACCTCTACAACTTCTCCAATAACGGCCAACAGAACGCTGGCGACGTGTTCATGCGGTCGGTGCTGCAGGTCGACTACACCACTCAGTCCGGCATCGACTTCCGGTCGATCGCCGGCTGGCAGCAAGGCAAAACGACCTGGCAGGGCGACATTGATGGGACGGCGCTGCCGGCGCCGAACTACTCGATCAACGAATCGGTCGACGAGAACCTGTGGTCAGAGGAGTTCGACATCATCTCGCCGAGCAACAAGCCCATCACCTGGGTTGTCGGCGGCTACTACGACCACAACGACTACGCCTTCCCCTTCGGTCGCTTCGACATCGGCCTGCCGTTCGGCGGCTTCGACGAGAACCTGACGGGCGTGAACCACACCTATACGGTCGCCGGATTCGGGCAGGTCAGCTTCCAGTTGCCGGCTGGGTTCCAGTTGCAGGTAGGGGGCCGGTACTCGGCCTGGGGCACCTCCAACATGGTCAACTGGTACGTCCCCGAGTTGCTGAAATTCGGGTTCAACTACCTGGATCAGCAGTCCGAGACCGGACAGAATTTCACCGGCAAGGTGGCGCTGAACTGGAACGTCAACAGGAACAACTTCCTCTATGTCTTCGTCGCCAGCGGCGCGACGCCTGGCGGCCTGAACGGCCCGGCTTACTTCGGGGTCGGCGCGGGCGTCATCCCGGCGCCGTTCAAGCAGGAGTACGTGACCGACTACGAGGGTGGCTGGAAGTCGACGCTGCTGGATGGCCACCTGCAGACGCAGCTGGGCTTCTACTACAACAATTTCAATAATTTCCAGGTGATCCTACCGATCCCGAACAATCCTGTCCAGGTCACGGAGACGAACGATCCGAGCGCGACCGTGCTCTACGGCTTCGAGGCCTCGGCGCAGGCGCGGTGGGACGGCTGGTCATTGAACGGAGGCCTGGGCGTCGAGAACACCTCGCTCGGGACGTTCTTCACACAGGATCCGCGACTGCCGAGGGCGGGGACCTGCAACCCGACCACCGGCCCGCTCACGGCGAGCTGCATCAATCTGGCAGGCCATCAGCAGACCTACGCGCCGAATTTCACGGCCAACATCGGCGTCTCGTACGACTACCAGATCACCGATGTCGACGTGCTGACGCCGAACCTCAGCTTCGCCTACATCTCCCACCAGTGGGCGACGCTGTTCAACAACGCCTCGCAAGGTGACTACCTGGCGCCCCGGCAAATGCTGAACGGGTCGCTCGCTTGGAAGCACGGCAGCTATGTCGTCACCTTGTACGGGACCAATCTACTCAACGACCAGTATGTCTCCGCGGTGCTGCCGCCGATCCGCATGGCCGGCCTTCCGCGGCAGTACGGGCTCAGCGTGATGAAGACGTTCTGACGGGACCCCTGGCGGCCGTACTGCCGAAGCGGAGGCAGGCGGCCGCACCTTTTCCGGCAGACGCCGTGCGCCGGCGTCCGTCGCCAGCCTCGGGATTGACAGGCCTCGTGCCGGCAGGGCGAATAGAGACAGTGTTCACGGACGATCGAATACCCGGCAGGTCGGGCCGTTGCTCCGAGAGCGAGACGAGGTTGGCCTGATGTCCGACGGTGCAGTGGCCAAGCGCGTTCGCCGCAGCAAAGCTGAGCAGCGCGCCGAGACGCAAGAGCAGATCCTGGACGCAGCGGAATACCTGTTCTCGCGCAACGGGCTACACGGCGTCACTTTGCGGGACGTGGCGCAGCGTGTCGGCGTGCATACGACACTGATGCATTATTACTTCCAGGACAAACGCAGCCTGTTCGCGGCGGTGTTCGCGCGCCGGGCCCCGGTCACCAGCGGGCGACGCATGGAGGCGCTGGAGCGCTACGAGGCCGAGGCCGGCGACCACCCTACGGTCGAGGGGGCGCTTCACGCATTCCTGGACACCGACCTCGACCTCTATATCGAGGGCGGCGAGGCGTGGATGAACTACGCGGCCTTCTGCGCTCGCGTCAGCAACACGCCGGAAGGCGCCGAACTCATGGACGTGCACTTCGACCCGGTGGTGCTGAAGCTGGTGAGCATCCTGAAGCGCGCGTTGCCGGACACCCCGGAGCCCGAGATCTTCTGGGGCTACCACTTTGTCACCGGCTCGCTGATGAACACGCTGGCGCGCACCGGCCGCATCGACCGGTTGTCAGCCGGTCGCTGCCAGTCGGACGACTTCCCGGCGGTGAAGCGGCGCATGGCCAGGTTCATGGCCGCCGGGTTCTCGACTCTGGGCATGGCGCCGGCGGAGTGACGCCGGGCGGCGGCGACCGGCCTCGGCCGCCTCAGGGATGCTCGTAGACGAAGCCCAGCCCCTCAAGGCGCGCGATCTCGGCGACGCCGCTCGGCACCACGTCTTCCGGCCGGACCTTGTAGAGGTCTTCAGGGCGCAGCTTCATGCCCCGCAACGAGTTGCGGCAGACCAGGAACCGGACGCCCTTGGCCCGCAGCGTGTCGAGCAGACCCGCCAGTTGCGGATCGGTCTTGGCCATCTCGAACAGGCTCACCCCGCGGGCGAAACTGACCACCCGTATCTCGACCTTGCCGCCGGTCGCCTGCAGATGGGCGCCGATGTTGTGCAGCAGTTGTTCGAAATAGGCGCGCTCGTCGGGCTGACCGCCGTCATTCTGATAGACGACCTTCTGGAATGTGTAATAGCCGGGGGGGATTGGCGCGGTCATCGGGTCCGCGCCACGCGCGAAGGAGCCGAACGGCCGGGCCACGGCCGGCGCAGACAGGATGGCGAACAGGCAGATGACAGCGGTCGCGGCTTTCAGCATTCGAATCTTCCTCTGAATCGGGCCGCCCGCCGTTGTAGGCCCGCATCCGCTTGCGGTCACGGCCAACTGCCGCCGCCCCCGCCCGAGCGTGAATCAGGCATGCCGGCGGCCGCCATCGCGGCGGTTCCGCGACGGTTTGGCCCGCCGGCGCTGAGGGCGACGTCGCTCGGCGACGTCTCCATCCCGGGAACCGCTGCACGGGGGGATCTAACTTGAACCAAGAGATCGCATCCGGCGAATTGCGCGGGCTCGCTCATCGCGAGCCCTCACCCTCCGTGCTCGCCTGGTCCGCATCCGACAACCGCGCCTCGACCTTGGCGCGACAGGCCGCGATCTGGCTCACGGTCGCGACGGTCATGGTCTTCCTGGCGCTGGCGAACCCCGTCAGCCGTGACGAAGGCGCCTTCCTGGGAAGCCTGTCCGTTGCGCGCGGATTGCGGCCGTACGCCGATTATCTGTACCTCCAGACGCCTCTGCAGCTGTTCATCGCCCAGCCTCTGGCCTGGGCGAGCGCGGGCTGGAGCTTCATCACCTTGCGCGTCTTCACGGGATTGATCGGGACGCTGGTCCTGTGGCTCGTCTACGCGGTCCAGGTTCGGCTCGCCACGCCGCCGCGCATTGCGGCGCTGAGCACGTTCCTGCTGGCGTCCTGCTACAGCTTCCAGTTCGGATGCGGCGTCTACCGCAACGACGCGCTGCCGATGCTCTTCGCCACGATGGGCACGGTCGGCGCCCTGTTCGCGATCGAGAAGAAGGCCGCGGCGGTCGCGTGGGGCTTCGCGGGGCTCCTGTTCGCCCTGGCGGCCGGCTCGAAAGCCTCCTACGCCGTGCCGGCGGCCGGGCTCGGCCTATACCTGCTGTTTCTCGTAGCGACCCGACGCATGCCGGTGTCGGCGCTGTTGTCGTACGGCGTAGGCGGGCTCGTCGGGACGGCGCCGTGCATCTATCTGCTCTTCGCGGATACGCGGGGCGGGTACTTCTTCAGCATATTCACGTTCAACGCCCATGTGCTGATCGATTGGTACAAGGCGCGGAACCTCGCCTGGCTCACGAGCCCCCTCACCAATCTCGGCCTGACGGTGCTGATCCTCGGCGCAGGGCCGGCTCTGGGAGCGATCGTCAGCATCGTCGGCGTGCGGCTGAAGCGGACGCCGACACCGGGCGGAACAGCGAGCAGGGAGACGTTGCTCGACGTCCTGATCGTGAGCGGATTGCTGGCCGCGCTGCTGCCGACCCCCAGCAACTTCCAATACGCGCTGCCGGCGCTCCCGGCGGTGTTCATCCGGCTGGGCGGCGTCGGGTTCGGCGTCCGCAACCGCTTCGGGCGCGACCGGCTGCAGTTCGCCGCCGCGGCGCTCGTCTGGATCGGCGTGCTCGTCGGGCTGTCGTATGGCGGCGTCGTCGCCTGGCGAGGCCTGACGAGACGGCACGGCCTCGAGGTCGTGGAGGCGACCGAGCAGGCGCATTGGATCGGCAGCCGCCTGTCTCACGCCGGGGCGTCGGGCTTCGTGACCAGCCTGTCGCCCGAGGACGTGCTGGATAGCGGGTATGCGCTGGATCCGCGCCTGAGCAGCGGGGTCTTCGTCTTTCGGAGCGCCGACCAGCTGCCGCCGGCCCTCGCGGCCTCGCTGCCGATCATGGGTCCCGCGACGCTCACGCAGGCCCTCGACGCGCGCCCGCCGGCGGCCATCGCCGTGGGAGGCGCCGGACCGCTCGACGCTGCGCTCCGAGATTACGCGGTCGCGCACGGCTACCGGCGCGAGGACAGCCCCATCGACTGGCTCGCGCTGTATGTGAACCCGAGGTCCCGCCAAGGCCGGCCATCCGCCCTGGCCGGGATGTCGACCGGGAAGCAGGCGGCCACCGGACACAGCTAACCCGCCGTGATCGGTGGTGGACGCGACTGGGATCGAACCAGTGACCCCCACGATGTCAACGTGGTGGGCGCTTGGCAAGTCATTGAAATAC
>JAKAZA010000136.1 GCA_021816155.1 Pseudomonadota bacterium | reverse complement strand
CCCGGCTCTCAGCTGCGGACCGGCCAGGACGCCGCGCTCGTCCGCCGCCTCGATCAGCGCCTCGACGACGCCGCGTGGCACGGCGGCCGGCTGCTCGCCATGTCCGACGAGGTGCGCGACGCCCAGCGTGCCGCCCACGCTGCGCCAGCGGTCCCCGGCGAGGTCGAGTTCGACGAAGAGGTAGCCCGGGAAGTACGCCGCGAGCGTCACGCGCAGCCTGCGAGCGTGGCGCACCGTCTTGAGCTGGCGCGGCAGGAATACGCGGAACCCCTGCCGTTGCAGCTGCTCGGCGGCGAACGCCTCGCGCCTCGCATGGGTGCGCACCAGGCGCCAGCGCCGACCGTCCAGCGCCGCGCCCTGGTCAGGCGCGGACATTGTGAGTGCGGGCGAAGTACTCGATCGTCTTTTCCAGCCCCGCCTCGAGCTGCACGCTGGGCCGCCAGCCCAGCGTGGCGGTCGCCTGGGTGATGTCGGGACGGCGCTGGCGCGGGTCGTCGGCGGGCAGCGGGCGGAACTCGAGCTTCGAGGTCGAGCCGGTCTTCTTCAGCACCAGCTCGGCGAGCTCGCGGATCGTGAACTCGGTCGGGTTGCCGATATTGATCGGACCGGTCACCTCGGGCGGCGTGTCCATCAGGCGCATCAGCCCGTCGACCAGGTCATCGACGTAGCAGAACGAGCGCGTCTGCTGGCCCTCGCCGTAGATGGTGATCGGCTCGCCGCGCAGCGCCTGCATGATGAAGTTCGACACCACTCGTCCGTCGGCGGGGTGCATGCGCGGGCCATAGGTGTTGAATATGCGCGCCACCTTGATCTCCAGCCCGTGCTGGCGGTGATAGTCGAAGAACAGCGTCTCTGCGCAGCGCTTGCCCTCGTCGTAGCACGAACGCGGCCCGATCGGGTTCACGTGGCCCCAGTAGTCCTCGGTCTGCGGGTGGACATTGGGGTCGCCGTACACCTCGCTCGTGGAAGCCTGCAGGATCCTCGCCCGCAGACGCTTGGCCAGCCCGAGCATGTTGATCGCGCCGTGCACGGATGTTTTCGTCGTCTGCACGGGATCGTGCTGGTAGTGGATCGGCGAGGCGGGGCAGGCGAGATTGTAGATCTCGTCCACCTCGAGATAGAGCGGGAACGTCACGTCGTGGCGGATGAAGTCGAACCGCGGATGCGCGGCCAAATGGTAGAGATTGCGCTTCGTTCCCGTGAAGAGGTTATCGACACAGACGACCTCGTCGCCCCGCTCCAGCAACCGATCGATGAGGTGCGAACCCAGGAAACCGGCGCCGCCGGTAACCAGCACGCGCCTTTGACTGTCGTAATTCCGGCTCACGCCCCCTCCGAGTTCCCGAATGCGCTTGTCGCGTGCGCCCGCGGCGCCGCTGGACGCCCCCTTACATCGCTCGCCGCCCGCCACCTAGCCAAAGGGCGCCGGATCGAGCGGCGCGCGTCGATTTTCCAGCACGCAGCGGGGCTTGCGGGCTGAACTAGCCCTGGGCATTCGTCATCCGGCCGCTTATGAAGGCCGCGCACGCCCAGACGGCGAGCATGCGTGAGTTGAGGGTCCATGCACGAAGCTTGGTTACAACTCACGCGTGAGGGTTTTCTGATCGCGGGGGCGCCCTTCCTTGCGACCGTATTCCTCATCATGCTGCTGCGCCCGCTGGCCGTGCGGCTGCAGCTCGTCGATCACCCATCCAGCGCCCGCAAGATCCACTCGGACCCGACGCCGCGCGTGGGGGGCGCTGCGACGACGCTGGCCGGGCTCGCCTGCGGCGCGTGCCTGCTCCCCTGGACGCCTGACCTCAAGGCGCTGGCCGTCGCCAGCCTCCTGATGCTCGTCGTCGGCACGCTGGACGACCGCTACGACCTGAACTGGCGCATCCGGATCATCGCCCAAACCGCCGCCGCCCTGATCCTGTTCCTGCTGGGCGGGGTAAAGGTGGAGTCGATCGGAAACGTGCTCGGCTTTCCCGGTCACCAGCTGGGCGTGCTGTCGCTACCCTTCACGGTGCTGGCCACGGTCGGCGTCACCAACGCGGTGAACTGGGCGGACGGCGTGGACGGGCTGGCGGGCTCGCTGACGTTGGCGGCGCTGGCCATGCTGACCGCCGCGGCGATCTACGCCGGCAACACCCCGTTGGTGTCCGACCTGGTGCTGATGGGCGGCTGCGTGGCCGGGTTCCTGGCCTTCAACCTGCGCTTCCCGTGGCAGCGGCGCGCCAGCGCGTTCCTCGGCGGCGGGGCGGAGATCCTGGGGCTCTGGATCGCCTGGGCCGCCTTCAGGCTCACGCAGACGCCGGGCCACCCGGTGACGCCGGTGCTCGCGCCGTTCCTCATCGCCCCGCCGGTGATCGATTGCCTCGTCCTGATCGTGCGGCGCCTGAGAGCGGGACATTCGCCGTTCTACGCCGATGGCGACCACCTTCATCACCGCCTGCTTAAACTGGGCATGTCGCACACCGGGATCGTGGCCGCGCTCACCGGGCTGTCGTTCGCCATCGGCTTCGCGGCGGCGACCGCGCGCCGCGCCCACGTGCCGGAGCCTGTCTTCCCAGCCGTGTTCCTCGCCGCGACCGTGGGGTACCTACTGGCCACGCGCAAGCGCACCGATCCTTTCCCGGAAGCCGCCGCGCGGGGCGCGAAGGCCGACCTCGGCCGGTCCGCCGCCGAACGCGCCAGCGAGCCCGCGCTGGCCAAGGTCACCGTCGAGCGCACCGAGCTCTGAGGTTCCGACGGGACTCGCAGGGTCCGACAGGGAACCGCGAGGCCCCTCGCGCCGTTGGCCGACCGCGCGCTTCGCCTCTCGGCTGGACGCGTCATGTGGGCCATAAGGGCGCGATCTGTGCGAACCGCCGCAGCTTCGGCGCGTCGCCGGCCGACGGAGAATGACCGATGAGCAATCCGCTTCGCGCGCTGGAAGCCGAAGGCCAGGCCGTCTGGCTCGACTACGTGCATCGCCGCATCCTGGAGAACGGCGAGCTGAAGCGGCTGATCGAGGAGGACGGCCTGACGGGCCTGACCTCCAACCCCGCCATCTTCGAGAAGGCGATCGGCGACGGCGACGCCTACGACGCGCAGCTCCTGGCGCTGGCGCGGCGCCGCGACGCCCCGGAGGCGGCTTACGAGCGGATCGCCATCTCCGACATCCAGGCGGCGGCCGACGCATTCCGTGCGACGTACGATCGTCTCGGCGGCAAGGACGGCTTCGTCAGCCTCGAGGTTTCCCCCGCGCTCGCCAACGACACGCAGGGCACCGTCGCCGAATCCCGGCGCCTTTGGCGCGCGGTGGATCGGCCGAACCTGATGATCAAGGTGCCCGGCACGGCGGCGGGCGTCCCTGCGATCCGACAGCTGGTGGGCGAGGGGATCAACGTCAATGTCACCCTGCTGTTCGGCGTGGCCGCCTATCTCGACGTGGCCGAGGCCCACATGGCGGGGCTGGAGCAGCTGCAGGCGGCCGGCGGCGACATCTCCCGCGTGCACGGCGTCGCCAGCTTCTTCGTCAGCCGCATCGACACGCGGATCGACGCGGCGATCGACGCGCGGCTCGCGGGCGGCGCGTCCGGCCAGGAGGCCGAGCGGTTGAGGCGCCTGCGCGGCCGCATCGCCATCGCCAACGCCAGGCGGGCCTACCAGCGCTACCTCGAACTCGCGCAGAGCGCGCGCTGGAAGCGCCTGGCCGGCGCCGGCGCCTCGCCGCAGCGCCTGCTGTGGGCGTCGACGGGCGTGAAGGACCCGGCCTACCGCGACACCCTCTACGCCGAGGAACTGATCGGGCCGGACACGGTCGACACGCTGCCGCCGGCCACGATCGACGCCTTCCGCGACCACGGCAGGGTCGCGGCGACGCTGAACGCGGGCGTCGCCGAAGCTGAACACGACCTTGCCGAGGCGCAGGGGCTCGGCCTCGACCTCGATGGCGTCACCGACGCGCTGGTGGTCGATGGCGTGAAGCTGTTCGCCGAGGCGTTCGACAAGCTGCTGGCGGCCGTGGCGGCCAAGACGCGCCACATGGCCGGCGCGGCCTGAAGCGCGGGCGCGGCGATGCAGGTCGGCGTCATCGGACTTGGCCGGATGGGGGCGGGGATCGTCCGGCGCCTGATGCGCGGCGGCCACGACTGCGTCGTTTACGACCGCGACGCGGCAGCGGCGGCCAGGCTCGCGGGCGAGGGCGCGACGGCCGCCGCCAGCCTGGACGACCTGGTCCGTCGGCTGGCGCCGCCTCGGACCTGCTGGGTGATGCTGCCCGCCGGCCCGCCTACCGACGAGACGGTGCTCGCGCTCGGCGCGCGCCTCGATCGCGGCGACGCGGTGGTCGATGGCGGCAACAGCTTCTATCGCGACGACATCCGCCGCGCGGCCGCGCTCGCCCGCCGGGGCGTCGACTACCTCGACATCGGCGTCTCGGGCGGAGTCTGGGGCCTGGAGCGCGGCTTCTGCCTGATGGCGGGCGGCGAGGCGGCGCAGGTCGCGCGGCTCGATCCGCTCCTGCGCACGCTGGCGCCTGGCGCCGGCGACATCGCCCGCACGCCGCGTCCGGCCGGCGCCGATCCGCGCGCGGGCCAGGGTTACATCCACGCCGGGCCGGTCGGGGCGGGGCACTTCGTCAAGATGGTGCACAACGGCATCGAGTACGGGCTGATGCAGGCCTACGCCGAGGGCCTCGACGTCCTGGCCGGCCGCAAGTCGCCCGGCCTGCCGCAAGCCGAGCGCTACGACCTCAACCTCGCCGACATCGCCGAGGTCTGGCGGCGCGGCAGCGTGATCTCGTCGTGGCTGCTCGACCTCGCCGCGCAGGCGCTGGCCGAGGACCCGCGGCTGGCGGCCTACGAGGGCCGCGTCGACGACAGCGGCGAGGGACGCTGGACGCTCGAGGCCGCGATCGAGACCGCGGTGCCGGCCGACGTGCTCGCGGCGGCGCTCTTCGCACGCTTCCGTTCGCGGCGAGACCACACCTTCGGCGAGCGGCTGCTGTCGGCCATGCGCCACGGCTTCGGCGGTCACGTCGAGGGCGCGGGCGGCGGATGAGCCCGCTCAAGCTGCCTGTCAGATGCCCGCGGCTGGTCGCCGGAGTGGCGGACGATGAGCGGGCGCGCGTAGTGGCTCATCAGGCGGATCAGGCGCGCGCACCTGTCGCCGTCGCAGACCGGCATGCGCCGATCGAACAGGAAGAGGGCGCCACGTCACGCGGACTGGGTAGCCCTTCGACGACGTGCGAGCCGCGGTCCGTGACATAGCCGCCACGGCTCGTCGCCGCGGCGCATGTTAGAGAGTCTGCTTTCCGCAAGGCGGGCGGACCGCGGGGCGGCTTGAGACGGCGCCGACCAAGAAGGGCGCCGACCAAGAAAAGAGCGGACAGGGGGGCCGCACGTCATCGCACCGCGCACCGACATTCCCGGCAAGGCCGATCCGCCCAACCCGGCGACGGCGGGCGGCGTCATGGCGCGTTATCTCGCGCCGCAGTGGCGGCGGATGACGGCGCTCGGCGCCTTCATGATCGCCGGCGTCTGTACGCAGGTGGTCGGGCCGCTGATCGTCAGCCGCTTCATCAACATCGCCGAGCAGGGCCGCGCGCACGGCTCCCTGGTCACGCTCTGGGAGCTCTCGGGCGCCTTCATCGCGGCGGCGATCGTCACCCAGCTGCTGCAGATCGGCGCGACCTACTTCTCAGAGCAGCTGGCCTGGGCCGCCACCAACCGGATGCGCCGCGACCTGGCGACCCACACGCTGAATCTCGACATGAGCTACCACACGGCGACGTCACCCGGGGACACCATCGAACGGGTGGACGGCGATGTCGCGGCGCTGGCCAACTTCTTCTCCCAGTTCGTGCTCCAGATCGTCGGCGGCGCCTTGCTGCTCGCCGGCATCCTGATCGCAGTCTTCCTGATGGACTGGCGCGTCGGCGCGACGCTGGCCAGCGTCGCGATCGTCGCCGGAGTCACGATGTATGCGATGCGCAACCTGGCCCGAGACCAGTGGGAGCGGGTTCGCGACGCCTTCTCCGCCTTCTCCGCCTTCCTCGAGGAACGGGTCGCGGGCCTGGACGACATCCGCGCGAACGGCGGCGGCGCTCACGCCATGCGCCGCTTCGGCGAGCTGACCGACGAGCTGGCGGCCAGCAACATGGTCGCCACGCGCCGCGGCCAGTGGATCTTCATCGCGGCCAGCAGCCTCTTCTCGCTCGGTTTCGCGCTGGCCCTTGCCGCGGCCGCGGTCCGGTTCCGGGCCCACGCCATCAAGATCGGGGACGTCTACGCCTTCATGCAGTTCGCCGGGATGATGGCGCAGCCCGTCGTGACGATCGGCACCCAGCTGCAGCAGTTTCAGATGGCGTCCGCCAGCCTCAGCCGCATCAGCGCGCTGCTCGGCCTGGCGCCGGAACTGGAGGACGGCCCCGGGCTCGATTGGGGCGGGTTGTGCCAGGCGCCGCCGCGCGTCTGCTTTGAGCACGTCAACTTCGCCTATCGCGCCGATGCGCCGGTGCTGCGCGACGTCGATCTGACGCTCGAGCCCGGCAGGGTGCTGGGCCTCCTCGGCCGCACCGGCAGCGGCAAGACCACGCTGACGCGGCTCCTCTTCCGCCTCTACGATCCGCTCGACGGATGCGTGACCCTCGACGGCCGGGATATCCGCGCGGCGACGCTGGCCGAACTGCGCGGGCGGATCGGGCTCGTCACCCAGGAGGTGCAGCTCTTCGACGCCTCCGTGCGCGACAACGCCACGCTTTTCGACCCGGCGGTGCCGGATGCGCGCATCGTCGAGGTGCTGACCGACCTCGGCCTGGGCGACTGGCTGGCGCGCCAGCCGCGGGGCCTCGAGACCATCCTCGCCGCGGGCGGCGGGCTTTCCGCCGGCGAGGCGCAGTTGCTGGCTTTTGCCCGCGTATTCCTGAAGGATCCCGGGCTCGTGGTGCTCGACGAGGCGTCCTCGCGCCTGGATCCGGTCTCGGACCGCCTTATCGAACGTGCGCTCGACAAGCTGCTGGGCGGCGCCGGCGGCGGGGCGAAGCGGACTGCGATCATCATCGCCCACAAGCTCTCCACCGTGGACCGCGCCGATCGCATCGCGATCCTCGACCAGGGTCGCGTGCTGGAGACCGGCGGGCGCGCGGCGCTGGCCGCCGATCCCGGCTCGGTGTTCGCCCAACTGCTCGCCACCGGCGCGGAGGAGGCGCTGGCATGAGCTATCTCGCCGCCCACGACGCCGCGGAAGTCGCCCCGCTGCCGCCCGCGCCACCGCGACAGACCGCGTTCGCCCAGACCCTACGCATCGCGCGCACGCGCCCCTGGCCCTTCGCCGGCGGGCTCGCGCTCTACGGCCTCTATTCGAGCCTCGGCCTGATTCCGGCGCTGGTGCTGAAGTCGGTCCTCTATACTCTGAAGACCGGCCACAGCCCTGCCGGCCTGGACATCTGGACGCTGATCGCGCTCTGGTTCGGCGCCCAGCTCCTGCCGCTCGTCGCGTTCTACTTCGCGGTCTGGGTCTACATCACCTTCACGACGCTCTCGCGGATGATGATCCGCACCGACATGCTGGCCTGGCTGATGTTCGCCCGCGGTCCGCGCAAGCCGCGCGGCACCGCCGGTGAGGCGCTGAGCCGGTTCCGCGATGACGTCAACGAGACGCTGAGCTTCATGGAGGGCTGGTCCGACACGTTCGGCCAGGGTCTCTATGCCGTACAGGCGCTGGCGATCATGTGGTTCTACGACGCCAAGGTGACGCTGGCGGTCGTCGCCCCGATGGTGCTCGTGGTTGTGGTCACTCAAAGGATCACGGCCGGCATCCACAAGTACAGCCGCGTCGCCCGCGAAGCCGAGGCGCGGGTCACCTCGTTCGTAGGCGAGATGTTCACGGCCGTGCAGGCGATCCGGGTGGCGGGCGCCGAGCCGAGGGTGCTGGATCGGCTCGAACAGCTCAACGACGAGCGGCGCCGCACCGCTGTGCGCTACCGCGTCTACGTCGTCCTTCTGGACACGTTCGGCGTCGGCACCTCCAGCCTGGCGCTCGGCCTCGTCCTGGTGCTGGCGGCGAGCGACATGCGCAATGGGACCTTCACCATCGGCACGTTCACGCTCTTCGCCTCGCTCGTCGGCAACGCGAGCTCCGCGCCGCGCTGGATGGGACGGCTGCTCGCCCGCAAGCGCACTGCGGATGTGGCGTTGATGCGGATCAGCACGCTGCTGGACGACGCGCCCGACGCTGCGATCACGGCCCGCCGGCCCGCCTCGCCGCGTGCCGCGCCGCCCGGTCCGCCGCTCGACCGGCTCGAGGTGCGCGGCCTGACTTCGATCCACCCCAGCTCCGGCCAGGGCGTGCGCGACGTGAGCTTCACCCTGAAGCGCGGCGAGGTGCTGATTGTCACCGGCCGCGTCGGCGCCGGCAAGTCGACGCTGCTGAAGGCGGTGATCGGGCTCCTGCCGATGCAGGCGGGCGAGGTGCTCTGGAACGGCGAGGCGGTCGACGATCCGGCCACGTTCCTGACGCCGCCCCGCGTCGGCTATACGGCCCAGTCGCCGCGGCTCTTCACCGAATCGCTGCGCGACAACATCCTGATGGGATTGCCCGACGACGGGCGCGTCGCCGAGGCCGTCCGTCTCGCGGTGCTCGAAGACGACGTCAAGCAGCTCGGGTCAGGTCTAGAGACGCTGGTCGGCACCCGAGGGGTCACGCTCTCGGGCGGACAGGTGCAGCGGTCGGCAGCCGCGCGCATGTTCGCGCGACGCCCCGAGCTGCTCGTCTTCGACGACGCCTCCAGCGCGCTCGACGTGCGCACCGAGCACACGTTCTGGGAGCGCCTTTTCGCCTCGGGCCAGCACACCTGCCTCGCCGTCAGCCACCGGCTCGAAGCCTATCGGCGGGCGAACGAGATCATCGTGCTCGATGGCGGCCGCATCGGCGCGCGGGGCACCTTGCGCGACCTGCTCGCGGAAAGCCCGCTGTTCCGCGAGATCTGGCACGAGCAGGCGCACGCTTCCGCGGTCGCTCATCAACACGCCGAGCCGGCCGAGTAGGGCCGAGACCGGCCGATCGCACAGGAGACCGCCATGTACCTCGACCGCTTTCGCGTGCCTGGCCGCGTCGCGTTGGTGACGGGCGCGGCCGGCGCGATCGGACTCGCCATCTGCGACGCGCTCGCCGAGGCGGGCGCGACAGTGGTGATGGCCGACCGCGCCGGACCAGCGCTCGAGCTGGCCGCAGCCGAGGTCCGGCGCGATGGCCGCGCGGTCGAGACCGCGGGCTTCGACGTGACGGACCCGAAAGCGGTGGCCGACGCGGTGGACGCGGTGGCCGCGCGGCGTGGCCGGCTTGACATTCTGGTCAACAACGCCGGTATCGCACGCAGCGAAACGCCGGCCGAGGAGGTCACCGACGAACACTGGCTGAACGTGATCGACGTGAACCTCAACGGCGTCTTCTGGTGCTCGCGCGCCGCGGGGCGCCACATGCTGGCGCAGGGGAGCGGGGCGATCGTCAATGTCGGCTCGATGAGCGGCTTCATCATCAACCGCCCGCAGGCGCAGAGCTACTACAATGCGTCCAAGGCCGGCGTGCACCATCTCACCCGGTCGCTGGCGGCCGAGTGGGCGTCACGCGGCGTGCGGGTGAACGCGGTCGCGCCGACCTACATAAACACGCCGCTGAACAGCTTCGTGAAGCAGAAGCCCCAGATGTACGAGCGCTGGCTCGACGGCACGCCGATGGGGCGGATGGGCGAGCCGGAGGAGGTGGCCTCCGTGGTCCTGTTCCTGGCGTCCGATGCGGCCAGCCTGATGACTGGCGCCGTCGTGCTCGCCGACGGCGGCTACACCTGGTGGTCGGTGGCAGCG
>JAKAZA010000135.1 GCA_021816155.1 Pseudomonadota bacterium | reverse complement strand
TGGCGCGACGTGGCGCGCCGCATCGCGCACGAGATCAAGAACCCGCTCACGCCGATCCAGCTCTCCGCCGAGCGCCTCAGGCGCAAGTACCGCGGCGAGCTGAGCGGGGATCTCGAGACATTCGATCGTTGCACCGACACGATCATCCGCCAGGTGGGCGACATCGGCCGGATGGTCGACGAGTTTTCCGCGTTCGCCCGCATGCCGGCGCCGAGGTTCGCGGTCTCGGACGGCGCCGAGCTGCTGCGCCAGGCCGCGTTCGCGCAACGCGTCGCCGATCCGGAGACCCACATCGATATCGAGCTGCCGGCCGCGCCCGTCGAGTTGATGTGCGATGCGCGCATGGTCGGACAGGCCCTGACCAACCTCTTCAAGAACGCTGGCGAGGCCATCGCTGCGCGCCGCCTCGCGCAGCCGCAGCCGGCCGGTCACATCGCCGCGCGCCTGTCGGCGAGCGCAGGCTGGGCCGCGTTCGAGGTGGAGGACAACGGCGTCGGTCTGCCTTCGAAGGATCGCGACCGCCTCACCGAACCTTACGTGACCACCCGCGAGAAGGGCACCGGCCTCGGCCTCGCCATCGTCGAGCGCATCATGGAGGAGCACGGCGGCGAGCTCGCGCTCACCGATGCGGCCGAGCCGCCCGGCGCTCGCGTGACGCTGCAACTGCCTCTCGCACCCCGCCCGGCGGCGCACCAAGCCGCCAAGACCACTCTAACCCTCAAGGACGCCTAGAATCCGATGACCGGTGATGTGTTGATCGTGGACGACGAGCCCGACATCCGGGATCTCGTCGCGGGCATTCTAGCGGACGAGGGCTATTCAGTGCGCACCGCCGCGGACTCCGGTGAGGCCCTGGCGGCCATGCGGGCGCGCCGGCCCTCGCTCATCATCCTCGATATCTGGATGCAGGGCGGAATGGACGGGCTTGAGCTGCTGGACCTCGTCAAGGAGCTCGATAGCGATCTGCCGGTGGTCATGATCTCGGGCCACGGCAACATCGAGACCGCGGTGAGCGCGATCAAGCGCGGCGCCTACGACTTCCTGGAGAAGCCGTTCAAGTCCGACCGGCTGCTGCTGGTGGTCGAGCGCGCGCTCGAGGCCGCGGCGCTGAGGCGCGAGAACCGCCGCCTCAGGACGCTGTCCGCGACGCCCGACGGCTTTCCGGGAGCCTCGGCGGCCGCCCAGCACCTCCGCCAGATGATCGCCAAGGTGGCGAACGCCAACAGTCGCGTGCTCATCACGGGCCCAGCCGGCGCCGGCAAGGAGACTTCGGCGCGTCTGATCCACGGCGCAGGGTCAAGGGCGAAGGCCGAATTCGTCGCGGTGAGCGCCGCCGGGATGACGCCCGAGCGGCTCGACCTGGAACTGTTCGGCGAGGAAGAGGGCGGCGGGCGGCCACGCAAGATCGGAGTCTTCGAGCGTGCGCACGGCGGCACGCTCTACCTCGACGAAGTCGCCGACATGCCGCGCGAAAGCCAGGGGCGCATCCTCAGGGTGCTGGTCGAGCAGCGCTTCCGGCGCGTCGGCGGCGACACTGACGTGCAGGTCGACGTTCGCGTCATCTCCTCGTCGTCCCGCGACTTGCGCGAGGAGATCGCCGCCGGCCGGTTCCGCGAGGACCTGTTCCATCGTCTGAACGTCGTGCCCCTGCGCGTGCCCGGCCTGGAGGAGCGGCGCGAGGACATACCCGAACTCATCCGCGACTGCGCCGAGCGCATCGCCGCGGCGCAAGGGCTGTCGCGCCGGAGGTTCGCCGACGACGCCATCGCCACGCTGCAGGTGCAGTCGTGGCCCGGCAACGTGCGGCAACTGCGCAACGTGGTGGAGCGCATCCTCATCCTGGCGCCGGGCGACCCCAGCCAGCCGATCACCGCCGACATGCTGCCCAGCGACGGCGGCGGCCAGCCGCCCACCGGCGGCCTCGGCGCCGAGCGCATCATCGCCCTCCCGCTGCGCGAGGCGCGTGAGCTCTTCGAGCGCGAGTACCTAGAGGCGCAGATCATGCGCTTCGGCGGCAACATCTCGCGCACCGCCGCGTTCATCGGCATGGAGCGTTCGGCCTTGCACCGGAAGCTCAAGAGCCTCGGCTTCGGCGGCGCACGGGCGCTCGAAGAGGTCGAGGCCTGATGAGCCGGGTCGTCTACGTCAACGGACGCTTCGTTCCCCATGGCCAGGCGGCGGTGCACGTCGAGGACCGCGGCTACCAGCTGGCTGACGGCGTCTACGAGGTGTGGGCCGTTCTGGGTGGCAAGCTCGCCGACGCGTCGGGCCATTTCGAGCGGCTCGCGCGCAGCCTTTCGGAGCTGTCCATCACGCCGCCCATGGAGCGTGCGCCGCTGGAGGTGCTGCTGAGGGAAACCATCCGCCGCAACCACGTGCGCGAAGGTCTTGTCTACCTCCAGGTCACGCGCGGCGTCGCGCCCCGGGACCACGCGTTTCCGGCGCCGCACACGCCGCCCAGCGTGGTGATCACGGCCAAGCGCGTGGACCGCGCCGCGGCCGACGCTCGGGCGGAGCGGGGCGGCGCGGTCATCACCGTGCCGGAGAATCGCTGGGGCAGGTGCGACATCAAGACGGTAGGCCTCCTGCCCAACGTGCTGGCCAAGCAGAAGGCGCGGGCGGCCGGCGCAGTCGAGGCCTGGTTCGTCGACGAACTCGGCCTCGTCACCGAAGGCGCCTCGAGCAACGCCTGGATCATCGACAAGACGGGCGTCCTGCGCACCCGCGACACCCAGGCCAACATCCTGCGCGGCGTCACGCGCAAGACGCTGCTCCAGATCCTGGCCCGCGAAGGGATGCGGATCGAGGAGCGGCCGTTCACGCTGGAGGAGGCGCGCGAGGCCAAGGAAGCCTTCATCACGGGCGCCGGCACGCTGCTGCTGCCCGTCGTGAGTATCGACGGGAAGCCGATCGGGGGCGGGACGGTGGGGCCAGTGGCGAAGCGGCTCAGGCGGCTCTATATCGAGGAGGCCCGGCGAACGGCGGTCTGACCGGCGTCGCATGGACGAACTGGTGTGTGGCCGCGGGCCATCGCGGCGCCAACGACGAGAACAGGGACCAACCCGATGAACACCGCGACAGCCGTCGACAAGAAGCAGAACCTGCAGGACACCTTCCTCAACAGCGTCCGCCGCTCGAAGACCCCCCTCACCATCTTCCTCGTGAACGGCGTGAAACTGCAGGGCGTGGTCAGCTGGTTCGACAACTTCTGCGTCCTGCTCCGGCGGGACGGGCAGTCGCAACTCGTCTACAAGCACGCCATCTCCACCATCATGCCGGCTCAGCCGGTCCAGCTCTACGAGCCGGGCCCAGAATCCGCGGATTGAAGCCAAAACAGATCGACACAGCCGTAGCCGCCCAGACCGCGCTCGTCCTTCACCCGGACCGGGCGCGGCGCGAGGACGTGCGCGCGGCCGCCGCGCGGCTGGCGGAGGCCGTGGGCCTGGCGGAGGCCCTCGACCTGAAGGTCGCCGACGCGCGCGTGGTTCCGCTGCGCGCGCCGGTTCCGGCCACGCTGATCGGCGCCGGCAAGGTCGCCGAGATCGGCGAGGCCTGCGCGACGCTTGCCGCCGACGTCGTGGTGGTGGACGACGCGCTCTCGCCCGTGCAGCAGCGCAATCTCGAGCGGGCGTGGAAGGTGAAGGTCATCGACCGCACCGGCCTCATCCTCGAGATATTCGCGCGGCGCGCGCGCACCCGGGAGGGCCGGCTGCAGGTGGAGCTCGCCCGGCTCGCCTACGAGGCTTCGCGACTGGTCCGCACCTGGACCCACCTTGAGCGCCAGCGCGGCGGCTTCGGCGTGATGGGCGGCCCGGGTGAGACCCAGATCGAGACGGACCGGCGCCTCATCGCCGAGAAGGTCGGCCGGTTGAAGCGCGAGCTGGAGGAGGTGCGCCGCACCCGCGCGCTAGCGCGCCAGGCCAGGAAGCGCACGCCGTTCCCGGTGATCGCCCTCGTCGGCTACACCAACGCCGGCAAGTCGACCCTGTTCAACCGGCTCACGCACGCTGACGTCATGGCCGAGGACATGCTTTTCGCGACGCTCGATCCCACCATGCGACGTCTGCAGCTGCCAGGGGGACGGCCCGTGATCCTGTCCGACACGGTGGGTTTCATCTCGAGCCTGCCGCACGAGCTGGTCGAGGCGTTCCGCGCCACGCTCGACGAGGTGCGCGAGGCCGACATCATCCTGCACGTGCGGGATATCGCCAGTCCCGAGAGCGAGGCGGAGGCAGCCGACGTGCGCGGCGTGCTGGCGGAGCTCGGCGCGGGCGAAGCCGGTCACCAGCGCGTGTTGGAAGTGTGGAACAAGATCGACCTCTTGTCCGGCGAGGGGCGACAGTTCCTCTCAGCCCGCGCGGCCCGCGCCGCCGCCGGCGCGATCGCCGTCTCAGCCGTCACCGGCGAGGGCGTTGGCCGCCTGACAGATCGCCTCGCCGAGATCGTCGACGAGGGGCCGCTGATGACGTTTGCGCTCGCCGCCGCCGACGGCGAAGGCCTCGCCTGGCTATATCGCCACGGCCGCGTCGTGGAGCGCGCTCAGGGCGAGGAGGGTGTGATCGTGACGGCGAGGCTGGCGCCGGCGGCGCTGGCCCGGTTCGAGAGCCTGCGCCCCGGCGCGCTTATCGCGGCGGCGGAGTAGCTGGTCGAGGCCCTGCGCGGCCGGCCGACTGCCGAGGCGGTCGAGACGCTGATCGGCTGGGGCCGCGTGGACTGACCGTCGCTTCGCACGTGCAACCCGGCTAAGCGGGCAGGGCTATGTGCAACCGCTATGGCTACAACTCGCCGCTCCATCTGCTGCGCGAGCGCTTCTCGCAGCAGGACCTGCCGCTCCGCTGGCCCACCGCGGCGCCCAACCTCGCGCCGCTGGACGAGATCCGACCGACCGACGCCGCCCCGATCATCCGCCCGTTCGAGGACGGCGTGCGGCTCGACGAGCTGCGCTGGGGTTTCGCGCCGCCAAGGCCCAAGGCCGGTCCGGTGATCAACTTCCGCTCCGAGAACCGTCGTTTCACCCACGGCCGCTGCCTCGCGCCGGCGAGCTGCTTCTTCGAGTTCACCGGCGAAAAGTATCCGAAGACCAAGTGGCGCTGCACGGTGGTCGGCGAGCCTTTCTTCTGCTTCGCCGGCCTCGTCCGCGACGACCACTTCACCCTGCTCACCTGCGAGCCGGGCCCGGACATCGCGCCCTACCATGATCGACAGCCGGTGATTGTATCGCCCACCGACTGGCGCGAGTGGCTGACCGTCGACGCCGACGTCGCCCACCTGCTGAAGCCCGCGCCCGCGGGGACTATCAGCGTGACGAAGGCCTGAGCGACGCGATCAGGCGGCTCGGCCTAGCGTCTCTCCGCAGCCTTCGCGGCGTTCCACAGCGCGTCCATTTCCGCGAGGTCGGACTGCTCGGGCGACGAGCCCTTGGCGGCGAGCGCAGCCTCTATGAACTGGAAGCGACGCACAAATTTAGCGTTGGTTCCGCGCAGCGCCTTCTCCGGGTCGATGTCGAGCTCGCGGGCGAGGTTGGCGCAGACGAAGAGCACGTCGCCGAGCTCGTCCTCAATGCGCGCGGGATCGGCCTCGCCGGCCGAGATCTCAGCCTCGAGCTCGGCCGTCTCCTCGCGAAGCTTGGCCAGCACCTCGGCCGCCGAAGGCCAGACGAAGCCGACCTTCGCCGCGCGCTTCGACAGCTTCACCGCGCGAGTGAGGGCGGGCAGAGCCACCGGCACGTCGTCCAGCAGGCTGGCGACCTCGGCCCCGCCCGATTTGGCGGCGCGTTCGCCGGCCTTGATCGCGTCCCAGGCCGCCGTCTGCTCGGCCACCGAGGCGTGGCGGACGTCGCCGAACACGTGCGGGTGGCGGCGCACCATCTTGTCGTTGATCGCCGTCGCGACGTCCGCGAAGGCGAAGGCGCCGGCCTCCTCGGCCATGCGGGCATGGAAGACCACCTGCAGCAGAAGGTCGCCGAGTTCGTCCTTCAGGTCGTCGAGGTCGCCGCGCTCGATCGCGTCGGCCACTTCGTAGGCTTCTTCGATCGTGTAGGGTGAGATGGTGGCGAAGGTCTGCGCTAGGTCCCACGGGCAGCCGCCCTCGGGCGCGCGCAGCCGCGCCATGATCTCAAGAAGGCGGAAGACCGGGTGCTGGTCGGCCGCCGCCTTCGGCGGCCCGGCGTCGATGTCCATGCCGGCAGGATGGAGCCCCTGCTCGAGTCCGTCCAGCGCGGAGGCGCGCGGACCGAGCCGCATTCACGCTGGCGGCCGTCCCGCCGCGGCGTAGATCGCGTCGATGGCCGCCATGTTCGCGACCGCGTCGGTCCCACCGGTCAGCGACGTCGCCCTGCCGGCGAGCACCTCGCCGAGATGGATCAGCTGGGCGGCGTACGTGCCAGGGCCATCGGTGGGTTGCGTCGTCGTCTCGCCGCCGATCACGGTGGTGAAGCGGCAGCCCATCTGCGGGGCGAGGTAGTTGATGATCTCGAGGCTGCCCAACTCGCCCTCGATGCGCAGCGGCGCGGAGAAGGCTGGCGCGACCATGGACGAGGCCATCCGCGCGGTGACGCCGCCCGGGAACTCGAACTGCGCCGAGAGCTCGATGTCGACGCCGTCCTCGAACGTCGCTTCGGCGGAAATGACCCGCGGCTCGGCGCCTACCAGCGTGCGCAGCGCGTGCACGGGGTAGCAGCCGAGATCCATCAGGCCCCCGCCACCGAGGTCCCGCCGCCAGCGCAGCTCGTCTGGCGAGCGTGCGATCGTGCCCCTGAATTCGGCCGACGCGCTGACGAGGCCGCCCAGCGCGCCTTGACGGATCAGCGCCTCGGCGCGCCGGACGACGGCATGGTGTCGATAGTGGAACGCCTCGATCAGCAAGCCTCCGGTCCGCGCCGCGGCCTCCGTCATTGATTTGGCCTCGCTCGCGTTCATCGCGAACGGCTTCTCGCAGAGCACCGCCTTGCCGGCCTCCAGAGCCGCGATCGTCCACTCGGCGTGGCCGGCGGGCGGAAGCGCGTTGTAGACGACATCGACGTCGTCGCGCCGCACGAGGTCGGCGTACGAGCCCGACACGCCGGCGACCCCGTGCTCGTCGGCGTAGGCGCGGGCGCGGGCCGGATCGCGGGCGCCGACCGCGACGACCTCGAAGTCCGGATTGGTCCTGGCCGGCGCGATCACCGCACCGCGGGCGATTTTCGAAGCGCCTAGAAGTCCGATCCGCCAGGGCATCAGCCGACCCTCCGCCGGTAGAGCCCCAACAGCCGCTCCCAATGCCGCTCGGCCGACGCCTTGTCGTAGGCCGCACGCTGCGGGAAGGCGAAGCCGTGTTCAGCTCCGGGATAAAGTTCCACTTCTGCTTTTACGTCAGATCCTTGCAGGGATTTGCTGAGCGCCTCGATCGTCTCTGGCGGAGCCCAGCGATCGGTCTCGGCGCAGGCGAAATAGAGCTCGGCCTTGGTCTTGTGGGCCTGGAGGTGCGGGCTGTCCGGCTTGTCGGTGACGAGATAGGTCCCGTAGATCGAGGCCGCCGCCGCGACCCGGTCCGGGAAGCTCGCCGCGGCGTTGATCGCGAACTGGCCGCTCATGCAGTAGCCCAGCGCGCCGATCGACCCGGGCCGCGCGGCGGGATCGGCGTCGAGGTAACGTATCAGCACCTTCGCATCCGACATCACCATGGCGATCGAGAGCCCGTTCATCAGGCCGAACATCCGCTCGCGCGCCGTCTCGTCGGTCAGTGGACCCAGTTCCATGACCCCGGCGCGGTAGTAAAGGTTGGGGAGCATCACGTAGTACCCGGCCGTGCCGAGCCGCCGGGCCATGTCGCGCAGCTCTTCGCGGATGGCCGGTGCGTCCATGAAGAACAGGATCGCCGGGTGCGGGCCGCCGCGTTCGGGGTGGCAGATGAAGGTGGTCGTGGCCCCGTCGGGCGTGGGTATGTCGATCTGGCGCTCGATCATGTGTCTTGGTCGTGGTCCTGTTCGTGCCGGTGGCGCTGGAAGGCTTCGCTGAACGCGCCGGCCAGGATTCCGGTCGGCGCCGCCACCAGCCCGATCCCGGTCACTGCGGTCAATACGGCGAGCATCTTGCCGATGGCCGTCTGGGGATAGTAGTCGCGCCCAAGGCCGGTAAGCAGCCGCACTTCCCACCATAGCGCGCGGGGGATGCTGCCGAACTCGGCCGGCTGGCCGCGTCCTTCGACGCCATAGAGCATAGTGGCCGCCGCCAGGATGACGAAGAGGCCGCCGCCCGCGACCACGGCAAGCTCGAAACGGCGCGCGGCGACCGCCTCGCCGATCAGCCGCCAGGCGCGCGACATGCGCCCCAGCTTCGCCAGCCGCAGGATGCGGATCAGACGGAAGATGCGCAGGATCTCGGCGGGGGCCAGTCCGGGCAACAGCAGGGTCGGCGCCCAGGCGAGCAGGTCGATGATCGCCATCGGCGTCAGGGCCCAGCGCAGACGGCCCCAGATCGGGTGGCGATACTGGGCCTGCTCGACCACCACCCAGAGCCTCAGCCCGTATTCGACCGCGAATATCCAGGCGAAGACACGCTCCGCGTCGCTGAGAAGCCGCCCGTAGACGAGGTGGACGGCCGGCTCGGTCTCGACCACCGCGCCGACGACGGAAATGATGATGATCGCCACGATGGCCGTGTTGATCGGCGAGAGGCCCCGCCGGCGACGTCGCGGGTTCAGCTCGCTGTGCAGCCGCCGTCGGAGCGTGGCCTTGCGAGCGCGGGTCCTGACCAGGGTGTTCGTCACGGGGTGACTCTTCACCCGGTCGGGAGGGATCGCGCAAGGCCAAGCAACGCCCTCGGACGCTGGACAAACCGGCGCCCCGCCCCCCATTTGGCGGCGGTGGCCAAGGGACGATTCATCACGCTCGAAGGTGGGGAGGGCGCCGGCAAGTCGACGCAGGCGCGCCGGCTGGCCGCCCGGCTCTCGGCGCGCGGGCTCAGCGTGGTGACGACCCGCGAGCCGGGCGGTTCACCGGGGGCCGAGAGCATTCGCGAGCTCCTCGTCACAGGCGGCGCCGACCGCTGGTCGCCGACGACCGAGGCGCTGCTCATGTACGCGGCGCGGCGCGACCACATCGAGCGCACCATCGCGCCCGCGCTGACCGCCGGCGACTGGATCATCAGCGACCGCTTCGCCGACTCCACCCGTGCCTACCAGGGCGCGGGTGGCGGCGCGCCAGCCTCGTTCATCCAGGCGCTGGAGCGGTACGTGCTGGCCGAGCTGAAGCCCGACCTGACACTGGTGCTCGACTTGCCGCCGGCTCAGGGTCTGGAGCGCGCGGCGGCGCGGCCCGGCGGGGAGACGCGATTCGAGGCCAAGGGCCTCGAGTTCCACGAGCGGCTGCGGGAGGGCTTTCTTGCGATCGCGCGGGTCGAGGCCGACCGCTGCGCCGTGATCGATGCGGCCCAGCCGCCCGATGCGGTCGAGTCGGCGATCTGGGCCGAGGTTTCGGCGCGCCTCTCGCCATGACCGGCATCGTCCACCCTCGCGTCGCGACCGGGCTGGAAGGCCTGGCGACGGCCGAGCAGGCGTTTCTCGACGCCGCCGAGCGGGGACGCCTGCACCATGCCTGGTTGCTTGTCGGGGCCGAGGGCGTCGGCAAGGCGACATTCGCCTATCGCGCCGCGCGGCGGCTGCTGGGCGCGCGGCCGGATCCCGCTTACGGCGTCCTCGGCGCCAGCCCCGACGATCCCGTATTCCGCCAGGTGGCGGGCCGCGCACACCCGGACCTGATGGTGCTCGAGCGGGATGACGGCGAGGCCAGGGCGCGCAAGTCCATCCCGGTGGACGAGGCGCGGGCGCTGCCGGAATTCTTCTCAAAGTCGCCCGGCCGCGCGGCCTGGCGC